>CAYTAQ010000167.1:0-8652 GCA_964435695.1 uncultured Desulfobacterales bacterium | reverse complement strand
CATGGACCTTAAAATCGCCCATCCCATGGAAGCACTGGAGTTCAACAAACGCTTCATCGACCAGATTACCAGCGCTAAAGTCAACCAGACCATGGGAAAACTTGGAACACCCTTTATCTGGGGTGCCACCAATACCTGGGGCGGTATTCGAACCCGCAATTTCCAATACAATCAGACGGAGTATGCCGACGAAATTGAGCCCGAAGCCCTGGACGAAGTCCTCGAAGATACCATGGGCCCCTATCATATGGCTGCCTGTTACGGCTGCCAGGTCCACTGCCGGGGCCAGTACAAGATTCCGGATGGTGCCTATGCCGGAAAGTATGATGAAGGGCCCGAATACACATCACAGGGCGCATTCTGCAGTGAAACCGATACCCCCAGGATGAACACCCTTTTGACCAGCAACCATCTGGTGGACCAGTACGGGGTGGATAATCTTGAAATCGGCAGCCTCATTTCCTGGGCCATGGAGCTTTATGAACTGGGCATCCTGACCGACAAAGAAACCGATGGTCTGGATCTCCGCTTCGGCAATGATGAAGCCGTGATGGAGATGATCCACCACATCTGCAATCGGGACAATTGGCTGGGGGATACACTGGCTGAGGGCGGCATCCAGGCATCTGACAAAATCGGCCAGAATTCTTTTGAGTATCTGATCCAGGTTAAAGGCATGAGCAATCTTCACTCCGACGAACGCGGCACACCGGGACTGGCTCTCAATATCGCCACCGCATCCCGCGGTTCCGATCACTTGCGCAGCCGGCCGGCCATCGACCTGTACCACCTGCCGGAACCCGTTCTCCGAAAGATTTACAGCAACCCCGTCCCATACGATGGACCGCTGAGCAGCGAGCACACCGAATACATCGGTAAGCCCTGGCAGGTCTTCTGGCAGGAGAACACGTATATGGCCGTGGATTGTCTCGGTATCTGTAAATATCACACGACCTTTCTCGGCGCCACCCTGCCCAACTTCGAAGATTGGTCCAAAGTCCTTTACTACAACACCGGCCTTCAAATGACGCCTGAAGAAATCTGGGACGTTGCCAGACGCGCCAATATGGTGGAGCGAATGTATAACCTGCGGGAAGGCCTCCAGCGTCGGGACCTCAGGAAAGGCGACATGCTCAATCACCGCTACTTTGACGAGCCCTGCCGACGCGGTGCCAAGGACGTCATCGGAAGAAAAATCGACAAGGAAAAATTCGAAAAGATGATCGATGAGTTCTACGAGCACAAAGGGCTGGATGAAGAAGGCGTACCCACACCCATGACATTGGAGGCACTGGGGCTTGATAACGAACCATCTCACCTTCTGTGATCGATGTGAAAGGATAGGATCATGCATAAAAATACCAAAGTACTGAAAATTGATTATGAAAAATGCACAGGCTGCCGAACCTGTGAGCAGGTGTGTACGCTCAAGCACGATGGCGTCATCAATCCGATGCGGAGCCGGATCCGGGTTGTCAAGTGGGACATGGAAGGCCTCTATATTCCCATGTCCTGCCAGCAGTGCCAGGATGCACCCTGCATGGTCGGTTGCCCTGTGGGCGCTATTTCCCGCAATGATGAAATGAACCGGGTGGAAGTCGATTACGATATATGCATCGGTTGCCGCACCTGCGTTTCAGTTTGCCCGTTCGGCGCAATGAATTACAACCCCATTGACAGAAAGGTGACCAAATGTGATCTGTGCGACGGCGACCCGCAATGCGTCCGCTTCTGTGATGTCAAAGCCATCCAGTTTGTGGACAGCGCGGATGTCAGTCTATCGAAAAAACGGACGGCCGCAAAGCGGCTCAAGGCCGCTCAGAAACAAGCACTTGCACTGCATGAAGAGATGTAGCATTTACCGCGGCGAAGGTTCAAGCTCATCGCCGCAATACCCATAAAGCAGAAACGCCGTTCCACCAGTGAGTAATCAATGGAACGGCGTTTTTTTATTAAAGGATTCCAGGATCCGAGGGTTCAAGGGTCCAAGTGATACGTATACGAGGTTTCAGTGTTCAGGTGTCAGGAATCCTCCTCTGAAACCCCTGGCCCAGGCCTGATCAATACAGAAAGTAACTTTTCCCCTCGTTCAGCCCAGTCGGCAAAGGGGATTGGCCTCCGGCATGGATGTCGCGCCAGGGCGGGCTGACACCTGAAACCTTTTTTTATGTATTGATACAAGCTATCCGCCGGCCAGCATCACCACAATATGAATTTCATCTCCATCCCTGACCGGTTTTTTCAGTTCGTCCGGATAGGCACTCTCCATATTTAAATAGATTTCGATCTGGCTGAGCAACTTTCCTTTTGCATCAAATACGGCCTTTTTCATTCCTGGATATTGATCGATCAAATCCTTTATGCATTCACCGATGGTTTGCCCGTTTACTTCCAGCCTCTCCTGCTCATCCGTGTATTCGCGATGCGTTTTGTGGATATTGATGGTAATGCTCACAGCTTCGTCCTTTCGACTAAGTACATATTTAAGAAATATATTACGAAGCAAAAATCGTTCAACCCTGTTGTAAATGACCGCAAAGATCACATTGCGGATTTATTTTAATTTTAAATTCCTGGCATCTTAGATTGAAGCCGTCATACACCAGCAATCGATTCAGCAATGGTCTTCCGATATTGAGTAATACTTTTATCGCTTCCGTCGCCTGAATGGCGCCGATCACCCCAGGCGCCACCCCGATAACCGGAAATTTGGATGGTGAGGGTGCGGCCCCCCGATGCATACACCGCAAACAGGCACTCTTCCCGGGTATGATGGTCATTGCACGGCCTTCAAATCCGTTGACCGCTCCATGTATAAAAGGAATGCGATGCGCTACAGCCGCCTGATTCAAGATAAACCGCGTTTCAATATTGTCCAAGGCATCAATGATGACATCACATCCGGCTGCAAGCGCTACCGCATTTCCCTCTGTCATGGTTTCAGCAATGGTCTCAATGCTTGTATGCGAATTTAACCGCGCAAGCCTCTTTTTTGCTGAATCCACCTTGAGCTTGCCGATATCGCTATCGCCATGCAAGATCTGGCGGTTTAGATTACTCAAAGCAACTCGGTCATTATCAATAATCTTCAGCGTTCCAATACCTGCTGCAGCCAAGTATAATGCGGCCGGTGATCCCAGGCCGCCGGCACCCGCAATCAATACCTTGGCTTGCCTCAGCTTTGTCTGTCCGCTTTGCCCGATTTCAGGCAGCAAAATCTGTCGATCGTATCGTTCTAAATCGTTTTCCGACAACATGGCTTTTCCGCTCTAATAGTTCATTGTAATGAACTATTAAAAATAATCAAAATATAGAGAATAAGACGATTAATGTTATTTTACCTTTTATTATAGCACAATTATGATGTTAGTCAAGAAATGTTTTACTTGACTAATGCATAATAAAGGGCTAATTAAGTTCAATATAATATAACATTCTAAGGCAAGCGCACATGACACTAAAAAAATCGGCTTCCCATCCCCCGGGATATCAGGCACCTGCAGTTCATAAAGCGTTTCAATTGTTGCGCACCCTCACCGAATCCCACCGGCATTTAGGCTTGACCGAGCTGGCCCAGCAGCTGGGTTACAGCAAAAGCACCACCCATGGTCTGGTCCATGCACTTCTGCGGGAAGGCGCCCTTATCCAGGAACATAACGGTCGGAAACTATTTTTAGGCCCGACGGTCATGGATCTGGCATTCTCTACCTGGAATCCGCTGAAGATGACCGAGCACGCACAACCCGCCATCAACGCCATCCGGGATCGAATCCGTGAAACGGTTTTCCTGGGTGTATTGCTCCGGAAACGTGTTCTGATCATGGCCACCGCCGAGGCGGACGAACCGTTGAAAATTTCTGCCTCCCCCGGTACCACCATTCCACTTTTTGCGGGCGCCGCAGCCAAGATTTTTATGGCTGGAAAATCTGACGAAGAAATCAGGGCTCTCATCAAAGACAAGGGTCTTCCCCGGTACACCTCCCGCTCGATTATCAGCGAAAAAGAATACCTGGCAGAAATTGAACGCGTCCGGAATCAAGGCTATGCCATTGACGATGAAGAATATTTAACCGGTATCCGCGCGGTTGCGGTTCCTCTGAATAATCGTATGGGTCCGCCCATCGCCGTCTGGGCTGTGGGTCTGTCCAACACCATGGGGTTTACAAAGATGCAGCATGCCATTGAAATCGCCGTTGAATCCGTTGAACAGCTTCGTAACATGATGGATGATCAGATGTGAAGAACACCTTTCCTGGTATAGAAAGTCGGCATTTTTACATGCTTCAAATCGATTGCGTTGGTAGGGCAACCCCGCTGAAAGCCTCTGCAAGTGTGCCGAAGCCGGGTCTATTTTTATAGGGCCCGGTCTGACTCCAGCCCGTTACCTTGACCATGATGAGTTTGGGATGGGTTTCAAGAGATTTCAGATCAAGGTATCTGGCATTTTTCAAAGCGTGTTTTCCGTGCTGCAATCTCATTTAAATATTAATGTTCGCACCTCCAATAAACATGTCTTGACTATAACCTCATAAGGTAATAATATAACCAAATGCAATACGAGGTCAAAATCAAAAAGAAAGCCCTCCGTGACCTGAAAAAACTGCCAATAAATGTGCGGAAGCTGCTGTTCTTGTTGATTGAAGACCGCAAAGCAGATGGCCCGATACAAAAAAGTTGGCACAATTTTTCACCCTTGAGTAAGGAAACATACCACTGCCATTTAAATTATCGCTATGTGGCATGTTGGACTTATCGGCAAAGGGAGATCGTAATTGAGGTGTATTATGTTGGCTCTCGTGAAAAAGCCCCGTATTGAGATATCGCTTCAAGGTGAGCATGTTGATGAGCTCATAGAGTGGATTAGTAAAAAATTCGAAGTGAGTATTCTCAGCTCCGATAACTCTGAGAGTGTTGCTATTGAAGAGACTGATTTTTGGAAAGAAATGCAATCAAACAGAGTCGGCAACCTTCTTTCAGCTGCCAGACTTAAGGCGAACCTGTCGCAATCTCAGCTTGCCGAGAAGCTTGGCATCCGTCAGAATATGGTCAGTGACTATGAAAGAGGCAAGCGTCGGCTCTCCCAAGCGATGGCCAAACGCATTACTAAAATACTTAATATAAAAATTGATAGACTTTCATAATACGAGATAAATATTTTCTTTCAAAATTTCAGCTACGGCACGATTTACACAATTTGGGCGCCCAAAAAAAATTGAAGGCTTGCGTATGCAATATGTAATCGGATGTTTCATAGGGGAAAATGCTTGACAATAAATACCAAATGGTATATTTTGCGCTCAAGATGAAAGGATGCAAAAATGAGCAAGGCAGAAGAAACCAGAAATTTCATTATCAAAAAGTCAGCGCCTATCTTTAACATGTATGGTTATAAAGGCACGACGATGTCACAGTTGACCAAAGCCATCAATATGACCAAAGGCGCTATTTACGGTAATTTCATTGATAAAGACGAGATTGCCCTTGCGGCTTTCGACTATAATTTTGCTGAAATTTCGAAGAAAATTGAAAGTGTTGTCCGTTCCAAAGAAAACGCCTGTGACAAACTCATAGCATTTGCCAATTTTTATCTCGACGAGTTTCAGGAATTATCCCGTAAAGGCGGATGTCCCTTGCTGAATGCTGCAATCGATTCCGATCATATTCATCCGCCTCTAAAGGAGCGGGTGGCAGAAGCCATTAACAGCTGGGTAAACACCGTCAGCCGGATTGTTTACAGCGGAATCAAACATAAACAGATTAATCCAATTACCAAACCCGAACAATTCGCATCTGTTTTTGTCTCACTGATAGAAGGTGGGATTATGTTGTCGAAGGCGACCGGCAACACCATTCATTTGAGCCGAAACATAGATCAAATCATAAACCTTGTAAATGCCGAGCTTCGGGGCTAATTTTTTTTACCAATTATTATACCAATCGGTATAATTAAAGGCTATGCACATAGGAGAAACAATATGGACACACAAAAAATGAGTGGTTTTGAAATACTAGAAAAATTCATCCAATCTGATCACATTCAGATCACCAGAAGAAAATAGTTGTGAAGCCGGCATCGAAAGGCAGTCTGTGAAATAGATCTGTTCGATTTACATCTTTAAAAGGAGGTAATAAAAATGACCGAAAATTATGACGAAATAACAGCAGAATACAGGGATGCTGATTTTAATCATCGCTTGGATACGTATTTACAATTTCCGCAGCTTAGACCAAAATTTATTCTAATAGATCAGAATGACCTGAAAACTGATTTGTCCACCGGTTTCAAATTACGCAAAAACTTGCTGCGGCCTCAAATGGGCATGGTTCTCAGCTTAGTGGTGGGCAGTGCTAAAAAAAATTTTGGCATTGCATCAGCATAAGTTATTTAGGCTTTTTATTGTAAAAAAAGGGAGAAAAAATGATGGAAGAATGGGAGAAGACAACCTGCGTAATGTGCGCTGTCTGCTGCGGCCTTGAAGTTAAAGTTGAAAACAACCGTATTGTTAAAGTCCGTCCTGACAAGGACAGCCCTATCAGCGAAGGATACGTCTGCCGAAAGGGCATGAACATCGCCTATCATGAGCACAATGCGGACCGGTTGCTTTACCCGATGAAGAAGGTAGGCGGCAAGTTTGAACGCATAAGTTGGGATCAGGCAATCGGCGAGATCGCAGAAAAACTCAAGAAGATACTTCAAGAGCATGGGCCGCGCTCCCTGGCGTCGGTAGCCGGTGGAGGGGAATTCAACTTCTACCCGGCCCGATTCCCGGTCATCTTCGTTCAGGCTCTTGGGTCGCGATACCAGTACTCATCCGCCAACCAGGAGTTTTCCGGCCGGTATTGGGCGCACGGGCTGACATTCGGAAGCCAGCTGCTCGAGTTGGTACCTGATTACGAGAATACCGGGATGCTGATGGCCGTCGGTTGGAATGGGATGATGAGCCACCATATACCCCAGGCCAGGAGAGTATTGACCAGAATCTCAAAAGACCCGGACAAGCTGCTTGTAGTGATCGACCCGCGCCGTTCGAAAACTGCGAAAATAGCGGATATCCACCTGGCCCTTCGGCCGGGTACGGATGCCTTGCTGTTAAAATCGATGATTGCTATCATCCTCAAAGAGGGTATGCATAACCAGGAATACATCGACAAGCACGTTAACGGGTTCAAGGAGATACTGACCTGGTTCGACGGATTTGACGTCAACGCAGCGCTAAAGGTCTGCGAACTGGAGTACGACCAGGTGTTTCGTGTCTGCCGGGAATTCGCCAAACGCCAGTCCTGCCTGCGTGACGATCTTGGCATCCTGATGAACCGGCACAGTGCCCTTGTATCATATCTGCTCGTTGTGTTGCTGACGATCTGCGGACGCATCGGTGTGTCTGGAGGAGACTACCTTGCGGGCGGAAAGAAGTACTCAGATCCGAATGACCCCAAGACGTGGAGGACAGCGGTGACCAACATCCCGGCTATCGCGGGGATGTTCCCTCCCAATGTGATGCCGGAAGAGATCGCCAACGACCGTTCCGACCGGTTGAGGGCCGTCGTCGTCATGGGAGCCAATCCATTACGGTCTTATGCCGATACGACCGCGTATGAAGAGGCATTCGGGCAGCTCGATCTGCTGGTGGTAACCGAGATTGCAATGAGTGAGACCGCCACACTTGCACACTATGTCCTGCCCTGCAGGTCGACCTACGAATCATGGAGCCCGTCGGACGCTATTATCCCCTCCAAAATCAAGAAAGGTTTCCTGGACGTAATCAGCCGGATGCGCCGGCCTGTTGTTGAGGTAGAGGGAGAGCAGAAAGAAACGGGTGAGATATTCACTCTCCTGGCCGACGCTATGGGGCTGATTCCCGCACTACCCGACTCGCTTTACCAAGCTGCCGGAAGCGGCAGTTTGAGGTCATACCGTGATGCGCTGATAGGTTATGTAATGGAACATCCTGAGAACATGATGAGGGTACCCTTCATAGCAGCCAAGACGCTGGGTAATGCTATCGGTTCTGCCCACCTGGCCAGCTATTTCACCGGGTTTTTACAGAGGTCCCCGTTAAAGCAGGAGGAGGCGGCAAGGGTGGGATTCGACGCCGGACCGGACCAGGGGCTGGCCCTCTACCAGGCTATTATCGACCATCCGGAAGGCGTGCTGGTCGGAGTACAGGATATCGGGAAAAACCTTGGTAGATTGGCCACAAAGGACGGCAGGATACGGCTTCATACCGCAGAGGTGGAAGAGTGGATAAAGGAAATCAGCCCCGGTGAGGAAGAGAAACGGCTGAAAACTGATGCTGAATTTCCATTGATTCTGATGGCAGGACGCCATATGGACATGAATTCCAATACGGCTATGAGGAACCCTGCATGGAACGAAGGCAGAAGAGCGTGCACCCTGGCAATAAATCCCTCTGATGCAGAAACGCTGGGTATCGTTGACAAACAGATGGTAAGGGTCATCACCGAAGCAGGGGGGGAAGAAATAGAAGCTGAAGTAACCATAGATGCCAGAAAGGGACAGGTCATCATTCCACAAGGATTTGGTCTTGTCTACGATGGCGTTAAATACGGCGCCAACGTCAACAGATTAACGAAAAACACAAACCGAGACTTTGTCGGAACCCCTATGCACCGCTATGTTCCCTGCCGGGT
>CAYTAQ010000166.1:0-8896 GCA_964435695.1 uncultured Desulfobacterales bacterium | reverse complement strand
TCACCATAAGGCACACGGCGTGAAGCATTTCTCGTTAGATGCCCCGCGAGTGCATCGTATGCCACTGCGCCTTCGCCTTACGATAAAGCTTTCTCTGGAAAGTCCGAAGTTTTAAGGTGTTTATAGGCCCAAAGACCAATCACCGCTTCTCGTTTCCTTCAAAAGCACGCCAGAAGCAAGGGTCCTTCCCTCCACCGGAATTACCCGGTATCACAGGTAATATGACCCTCTCCGACTCCCGCCCTGACCAATACACAACCAATCGTATTGTTGCGGGCCGCGACCCCGCATCCAGGACGGGTCTCCCACGTTACCCAGGACACCTTCCTGGCATGCTGTCCCCAATACCCCGGTGTGGATCGGAATAGGTGGGTCGGTTACGTCCCTATCCCGCCTCGGCCTTCCCCGAATCTTGGGCGAGTCGGCATCCACAACTGTCCTTTCGGGGCCTGCTCAGGGTTCACTCGCGTTACAACCTGCCAGGTTGCTGCAGCCCTATTGGCTTACATTTGTCCCCAGAGCTTCAGCAGGAAGGTCTCCCTATCCCACTGTCTGGGTAGCTACCGGGATGAACCGACAATTTCCCGTGCGGATCTTTCATCCGCTGGCGTCCTGCGCCCTCGTGGCGCACCAAGATATTGTGGTCGCTCGCAGGAGGCTAAAACCTGCGATTACTTTTTGAGATCACATGCTTTTTAAGGGTCAGAGACGTGGTGACATCTCCAACAAAACGGTAGATATCAGACCCCTGAAATTTTACCGGTGTTCGAAAATAATCACAGCATACCGAATCTTGCATTCATAGGTGCCTCCATGGTACCGTGGGCATGACCAGATGGTATCGGCAATATTTATAACTTTTCGGATAGTTGCACTTGTCTCCATGCATCAGTAACCGGCTGATATTTGGTTTTCAAGTACCTTTTCAGAACATATCACCACCCTTACAACCAATGCGAAAAATCCGTATCTTGTGGTTTTTATAATTTCCTGATATTGTATTTCAAATTATGAATCAGGCTTGAATCTGACATGATTTTAACACACCTCTCCTCCCCTGATTCATTCTCTTTACGTTTTTACAATAGTTCAACTATCCTTAAATTCAACGTATGTATACTATAATGCAAGGAAAAGAAAATGGCTAAACAATTAGAAATTTACAAGTGTGAAAAATGTGGTAACATTGTTGAGGTACTGCACGGAGGCGGGGGTGAACTGGTCTGTTGCGGTGAACCGATGAAACAGATGGTGGAAAATACGGTCGACGCTGCAAAAGAAAAACATGTGCCGGTCATCGAGAAAATTCAAGGTGGCGTAAATGTAAAGATTGGCAGTACCCCTCATCCCATGGAAGAAAAGCATTATATTGAGTGGATTGAAATCATAGCGGATGGCAAAGCCTACCGACAGTTTTTGAATCCCGGCGACGAACCGCAAGCAACCTTTATGGTTGAAGCCAAAGATATTCAGGCTCGGGAGTACTGTAACATTCACGGACTTTGGAAAGCGTGATTTCCCGACGATCAGCATCGCCACCATTTACAGTCGATTTGCTCTGATGATGTTTGGGGTATGATAATTTATAATTCCAAAAAAAGGGAGAGAAAATTATGGCTAACTGTGCTGAAATGAAAAAAGGTGATCTTTTCAAATGCGAAAAATGTGGCCTTGAACTTCAAGTTATCAAGACGTGTTCCTGCACTGTCGGGGAAGATGTTTCGTGTACGGTTCCTTTGCAGTGTTGTGGCCAAGATATGGCAAAAAAATAGAGGTAAAAACAAAATCATTGGAAGGCAACCGGCCTGCCGATTCGATCACTGAGTACGCCCATGAAAAAGTATGGATTTTATTATTAAAGGCTATTATCGGCACCTACGGTTATGCCGGATTGAAAAAACTGATGGTGGGCGGTTTGACATTCGGTGTTTTTCTCCATCAATCCTATATTCCTGTGTCCCTAATCAGGCCGGAGGCCTTCTAAATATAGTGATTAATCGGGGATGCTACCAGAACAATTATTTTCCGATGGTTGAAAATTCGGATGGATGGAAATTATAAGATACCGGTACTGTTCATAACCGTGAAACAGAAAAAGGGCAGTTTTGAAAAATGCAAAAATCATTGACTTGGCAGCGCCCTTTCTCACACTGTTACATTGTATTCCGGCCGACCACAAGATATCGAGTATCGTACGAACAGCATTCTTTTCAGATATTACCGGCAATACTTCCTGTGATGTCAGGACCTAATATGCTTCTCCATCTATTGGCAATTCTTTTGGTTTTGGGCAAAGCACAATATATGGTATTTCTGTAATTTCTAAGAAACGACAATTTTTGTTGTAATCCAAAGCGGATAATTAGTATCAATTAACAAGGCCCCCTGACAATGAGTTTATCTCTGTCAAAAGCCCTATGAACGAACTGTAGAAAAAATATACTGCGCGTTATAAAGAAACTATATATTTATTGTTCGATTCTTCAGGTGAAAGAACGGGAGAAGAGATGAAGTGTGCGGATTTCGTTTTTCATGCTATCGGTGTTGTCCGATCTCCCCATGCCGATCCATCACAAACACCGATCCAACCAGTTTTCGCTCAGGGTTCAAAAGGAAGAATCGTACTCGATCCCGAATATTCCGAGGGCCTCGTGGATCTGGAATGCTTTTCTCACATCTACCTGTTCTATGTGTTTCACAAGACGCAGGAAACAAAGCTTACTGTGCGACCATTTCTGGAAGAAGCGACACACGGGGTGTTCGCCACACGAGCGCCCTGCAGACCCAACAAGCTGGGTTTCAGTGTTGTGAAGTTGATTTCGGTCGAAGGCAATATCCTCAATGTTGAAGACGTTGACATTCTTGACGGTACTCCGGTCGTGGACATAAAGCCATACATCGCTCGTTTCGATACCAGAGACGAAGTGAAGTCGGGATGGCAGGACCTAATTCCGGACGACATTGCCGCAGTGCGCGGTCGACGAGGATTTCAGGAGAACGACGGTATCAAGTAAAGCTTGCACGAATCGAACAAGACGCATAGACGGTACGTGTCTAGAGCCTCGCCCGTCATGCGTAACGTTCGGAAGTAATAGAAAGGAGGAGACAAAAATGCAAGCACGCGGTCCACTCATGGTTGAGCATCGCCTGATTGAACGGATGCTCTCTGTTGTCAAGGGCGTTTTAGCCAAAATCGAATCGAAACATAAGGTAGATCCTGTATTCGTGGATATAGCGGTTGATTTCATCCGGGTATACGCTGATCGGACGCATCATGGAAAGGAGGAAGATATCCTTTTCCGAGAATTGAATAATAAACAGCTGACCACAGAAGACCGGCGAGTCATGCAAGAACTGATCGAGGAACACCTGTTCGGTCGACAGACAACCAAAGCACTTGTTGCCGCCAACACTCGCTACCGGAATGGTGATGAGACTGCCTTGACGGACATTGCCGCCAATCTTCAAACCCTTACCGATTTTTATCCCAGACATATCGAGAAAGAAGATAAGGTGTTTTTCCCTTCATCCAGAACTTACTTTACCGATGAAGAGGATCAGGCCATGCTGGAAGAGTTTTGGGAGTTTGATCGGAAGATGATTCACGAGAAATATAAATTATTGGTTGAAGGATTTGAAGGGCGGATATAAATTCCGAACAAGCTCTTTCAGCCAATCGCAAAAATACCGCGCCCGCTGAAGAGCGACGTTGCAGCCGGGAGATACCACACGATTTGCCGAACCTGCGATAACTCGACATCCAAGTTAATTTTTGTCTTTCAAAGCCGTGGATGTCTCCTACTGAGCTGTATTCCGGTAAAATAACATCTGGCATGTACATGCGACGGCCGTATTTCTTGCAATATTGTGTTTTTAAAATATCATGAGGCGAATCCAGTTTTCACAATTTTGAATTATGGCTCTTTTACAACGAGTTGATATCTAAAGCTTTTGGCATTTGATGGGAGGTATCTTTGGGTTACAGATTTATTATTATTTTAATGATGATGGCAATAATTGCTGGTTGTGTAAAACCAAGCATTATCTTTCAGGAATTTGAAAATGAGCAAATAATCCATTACCGTCAAATGAAGAATATCGAGAATATATCCAACTATGTCGTTTACCTTAATAAAGGAGATAAAATCCCAATAAAGATGATATTGGACAGTGAGCTGCTTGATATAACGAATGAAGAAATTGGTCTTATCCTTAAGCAAAGGGTATATTTCCGATTGATAATACCGGAAGGTTTAACTGTTGAAAATATATCGGCAATGAGCGAAGAAGATAAACAAATATTTTATAAAAACTTCATGATTTATCTCAGCGCTGATGCGAAAAATTGGGCACCATACACTGATATCAAAGCAGTTGAACACGTATTTGGGATAAAGGGAGGCTCTTTTTCATTTGGCATGAATGTAACGAAAGAAAACGGCATTAGAATATTTCTAAATGCTAAAACAAACAGAATGTAAATATACTTATTTTTATTGATATCTGTAGCGACATGTTAAATAAGGCATTAATATATCAGACCAATTTAGGAAAAAACGCATAATAGGCGGCATGAATGTCAGGAAATAATACACCCTATCGAAAAGGCATGAGCTTTGAGCGACGAAAAGACAAAATCTGATTCAA
Source organism: uncultured Desulfobacterales bacterium (assembly GCA_964435695.1). Taxonomy (GTDB): domain Bacteria; phylum Desulfobacterota; class Desulfobacteria; order Desulfobacterales; family B30-G6; genus CAYTAQ01. Next base: position 4,249 of record CAYTAQ010000166.1, on the reverse strand, counting down.
TAGCAATCAATGAGGCGCAACTTGTTTTGGCAGAAAAGCGTACATCTTTAGCTGTGATGCGGACGGGAATAGCTGTATTAGCGTTGCCTCTATCGGTTATGAGTGTTCTGATAGCGACTTCAAAATATTATGATGTCCTTCATGTATTGCATTTTCTTATTCCATTGGGAATACTCAATTTAGCCTTGATATTTTTAGGTGCTTATCTGATTCTTCGTTCGATAATCAGGATGCATCATTATGATCGTTTTATTCATGAAATTAAACTCAAGCATAGCATCATTGGAAAATTCATTGATTGAACTTAAATAGAATATGTGTCACCCGGATTGAGCACCACAACTTCCACATCAGGTGCCAGCTCCGCTGCTTTTTTCACAAAACCGTCTGCATTCTGAACCAGCAGGGGAAATGTTTTGTAGTGCATGGGAATGGCTTTTTTAGGACGTAACAGTTTGAGCGCCCAGGCTGCCTGATACGGATCCATGGTAAAACAGCTGCCGATGGGAAGCAGTGCCACATCGATGGCATACAGGTCCCCCAGCGTCTTCATGCTTTCGAAAATGCCGGTATCACCGGCATGATAGATCACAGTGCCGTCTTCCAGTGTTACAATATAGCCGCAGGGCGAACCGCTTTCCGAAGAATGAAAGGCCTGTGTCATCGTAATGGCAACGCCTTCGATTTCAACGGTTCCACCAATATTCATCCCCATGCCGCCGGAAACTACATTTCCTTCCGGAAGCGCTTGCCCGGTCTTGAATTTTCCGACGGTTTCCGGAAATCCTACGACAATAGCGCCGGTTTTCCGTGAAATAGCGACCGCATCCGCACAGTGGTCAAAATGATCATGGGTGACCAGAAGCACATCCGCCGTATCAATTGCATCCACCGACACAGGACTCAATGGGTTATTGGTGAACCAGGGATCGATGAGGATGGTTTTTCCCTTGGATGTCTCAATGGAAAAACATGCATGACTGAACCATCTTATCTTGTTTTCTGCCATTTCTACCTCCTTTTATGGATGAACCGACTCCGTAAACCACTCATCCGGCAATACCTTGCCCGCATTGAACGATTCTGCCTTGTTCATAATCAAAACACCCATTGCTGCAAATTGCAAACCCAAACCGATAATTATAAATAATCGTTGCACCGGGGGCGCCTGAATTGAAGCCTGTCACGATAGCCCCCATCCACACGGCGCTCCTGATTCTCGATGTGCAGAAAAACAACTGCAATGATGAGCGGCGGTCCCGGTGCGTAAACACCGTTCCGGCTATACGCAAACTGATTGCGCGGGCAAGAACCAGTTCATTGCCCGTGGTCTACAGTTTGACCACCAAGGCAGACCCGGCAGACATTCTTGAAGATGTTGCGCCTCTGGCAAGCGATTACATCGTCAAATCAAGCGTCGACAAGTTTTTCAACACCGACCTGGAAAACTATCTCAAACAGGCGGCTATCGATACGGTCATTATTGTAGGAACAGCGGCTGAAGGCGCGGTGCTTCATACAGCCGCCGGTGCCGCCATGAGAGAATTCAACATTATCGATTCGAAGGGCTATGATGCCCATATTCTCAAGCATTGGACCAATGCCACTCAAACCAATCGTGCTCTCTGTATTCTGTATGCATTGTCAGGGAATCTCGACAAACAAGGCGGAAACGTATTTTTTCCAAAAATTCCCAGGCCCAAAGTCAGGGACGCACGCATGCTGCCGGTAATGGCGATGCTCAAAGACTACCGGCCGGCAGGTCATATGCTCAAAAAGACGTTGCCGCCGGCAAACCGACGCCCCGTGGGAATACGGCACAATTGGCCTTCAGTCTTTTACCCGTATTCTCCATTGGATTTTTTGTATTTTTTTATCGATCCTATTTCAGACACACCCTCTTGCCGTTTATCGGTAAGGATGTTTTTCAACTCGATGTGGCTGAACTGGGCCTTTTCTTTTCCATCACCGCAGGTGTGGCCATGGGCAGTCTGATGCTGCTGGGACACCTTTCCGATCGGTTCGGCCGTAAAATCATCCTTGTTCCCGGCATGCTTCTCTCCGGCCTTGCCGCATTAACACTCCTGCTCCCGATACGCATCAATCCATTTCTCGTTTGCTGTGTTTTGGTAGGCATGGGCGCCATTATCAACAGCATGCCCAATATCCTCATCTCGGACCTTGTCCCTCCGACTTCATTCGGTCGGGTAATGGTCATCAATCGGATATTTGCGGATAGCGGTTACTTTCTAGGAACCATCGTCGTCGGCATTCTACTGGATCACTTTGGATTTAACATGCCATTATTCGGAATTGCCGGATATGCTTTTGTGATGATTCTTCTCGTGCTTGTTTTTATCCCGGGGAAGGTGAGAAAACATCATGGCTAAGAAGATTTATTTTTTATAAAAAGCGGATTCAACTGCGGCATACCGTCTTGTTTATTCAAGATGTTGTTGATGACATACTCCCGTTGTTTACGGATGTGCTGCTGCATTTGTTTCGCGGCGGTCTTTCCCTCCTTGGCAATAAGCAGCTCCAAAATATTATGATGTTCCTGCTTTTCAATTGCATGGTGACGGTAGCCTCCTGATGTAAAATCGTATACCGATTCTATGAAAACATAATCAATCTGCTTTTCGTCTAACCTTAATCCATTGATTTGCCAACAACGCCAACATGTTGGAATTTTATGAAACATGCTTGAAATTTGTCATGAAAATCTGATATGGAGTCAAACCATGTCTCTTGAGCCCAAAAAAATTACATCTCGTATCTACCAAGGTAGCTGGATCATGGCCTATGACATTCCAATACTCATCCAGCGCGGCATCACACACATCCTCAATCTCGATCTGCCCCATGACGATCCGCAGCCTTTCATGGACGCCGGCTTTACGTTACAAACAGTTCCGATCATAGACAATTGTCTGATGTTGCCCCAGCAAGTACGGGATGTCATGGAGGTCATCGACAAATGTCTTTCCATCCCTCATCACAAGGTCTACATCCACTGCGTGGAAGGCGTCAGCCGTTCTCCGACCCTTTCGTGGCTCTATCTCATCCATACCGGTTTCTCTCCGGATGAAGCCGGCAAACGGGTTCATCCCAATCCGCTGCTGTATAACGAAGCCATTGTAAACGGTTTGGCGGCCGGTCTTTCACTTTAATATTTGGATATCTTTTTTACTGTCTTCAATAAAGGTGCTTAAATGTGTGCTTCCGCAGCATTATCCAGTTTCATACCATTATAACGATTAATCGTTGTATATCTCTAAAACAGACTTTTTAAACCACACCGGTTTTCTCAACAAAACATACATCAGTATCAAACCCATAATCGGAACAGGTATAACCATATCGACGATGGCGAGCACAACCAGATATATAAACAGAATTGTTCGTAATTTCATATTTGCTCCCAAATTTGGTAATTCTTTTTGCCGGGAAAAACCATACCGGAATTGTCCCGGCAGCGCAAGCACTGTCGGCAGGTGATTTTAACCAAAGTGAGCGCTCAATTTAGTTAACAGCCGCCAAAAATCTTTTATATCGCTTCATGAGCGTTCCGGGTATGAGCGCAGGCCATTCAATACCCTGCTCTTTTTCCGATTTCCTGTTTTTCTTCATTTTCATTCCTTTGATCTCTTTGACAAAAAAAATAGGATAATATATATTCCCATACAAAACAATTTTAATATATACGAAAATTGACGCTGCCTGGGTCCTATCCTTCAGTGCCCTTACGAAGACACTTGAAAAATGTCAATTAGGAATCACAACCAATGGCGGGGAATAAGGAAAATACTGAACCGATTAGCGGCAAAAAGCGAATTTTGCAGCGCCTTGGGCCTGTAATCGACAAACAGAAAATTCAAATGACCCATGACATATTGGAAAGCTGGCAGGGCATCGTCAATACTTTGGCCAATCTTTGCGATGTTCCTGCCGCCTTAATTCGCAAATTGACAAATGACCATATGGAGGTGATCTGTTCCAGCGAATCCAAAAACAATCCTTTTCAAAAAGGAGACAAAACGCCCTTAAAACACCTTTACAGCGATCATGTAATTCGGACAAAAGAGCGGCTCCTCATTCCCAATGTGATGAAGGATGAAAGCAGAGATCCCCATCGCAGCCTCGGATCGGACATGGTATCGTATCTGGGATTTCCACTGCTTTGGCCGGATGGAGATGTTTACGGAACCATCAGTCTCCTTGATTCAAAAGACCATACCTATACACCCCG
>CAYTAQ010000165.1:0-8910 GCA_964435695.1 uncultured Desulfobacterales bacterium | reverse complement strand
CGTAATCCCGCTTGTTGCTGGAATGTTAGGGATGCGTTGGCTGCATTTCGGTGTCGTCAATGTGTTATCGGCCATCGGCTGGGCCTTCGTCTATATTCTGCCGGGAGTCTTTTTCGGAGCCTCACTGGCAGTGGCCGGAGCGGTCAGCACACGCCTGGCCGTGCTCATTTTCACACTGATCGCTGCCATGTGGGGCTTCATTTGGCTAAGCCGTAAGCTGGTACTATTGGTCGGACATCGATGGCCGATCTGGCTTGCAGCGCTGAAAGAATGGGTTGCCGCTGACGTGTCCGTCCAAGGTATCGCGCTTCCCTTAAAAAGGCTCCTCTTTTATCTATTCCTCCGTCAGAAAGGAGAGGAATTGTTTCTTGGATTTCTGGTCCTATTGCTTTTTGTCGCAGGATGGGGGTTTCTCGGCGTCTTACAAGATGTCCTGGCCAAGGATCCACTGGTGGTTGCGGATCAGGCGGTATATCATTTTTTTCAATCTCTGCGAACCCCCTGGGGTGATCATATGCTGGTAGCTGTCACGGAATTTGGCGACTCTTTTGTAAATATTTGTATGGCAGGCGCGGTTTTGCTCGTACTTCTTCTAAAACGACTCTTCCGCACCGCTAAATATTGGTTATTGACCATACTCGGTGGCTTATTGGGCGTCCAATTGTTGAAATGGTTGATCCATTTACCACGACCCGTGACCCTCTATCAAGGGGCCTCAGCTTATGGATTTCCCAGCGGCCATACAACCATGAGTGTTATCATTTATGGCTTCCTTGCTATTTTGATTGCCAGGGGTCTTTCAAGCACACTGCGCTGGGGGTTTTTTGTCAGCGTCTTTGTACTTTCATTTAGTATCGCAATCTCTCGCCTTTACCTCGGCGCCCACTGGTTATCCGATGTCCTGGGAGGTTTTCTGGTCGGCACAAGTTGGACGGCTCTTCTTGGAATCGCCTACCTGAAAGGACATGCAGAAATTGTTCCCCGACGTTTACTGGGGTTTGTGGCCGTACTTGTCATTTTGGCCGCAGGTGGGTGGCATGTGACTCAGCGCCACGAAAAAGATCTTAGGTTTTACGCTCTCAGGCGTGATGTACAATCAATGTCACAAGAAAAATGGTTAACGGATGGCTGGCGCGAACTCCCTGCCTGGCGAATTGACATGGCTGGCGAACGGGAACAACCCCTCACCATCCAGTGGGCCGGATCACCTGAGGACCTGTCTAAATATCTTTTAACAAATGGATGGCACCGCCCACCTTCGTTGAATCTGAAAAATTTCCTAAGCATGTTTTCACCGGACATACCGATTGAAGAATTACCTGTTTTACCGCGTCTTCATGATGGACGGATTGACAGTCTGCTCCTTTTCCACCAAACTAAGGGTCAGCAGTGGGTACTTCGCCTGTGGCCTACGGATGTCAAGATCGCCGGAAATTCAACGCCGATCTTCGTGGGAACAATAGAGGGGCAGCAAAGACGCCACCTGACTGGTTTGATCACCTTGGCGAGAAATATGGGCGACTATGATCGTTCCTTAGATGAACTAAAAGACGTGCTCCATGATCGATTTGCTATGAAACTGATCAGCCGAACAAGCAATGAGGTTCAAGCCAGCTCCGAGGATCGACGGTTGCACTGGAGTGGTAGTGTACTCTTGGTATGGGAAAAAACAGAGCCATAATTTAATTTAACGAAAGGAAAAGAAAATGATTAAAACAGCAGTGACTTTATTATTTGTCTTTGCCGTAGCCATAAACCTTAATTCCGTCGATGCAAATGCTCAAATGGGGTCCGGCATGATGGGAAACAGTGGAACCGCATGGGGTACGGGAGCCTTTCGCTCGAATGGAGAACGCATCTATTTTACCGCTACGAGTGAACGAGGAACAGAAATTACCTACACCGACAGCGTGGGGATCGCGTCATTTGCGAAGGCAGTTAAGGCGTTGCTATTAAAAATACCACATCCTTCCGCATCGATTGCACCTTCTTTTTGGGACGCAAAAATACCGGAGCTAAGTTTTGCAAAAGTCCCCGGCACAAACTGGCTTCGTAATGCGCATCATCTTAAAGTATGGCATACAAATTATTTATCGCTAAATGATGAAAATATTTATGTTGGCATGGTGAATGCCAATGATGGTTTCAAATGGGGCATAATTCCGAAAATTGCACCTGATTTAGATGCTGAGCGAGAGCTGTTATACCAAGACCTTAATTCTACAGGAAGAATTGAAAGCCACCTGAACATGCAACTCGTAAATCCTCTCATCGGGAAAAATTTTACGGGAGATCAATTCTTTACTGACGGGAAGGCTTATTTAATTACAATGCAATAGCTATTGCAAGCTATGGAAAAAGTAAGATGGACAAAAGAAAAAAGAAATTAATAGAATCCAAAGGCTATAAAGTCGGTACCTTAGAACAGTTTCTGGATCTAAATACGGAAGAATCAGAATACATCGAACTGAAACTTGCGCTTTCCGAAGCTTTGGCAAAGCGCCGTAAAAGCAATAAATTGACACAGGCTCAGTTAGCGAAGATCCTGAAATCCAGTCAGTCAAGAGTCGCAAAAATGGAAAAAGGAGATCCGAGCGTGTCTGTAGATTTGCTTGTCAAATCGCTTTTGGCCATGGGAGCAAATAAACAAAGCATCGCAAAAGCCATTTCTTGAAAATTCAATTTAAATACGGGTAGATATTGACTGTTAGTTAAATAAAGTTATGTGTACAAAATGGCATTGTTGAATTGAAGTTGATATTTTCTGGGTTATGTCAACTGGTTGAAGGCTGATGCCATCCAAAACCTTGTTACATAATCTTTAATATTAGAGAATCTGCAAGGCCGCCGAAATCTTAACCCCTGCCCGGAATTATTATCATATGTTCAAGTTAAATACGTTTATCCCGTTGCATTTCATGCCGAGGTCGTCTCCCGGTGCCGAGGCAAGCTGACAGTCACCCGCGCCCAATCCCCTTGCTGGCTTTCGATTTTCACCTTCCCACCGTGAAGTTCAACGATCCTCTTTACAATGGCCAGACCCAAGCCGGAGCCGCCGTAGCGAAGTGATCTGGATTCTTCGACCCTGTAAAATTGATCAAACACTTTGGGGATTTCAGCTTCAGCAACGCCTGCTCCAGTGTTGGTCACCATTATTGTATGATCGGCAGCAGATTGATCGATAGCGACCTCAACCCGGCCACCATCCACGTTATACTTTATGGCGTTATCAAGTATATTTGAGAATGCACGGTTCAACTTTTCCGCGTCTCCTTTCACGATAAGTTGTCTGGGTAGGCGGACCTCTATATCAATCTTGCGCGGTTCAGCCAAAAAACGATAATCAGCTATCAAAGACGCCAGTAATTTGACTACATCTACCGGATCTTCTGTCGCAGCGTCCTCGATTTCAAGCGATGACAAATCTAAAAGGCTCTTTACAAGACGCTCCATGCGCAGCACCTGCTCGGTCATTTTAGCGAGCTTTTCCGATTGTAAGCCCGACAGATTATCGTCGCGGGCCGAGCGTATTTCATCCACTGACAGTCGCATCATGGTCAGTGGGGTTTTTAATTCATGAGACGCGTCGGCAAACAATCTCTTTTGCCGCAAGAAGGCATGCTGCAGCCGGTCAAAGACATCGTTGAGGGTTTGCGCCAGCGCGTTGAATTCATCACGATCACCCGATACCGGTATCCGCCGCTCCAGGTGTTTTTCGCTGATATCCCTGGCCTGGTCGTTAATAATCCTGATTGGCTTCAGGATGAAACCGGCAAAAAAATAACTGATGGCCAGCAGCAGCAGCACTGAAAACGCGAGCCCGCTGACAACGCCAATAAAAATATTCCTTAGCTCTTCTTCCAGTTTTTCCATAGGGCGACCCGCGTTAACGAGAAACGTACTTCCACCAAGTATAATTTTGAAGTTTCTCACGCGAAAGGTCACCTCGTTTTGCCGATCCTGTCCTAAATCGATTTTTCCCCTAGGGATGATGAGGCTTACAGTGGACCTGGAGCCAGCAGCCGGCTCCGGTATTTCGACCAGCTTTGCCAAATCAGAGCGGTAAACCGGCCTGGCAATATCCTGATTGTAAATACTCAGCCAATAGCGTTCATCGCCTATCAGCAAAGGGACATCAAGATTTCTATTTTTTTCACTTTCCAAAACAATATGAACAGCCCGTTGGGCGATGGTTTCAAGATCGGAATCAATAATTCTATATGGCTGTTCCATCATTTCCCATAATATGATGCAGGAAAACACCAGGCTCGATATAAAACCGGCCCCGGTGATCAACAGGGTAATTTTCTGACGAACAGTCATTCCGCTTCATCCTTGATAATATACCCGACCCCGCGAATGGTTCGGATGATGGTGCCGTGGCCTGAGTCTCCGATCTTGTGCCGCAGATTCTTGATATGAACATCCATGAAATTGGACATGCTGAAGGGATCGAAGGCGTCTCCCCAGACGTGCTCCGCAAGACTGAACCGCGATACAGCCCTTTTCTTGTTGTAAAGGAGAAATTCCAGGATGGAAAACTCCCTGGCTGTCAATTCAACCGGTTGGCCCCCTTTGGTCACTTCGCGGCTTGCGGTATCGAGCCGTAGATCCTTGATCTGCAGCACCGAATCCGCCTGCCCGCCGGACCGCCTGAGCAGCGCGCGGACACGTGCCAGCAGTTCGTCCAGCGAAAACGGTTTGGCCAGATAGTCGTCTGCACCCAGGTCGAGCCCTTTGATCCTATCCCCGAGTTCCCCTTTGGCGGTTAACATCAGAACAGGCGTGGTCATGCCCGCCTTACGAATTTCCCGCAGAACGGACAGTCCGTCCTGCTTAGGCAGCATGATATCCAGAATAATCAAATCGACCGGAATCTCAAACAGCTTGTCCATGGCCTCTTCGCCATCAAGCGCGGTTTCGACCATGTAGCGCAGGCCTTCAAAAATACGCTTGAGTTGATCCAGCAAGGACTGCTCGTCATCGACAATTAGGATTCTCATTAGTCAGCAACTTCCGCACCCCCTTTGTCTTTCTTAATTCTTCCTTCCTGTGCCAGGTGGCCTGGGGCATTGATTGCAACATTCACGCTCATCTCATTCATTGAGGTATAATATAGACTGTTTGGGTTGGCTCGAAAGTGATCTGTTCCTTGTGTCGTATCTATATGAACGGCTTTTTCCTTTCCCTTTTCAAGGGTAAATCCTTTTAAGGCCACAACATACGACTGCTCCTGATTGGTATTCAGGTCTGTGATACGATAGAAAATTTCCATATCGCTGATATCGTTATCTCCGCTATTTTTTAATAATATTTCCAAATGGTCAGGAGCGTCTTTATTTGCGACAGCATCATAATTGTTTTCAACCAGTAATTTTTTTATGGCAAAATCATGGGCACCGGTTGTTTTAATAAATTGCATATCAACATTCAGAGGATTTTTATCTTCCATATCATTTATGCCGTCTCCATCCGTATCAGGATTTAAAGGGTCTGTTCTTAGGACTTTTTCGGCATTATCCGGTATGCCGTCCTTATCTGTATCGGTTTCATTTACCCTTTGGGCACCATTGGTTGCTGTCTTTATGGTAACCATGTTTTGGGCAAGGACATTTTTTGAGATTGCACTGCTTAGGCATACTGATAATACCACAATTCCTAGAATTCGCGTAATGAATAGCATTTTTTTCTTCATTTTTTTAACCTCTTAAATAATTTTTATTTTTAATTAGCATTACATAGTCAGCCCAAAAGCCAATTATCAGTGCCATGAATATCCACGCCATATTTCCAATATTGTCATACAAAATATTTGAGAGCGGTTCATTGTTATATATTTTTTTTACGCCGAACAGCGCGAACATTGTCCGCTCATAATGTTTCGTTATGGACAATTGTTCAATGCCGCCCCTTATTGTTTCGTAATTCCGGAACCTGGCCAATACCTGTTTTTCTTGATCCCTGTTAAGATTCATGCTTTTGAAAAATCCCCCTGGAACCTGGTTGTCGGTGTCCATGGTATCTCCTATCTGAGGGAATATCAGAACAAGAATCAGCCAGATGATGAATGATATGATCAAGGCATGGCTTATGGTTTTTTGTTGCAATGAGAAAAAGAAGGCCACCATAAAAAACAGCATGATATAAATTGTGGAGAATAAAATGAATAACAACACCTTTATGATCTCGCTGCCGATTAAGACGATCCCCCCTGCAAAATAAATAGTCAGCACGATTATAAGTCCGATGGCGGTCATTAATAAAAATACAAATAGTGCGTTACCGAGTATTTTCCCATACGCGATATCTTTTTTAGTTAAGGGTCTTGTTAATAATAATTTCAATGCATTCGTATTTCTTTCCTTTGAGATGCTGATATATCCCAATAGGATTCCTAAAATGGCTCCGATAATCTCTATATAATCGACAACCCCTCGCAGCAGATTAAGCGGGAATAGCAGCGGGAAGGTATAATCAGGTATTTTGCCTATCTGTTTTAAGATCTCTAATGCTTTTTGATACTCGCTTAGCTGATTATTAAAAACTAAAAACGAAACACTTAAAGAAACAATTGTTAAAAAGCCCAGAATTGCCAGCATGTAAACGAATGTTTTGCTGCGAAGGATGTCCTTCCCCTCTTTTTTCGCGATGATAATCACTTTATTCATAGTTATCACCTTCTGAGGCGGCATATTTTCCTGCAGCATAAGCAGTTAATCCCAAAGTCAAACAAAACCACATGATCAAAATTGAAAAATTGCCCCAGTGAGAGTACGGCGTGATATTGGTTGAAAGAAATTCTCCTGTTAATCCTAAAGCATTCGAACTGAATTCCTTTATTTGTTCAGATACTGAAAAAGGATATATTATCCTATGCATGGCTGAAAGAACCGGCGAATCTAAAATATTGGTTTGCGGCAAAACTGGATTTAGTGAGCTCGTAGGATAAAGCGCAGACCCGAGTTCCGGTAGCGCAAACGTAATAACAATCCAAATAAGCAAAGGGATCAAAATGGCTTTTGTACTGCTGTTGGTTATGAATCCGAAGAACAAACCTAAAAATGCAAATCCGGCAAGATAAATAAATGAGCCAAGATAAAAAACACAAAGTCCTGCTAAAGAGTGAAATACAAATGATCCTAAAACCAGCAATGATATTATGCTGACTATAAAAGAAAAAAATAAGGCAATAAAGAGAACCTGCATTGTTGACAGGATTTTGCCTAATAGAAAGCTTGTTTTTGAAAAAGGTTTTGAGAATAAAATTCTTGTAACTCCTGCCTTTCTATCATTGATTGCGATCGTGTGACCAAACGTTATCGACAATAAAGCCCCTATAAGAATGATGTAAATAATCATGTTCTTTACAATGGCAAGCGGAGCGGTTGAGGAAAAGGGTGAGGGTGGGACAGGTTTTCCTGCTGAGGTAAGTTCTTTTGCAACGGCATCATAAACGCTTGTTATTGTGTGTTGCGATGACCACCCAATATATGTTGAAGCAATACTCATAAATATAAATACAGCAAGAATGATTCGGAAAGTGTTTTCTCTGAATAAAAGCTTTCTGTCCTTTCTTGCCAGTATGCATGCTGAAACTAACATTTCATCATTTCTCCATGTATAGATAGATTTCCTCTAAAGAATCCTCATCCTTAAATCGTTTCATTGTATTTGACAGACTGTCTTTGTAGATAAGTTTTCCGTGATTAAGAACACCTATTGTTTTGCAGGTTTTTGTAACCTCCGACAACAAATGAGTGTTCATAAAAATAGTCATGCCTTCTTCTTTATTCAGTTTAATAATTATATCTCTCAATTCTTTTACACCCATCGGATCAAGCCCTGATGTCGGTTCATCCAAAAACAAAATTTTCGGTTTATGAATAATTGCCTGAGCAAGCCCGATACGCTGCCTCATTCCTTTTGAAAGCTCGTGAATTTTTTTATGAACAAAATGAGTTGCATTCAGAAATCCTAATGTTTCCTCAATCATTTCTTTCGTATGATTCAATCCGGAAAGTTCTGCAAAAAACTTTAAATTCTCATATGCAGTCAATGTTTCATATAGTTGTACATTCTCAGGTACATACCCAATTATTCGTTTTATGTTCATTCCATCTTTCTGAATATCGTAACCTGCAAGCGTAATACTTCCACTTGTTGGTTGAAGAAGAGTTGTTAATATGTTTATGGTCGTGGTCTTTCCAGCACCATTATGCCCCAAAAACCCGAAGATATCTCCTTCTTCTATATCCAAAGAAATGCCCTTTAATGCTATAAATTCTCCGTATTTTATTGTTAAATTCCTTATTTCGATTATGTTTTGTATTTTTCCCATAGCAGCAGCCCATTAATGAAATATTTTAAAGAAAAGTGGTGCTCATTCATCTTTTGTTAATGTTAACCACCTGCGCCAGTAAAAAATCACCAGGATAATGCAGCCAATCACCAGGGCCAGGATAATCCAGTGCAGGTGTTGCAAAACCAGTTGCTCGTTACGGCCGAACCAGTAACCCATTGCCGCCAGAACCATCACCCATATTCCCGCACCAAGAACAGTGGCTGAAGAAAAAGTGAAGATATTCATTCGCGCCAGTCCCGCCGGAAGCGAAATATACTGGCGGATACCCGGCAGCAGACGGCCGATAAAGGTGCTTATATGCCCATGATGCTCGAAAAAGCGGTCTGCTTGTGCCAGGGATCGAGGGCTGACCAGTAAGTACTTGCCGTATTTTTTAAAAAAAGGCCTTCCGAATTTCAAGGCCAGCCAGTAGTTGAAAACCGCTCCCAAAAGGCTTCCCAAGGTGCCGCAGAGAATGACCATCCCGATGCTCATTTTCCCGGTGGCGGCGAGATAGGCGGCCGGCGGGATCACCACCTCGCTGGGAAACGGAAAAAAAGAAGACTCCA
>CAYTAQ010000164.1:0-9033 GCA_964435695.1 uncultured Desulfobacterales bacterium | reverse complement strand
GTAAAGAGCTATCTGACAAATACTCTATCGATCCGGCATGATGGAATCCGGCATAGAAGTCAAGGTGACCTACACGAACAACGAGGAAATGATCGCCAAACTGCGTGCCACGCGCGGTGCCGGATTTGATCTGGCGCAGCCGAGCCAGGATCGCATCTCTTCCGTACAGGAAAAATATAACATTTACCAACCCATCGATCTTTCGAAAGTCAAGACAGCCCAGATCATTCCATCCATGCTGGATGCCGTGAAAAATAATACCATGGTGGACGGGAAACCGCATGCCGTTCCTTTCTGCTGGGGGACATCCGGACTGGTGGTCAACAAGAAATTTGCACCCAATGCCGGTGACTATTCCGACCTGTTGAATGCTTTTTACAATGGCAGGGTCAGCTATCGCCTGAAAAGACCGACCTTGATCGGGCTGGCATTTTCTTTCGGAGAAAACCCTTTTGCTAAATATAGTGATGCGGCGGCCTACGAAGCATTGATGGAGAAAATCGGTCAGGCCATGATCGACGGGAAGGCCTTTGTCCAGAACTACTGGACCAACGGGGATGCTTTGCTGCAATCCATGCGATCCAATGAAGTATTTGTGGCCATGGCATGGGATAACGGTGGCTGGAAGCTGCATGAAGAGAATCCGGATATCGACTTTATCGCTCCCCGCAGCGGTGCACTGGGATGGATTGACACCTTTGCCTTGCCTGCAAAAGCCAAAAATGTCGACGGCGCCTACAAGTGGATCAATTTCATGCTGCGCCCGGAGAATGCGGCTGCATTCACGAATGTGGAAAAATGTGGGACAGCTGCTGTCGGCGTCAATCAATTCCTGGAGGCATCGGTGCGCGGAAATTTTGAACGGTCTTTTCCGCTAAAGGATATCGACAATATCAAATGGTATCCGCCGGTACCGGCCAAACTCGAATCCATCGAAGGTAAAATCTTGGATAAGGTCAAAGCGTCTCAGTAAGTGAATCACCATGCAAATCGACTTGTCCGTCCAGGGCATATCAAAAAAATTTAATGAATTTCTGGCAGTGGACGATGTATCGTTCGATGTCGACCAGGGAAGGTTTTTCTCCATTCTTGGCCCGTCCGGTTGTGGTAAAACAACGTTGTTGCGTATGATCGCCGGTTTTACGGAACCCACCAGCGGTGTGATTGAAATCCGTGGCAAAAACATGATCGGCACCCCGCCTAACAAACGGCCGGTCAACCTGATTTTTCAACATCTGGCGCTCTTCCCCATGATGACGGTCGCCCAGAATATCGCTTTCGGTCTTCGTCGGCGGGGCGAACGGGGGGCTGACATATCGGTCAAGGTTGAGAACATCCTGGAACGGGTTGGATTGCCCGGTTTTGGTGAGAAAAAAATCGATCAACTTTCAGGCGGCCAGCAACAGCGGATCGCCATTGCAAGGTGTCTGGTTCTGGACCCCACCGTTCTCCTGCTGGATGAGCCCCTGGGAGCGCTCGATCTGAAATTGCGGGAACAGATGAAGGTTGAACTGAAAAGCCTTCAGTCTCAGGTGGGGACCACCTTTATCTATATTACGCATGATCAGTCGGAAGCGCTGGTGATGTCCGACCATGTTGCTGTGATGGACAGGGGGCGTTTTGAGCAGATAGACACGCCGCAGAATTTGTACAGCAATCCCAAAACGCCCTTTGTTGCAAAATTTGTTGGAGAAAACAATGCCTGGACCGGCCGCGTCGTCAGATCAATTGAAACATCGGTGGAAGTTGAAACCGACGAAGGACATGTCTTTCAGGTAACGTCGGCGGGCGAATTTCAGCCGGGTACGGAAGTATCCCTGTTTTTACGGCCCGAAGCCATGCTGATTCAGCCGGATCCGGGGCTCTCAAACCTCAACCGCTTCAGTGTTGTGGTGAAAGCCATCTTGTTTGACGGCGCGAACAGCCGGTTGCTGGTGCATCCGACAACTTCCGAAAGGGAACTCCTGATTGCCCTGCCGCAGAATCGTCAATTTGATTATATCCGCGCAAAAGACCAGATCGAAGTCGGTTGGGATTCGGGCTCGGGGATCTGTTTCCCCAAATAAATATTTTTTGCCCGGCTGAGCCGGGCAAAAAATATTTATAAAAAGGACGAAAAAGCAAAAACACCCATAAAGCAAGGCCAGGCATGAAGAACAATATACGATGGGCGCTGATCTTTTTTTTGACACCGGTGCTTCTCTGGTTGTTTCTGCTCATTGTTCTGCCGCACATCGATCTGCTCCTCATGTCTTTCAGGATTGAAGATGATGCCGGGGATATGGTCTGGAGCCTGTCGAATTATGCGAATTTTTTCAAAGAACCGATTTACTGGGTCACCTTCGCACGGACGGCAGTGTACTCCGTCATCGTCACCTTTCTGACATTCGTTATTACGCTGCCGGTTGCATTTTTTATCACAAAGGTCGTCGACCATAAATATCAGGGGTTCCTGACGCTTCTTCTCCTTCTCCCTTTCTGGGTGAGCGAGCTGGTTCGTGTGTATGGCTGGATGATTCTTTTGCGGGAAAGCGGTGTCATCAATCATTTTTTAATAAAATTAGGGATCCTGAACCGGCCCATCGAGATGCTTTATCATGATACGACGATGGTGATGGGACTGGTGTACACGTCGATGCTGTTCATGGTGGTACCGCTCATTTCCGCCCTGGACAGCCTCGATAACAGCCACATAGAGGCTGCGTATGATCTTGGAGCCAATATGTGGACCATTTTATTTAAAATCATTATTCCGCACGCCATGCCGGGAATTGTGTCAGGTTCCATTGTTGTTTTCATGCTGACACTGGGCAATTATCTAACACCCAACCTGATGGGTGGAAAAAACTCACTCTGGTTCACTGAGCAGATCTATAATCAGTTCATCGCATCCTTTAACTGGAACCAGGGTTCGGCATTCGGGTTCTTGCTGCTGCTGCTTTCTTCAATGATGATCTGGATTGGGTTAAAGCTAAGCAAACAGAAATTGAGCAAGGTGGTCAAATGATTCGATCGCTGCCGAATTCCAGGGTTTATACGTTGACATTTAAGCTGTATATTCTCTTGTATTTCAGCTTCTTGTTTGCTCCTCTGCTCATTACATGCGTACTGGCGTTTAACGACTCACTGTTCCCGTCCCTGCCCTGGAAAGGGTTTTCGCTGGACTGGTTTACGGCAAACACGGCGGAGCGGGTGGGAATTTTTAACGACCATATCAACCTTAACAGTATCTGGGTGAGCGCGCAGGTTGCATTTTTTGTGACACTGTTGTCGGTAGGCGCCGGCACCTGCGGTGCATTTCTGTTTGAACAGGAAAATTTCCGGTTCAAACAGATGCTTTATTTTCTGATGCTCGCTCCCCTGGTAATCCCCGGTGTGATATTGGGGATCTCGATTCTTCTCTTCAGCAACACGCTGGGCATGTATTTTGAAAATCACTGGGGAGTGGATATTGGTCTGTTTCGACCGGGGTTCTGGCTGGTGGTTCTGGGCCAATTTTCGTTCATTGCAACGCTTGTGACGCTGATCGTGTCTGCCAGGTTGAAGAAATTTGATCGAACACTTGAAGATGCCGCCATGAATTTGGGTGCCAACCGGTTTGAAGTCATCTGGTTTATTACCCTGAAATTTTTGCGCCCGGCGATTATCGGTTCCGCTGCTGTGGCTTTTCTCATGTCTTTTGAAAATTTCAATACCACACTTTTTCTGGTAGGATCGGAAGCGACCCTGCCCATCAACCTGTATCTTCAGGTCCGGGACGGCAGTACACCGGTGATCAATGCCATATCCTTTCTTTTGATCGTCGGCACGTCCATGGTGGCCATCGCCAACCTGTATTTCAGCAAAAAAGATGAAAGATGATCCCTATTTTTCCCGCTATTATTATTGACATCCCCCCCCCTTTTGCAGCATACTGCTGTCCACGATCCACAGGTTTTCGTTTCCCTATTAAAGGCTGTTTTTTTAACCCGGTTTAAAAAACCCAAAAAAGGAGGAGCGTATGAAAAAGCTAGGTTTGTTATCCATTCTGTTACTGGTTACGTTATTTATTTTTACCGCAAATGTGTTCGCCAAAGACACGGTCGTTATTTACACGTCTTTGGAAAATGAAGAAGTGGTGGACTATCTCCAATTTGCCAAAGAGCAACTGCCTGATCTCGATATTCAGGCCATTCGTTTGTCCACCGGGGAACTCGGTGCGAGGATGCTGGCTGAAAAAGATAATCCCCAGGCGGACTGCGTGTGGGGATGGGCTGTGACGAACATGTCCGAATTTGTTCCCAAGGGCATGCTCCAACCCTATAAAGCCAAGGGTTTGGAGATGATTCCCGCCAGATTTAAAGACCCCAACGATTACTGGGTGGCCATCGATCTGTATGCGGCGGCTCTCGTTCCCAATACGAAGGTATTGGAAGCAAAAAACCTTCCTATGCCCAAAGGCTGGAACGACCTGTTGAATCCGGCATACAAAGGAATGCTCATCATGCCGAATCCCGCCAGCTCCGGAACAGGCTTCCTCCAGGTCGCAAGCCTGCTGGTGTTACTCGACCCGGATTATAAGACCAAGCCGGTTGAGCAAAACAATGCCTGGGAATTCCTGAAAAAGCTCGACAAGAACATGGGACAGTATATCAAGAGCGGATCGAAACCCGCCAAACTCACTGCAGCCGGTGAATATGCCGTGGGATGTTCTTTTGCATTTGTCTATTCATCCTTAAAGAAGAAGGGTTTTCCGGTAGCCCTGGTCATGCCCGAAGAAGGCGCCGGATACGAACTTGAAGCAAATGCGCTGCTGAAGGGTGCCAAACACGAGGCTGCCGCCAAGAAGTTTCTCGACTGGGCAATCAGCAAACCGGCCATGGAACGGTATGCTCAATTCAAACTCGGCGTGACATATCCCGGCATTCCCGGGCCAGCGGATCTGCCTGCCTTGGAAAGCATTAAACTTGCGCCCATGGATTTTCCATGGCAATCTGAAAACCGAACCAAGATTCTTGAAATCTGGCAGAATCATTTCATAAGATAGAAAATCGACACCGGTTACTGTGCTCACTTCATTCATCTATGCATATCATGGATGAATGAAGTGAGTGTGTCATGTGTTTTGCGGAGGGACGACAGGTGCCACCGCATCGCTTATGGCACGATGGATGGATTAAAGTTAACTTCCGAAAATCTTTTCAAGGAGCATCTGTTAGTCTAATGTCAAAACAACTAATTTTAGAGCGCATCAGCAAACATTATGGTTCGCTGGTTGCTGTCAACGATGTCAACCTGCAGATTGAACCGGGCGAGTTTCTTTGCTTTTTAGGCCCGAGCGGTTGCGGCAAGACAACCATTCTGAGAATGATCACCGGCTTTGAGCAGGTCACCTCCGGCAATATCATCTACGATGGGCGTATCATCAACGACGTTATCCCCCAGAAAAGAGAATTCGGCATCGTCTTTCAATCCTATGCGCTCTTTCCGAACATGACCGTCAGTCAGAACATTGCCTTTGGTCTGAACATGCGTAAAATGCCGCAGAAACTGATCGATGAAAGGGTAGCGGAAATAACCAGTCTCATTGGCCTTCACGGCTGGGAAACCCATTACCCGTCTCAGCTTTCCGGCGGTCAACAGCAACGGGTTGCCCTGGGAAGGGCCATCGCCATTAAGCCGAATGTTTTGCTGCTGGACGAACCGTTAAGTGCGTTGGATGCGAAAATACGGATACGCTTGCGTACGGTGATCAAACGCTTGCAGGAAGACCTGGGCATTACCCTGATATATGTGACCCATGATCAGGAGGAGGCCCTCGCACTGGCCGACAGGGTCGTTATCATGCGGGACGGTGAATTCAGGCAAATCGGGTCTCCCTGGGAAATTTATAAAAAACCCAAAACAAGCTTTATTGCCGAATTCGTGGGGACTTCCAACTTTATCAAGGGCAGAAAAGAAAATGGCAGCGTGCGGTTCGGTGCATATGCATTTACCGTTGAAAATCTTAGCACTGCCAAGGAAGAGACGGTCTATCTGGCGATCAGACCGGAAAATATCGAGTTGCTGGGTCCCGACAATATGCCAAAAAATCTCCTTCCTTCAAATATTATAGAAACCAGTGTCGAGGTTGTTAACTTTCTGGGAGCAGTGATACGAATTGCATTCATACTTGAGGGCGAAGAGATGTTTGTTGATGTCACGGAAAAAGATTTTGAAAAAATCAATTTGAAAAGGCGGGATAAAATAAAACTCTATTTTCCTCCGAAAGCGTTTCATGCCTATTCGGAGATTTTTAAAAAGTTAATTTGAAACCACTGTAAACAAAGAAACCTATCATATGAATTCAAATACCTCTTCGACGGCCCCGGACCATCAGTATCAGATTCCTTCGACGCGGATGGAAATCGACAAATTTATTGTACCGACAGTTACTATTTTCATTGCCCTGTTGCTCTTTGGCTTTATGCTTTTCCCGCTATGGAAGATCCTTCAATTGAGTTTCTTTAAAGGCGGAGAGCTCGGCATCGCCAATTTTACGCTGGACAATTTTTACAAATACTTTACCACCGCATATACCCTGAGGGCGCTGTGGCACAGCCTATACGTATCCTTTGCCACAACCATCATCGTCACCGTCATCATTTTTTTCTTTGCCTATGCCATGACCCGGACAACGATTTCCGGAAAACCTTTTTTCAGGAATATCATCATGATGCCGCTGGTGGCGCCATCCATTGTCCAGGCCCTGGCGCTTATTTATCTCTTCGGCAGAAACGGCTTGATTACCGCTCACCTGCTTCAAACGAACTGGAACATATACGGACCGGTGGGGATTATTGTTTCAGAAGTGCTCTATTGTCTGCCCCATGCCTATGTCATTCTCTATACAACGCTTTCAGCGGTTGATATCCGCCTGGACGAAGCCGCGGAAAGTTTGGGTGCAACCCCCTTCAAGGTCTTTACCCGGATTACCCTGCCGTCTGCAAAGTATGGCATTTTCAGTGCCGCGGCGCTGACTTTCAACCTGACAATCACCGACTTCGGCAATCCGGTTGTTATCGGCGGAAACTATAATGTGCTGGCCACGGAAATCTATGCCCAGGTCACCAATCTGTACAGGTTTGACCTGGGAGCCACCATCAGCATCATCCTGCTGGTTCCCTCTCTGATGGCATTCATGCTGAATTACTATATTTCCCGCAAAACCTTTTCCATGATCAGCGGTGCGGCAAAACCGGTTATTCCGCCGTCGCGGCGCTTGAAAAAGACGATGTTTACTTCCTATTGCAGCCTGGTGTCCCTTTCCATCATTCTCATATTTGCAACCGTTGTCATCGGGTCCTTTGTCAACATTTGGCCCTATGACTGGTCACTCACGTTTAAACATTACCATTTTCCGTCCATCGCCGGATATTCCGCCCTGTGGACAAGCGTGTGGGTCTCTTTGGTGGTCGGTATTGCCGGCGCTTTTATCACCTTGGTCGCCGGTTACGTCATGGAAACGCGAAAACCTTTTTTCAAGCAGTTCATATACCTCTTATCCGTGATGCCTGCCGCCATCCCCGGCTTGGTAATGGGTTTGGGTTACATTCTGGCATTCAACAAACCCTATTATATTTTTTACGGCACGCCCTGGATCATTGTCATCAATATCGTCATCTGCAATTTTACCCTGGGTATTCTTTCCAGTATCAGCAATTTGAGAAATATCGATCCGTCCATAGAGGAAGCTTCCATCAGCCTGGGGGGCGATACGATCAAAACATTTTTTAAGATCATCTTCCCACTTTCGCGCGTTGCCTTCTTCCAGAATTTTGTCTATTTTTTCATGCGGGCCATGACCACCATCAGCGCCGTTATTTTTCTGGTCTCCGCTACAGTCCATCTTGCCGCCATCGAAATCATCATGCTCGATAACGACGGCTGGACCGCCAGTGCCAACGCCATGTGTACCTGCATTATTGTCATCGTGCTGATTATGCTGGGGCTTCTGCAGATCGTTTCCAAAAAAACAGGCCGGAAAGTCGAAGGGCTTGCGGCAGAGGTTTAATTTGGTATTGAGACCCCTCACTTTGTGATCAGGGAGAACCCGTTGTGCCGGTATGGATTGAATGATCTTCTTTGAGTGGCTCTTCTGCTCTCACGATTTCCTCTGAAAGAAGTTTGATAAACGCGTGTGAAGCAGAAGAGAGCGTCTTCCCCTTCTTAAAAATAACATCGATTGAAAAGGACATCTGCTCATCCAGCAGGGGTATTCCTTTTAAACGACCCTGCTCGATCTCATGCTTCAGTCCGTCTCTTGCCATGATTGTAATGCCTTTTCCTTCTTTTACGACCTCACCGATACACTCGTCGTTTCCCGTCTCGATGATGACTCTCGGAAAGATGCCTTTTTCTTCCAGGACGTTCTGTACCAACATGCGGGTTCCGGATCCTTTTTCCTTTAAAACAAGGGTTTCCTTGTCCAGGTCTTCGATGGATACACGCTCTCTTTCACAGAGCCTGTGACCAACCGGAACGATGAGATAGAGTTTCCCCTCGAACAAGTGAATGAAGTCTATCTTTTCGGAATATTTCACGCGTCCCACAACTGCCAGGTCGTTTTGATCCCGCAGGACGCTTTTCACCATCTCTTCGGAGTTACCCTCATGGATATGAATCTGAATATCAGGAAAACTCTCCTGGAATCTGGAAACAAAGGGTATGAAGTGGGTGTGGAGAAATGTCTTGGTGACGCCGATGTCCAGGATGGACGAAGGGAACCCCTTTGCCCTTGTCAGTAGGTTATCGGCCTCATCCACAAGATCGAAAATTTTCTCTGTTATCCTGAAAAGTCTAAGACCGGTTTCGGTCAGCTCAAGCTTTTTTTTGAATTTCTTGAAAAGGGGGGCCTCATACTGTTCCTCCAAAGCCTTGAGCTGCATGCTGATTGCGGGTGGGGTGACCATCAGCCGTTCGGCAGCCAGACTGAATTTGCCGTACTGGGCCACAAAGTGAAACACTCTCAACTGATTCAGATTTAACAGGCTCGTCATGACCGATTCTCCCGGA
>CAYTAQ010000163.1:0-9103 GCA_964435695.1 uncultured Desulfobacterales bacterium | reverse complement strand
CTATAAGATCCGGAAAACCACCAATATCGGAACGTTATTCTGACAAACGCTCTAATTGGGAGTAGAACCGTTTTTTCGAAACCCTTCAACGCTCACTGTCAATTCAACCTTGTCGCCCACACCTCCCAGCATATATTTCATGCCATAGTCGCTGCGAAGGATGGTAAATGTCGTCTCAAATCCGGTTCTAACCTCTCCACCGGGTATTTGAATGGTCCCTGTTTTGGCTGCCTGCACCGTGACAAACTGGCTGATGCCGTGAAGCGTCATGTAACCCACGACCTCATATATCGATTCCTGCAATTTTTTGACAAAAACGCTTTTAAACGCAATGTCCGGAAAATTTTCAGCATCAAAAAAATCCGGACTTCGCAGATGATTGTCTCGTTTTGCATTTCCGGTATCGATATTCGCAGCCTTTACCCTGACATCGATAAAACAGTTTTCAGGCGCATGATCATCGAAGGCGTAGGTGCCTTCCATGTTGTTGAACCTGCCGAAAACAAATGCAATTCCCATATGTTTTACCTTGAATGTTATGGCGGAATGGTCCGGATCAATTCTATAAATTTCGGCGGCAGTGGTGGCGCGAGGGATAACCAATCCACTTGAAAGCAAAGCGAGAAAAAAAATCCCGTATATGCGCTTTCGTGTTTTCATGATGAAATTTTCAACTATTTTGGGGTTTCTCTTTTTTAAACAATACAAATAGTTATGGATTAAATGAAAAAATTTTGTCAAACAAATACGGATTTGTAAAATGATCTCGACCCACCAGTTTGACGGCATGGTGGTTCCGTTGACGCATGTAGCCCACGTTAGAGACACCCATGGAAAAGAAAAAATAGGGCTCAATGCGCCAAGAATTTTTCATGATACCTTTATCGGTAAAAACACTTTCGTGCCGGCCGTTTTCTTTTGGCAATGATTCTAAGCTTTCATAAGGGATGAGTTCATAACCCGTATTTTCCAGAGGGCTGTTTTCTGCTTCGATTCGCTGAGTCTGGTGCCATCCGGAGCTGACCTGTAATTGAATCCGTTTTTCCGGGAATCCCACCGGCATCCAAACGGGAATCAACGGCTCGATCTCACCCGGCTTTATCATAATTTTCCGGATACGCTCTTTTTGGGGGACAAAGAAGTGATAGCATCCGCAATTGTTCATGATATCGATCATGGCCGGTTTACCTTTTCCGTCCAAAGTAAGGCGATAGGTTAAGCCATCCAGGGGTCCCTTTTCAATCCATGGTGTACCTTCGCCCGCTCTCTCAGCATACCACACGGCAAAGTTCAGCTGCAGGGCAGGCTTCCCGTCTAAAAAGGTGTGAGATATGTAAAAATAAACAGCGGGTCTGCTCGAATCGATAAATACCCGGTTACTTTGCCAGACAACCCGCCCAAATCGGTCATATGGGGCACTGACGTCCTGGATGATGACAGGCGCGAATTCTTGGGCGAGCACCTGCACGTGATCTTGATCCAACTTCGGTAATCCCAAACAATCCAGATTGCCTGGATTAAATAATTTTTCAATGTCGTTTTTTTCAGCTCCAAGATCGACTTTTTGCGGCACAAAACTCTTGAGAATCCCCTGGATTGGAAGTTCTCCCGGCCGGGCTTTGTGCCATTTTCTGTACCTGCTGTTGGATAGAGACGTTGCAATGGTCACGGGTATCCCGGCCAGAGGATAGAGCCCGATCCATCGCATGAATGAAGAATATTCATCCGGCACGAAAACAGCTTTCCTGACCCTTTCAACAAAATGCGGATCATGGCGGTCATTCGCCAAAAGCCGATGTGAGTATAACACGGTTTGCCGGTAAACTGTGTCTGGATGGGCTGCGATACCTGCGTAATCAGCAAGCGTTGCGATGGCTGTTTCCGGGAGATTGGCAATTTCCTTTCTCCGGGATTGGAGATCCATTTGCTGTAACCATTCCAGCCAACTATTTTCCTGTTCACTCCCACGAATCTTGTTCTTCAATGCTTCCAGAAACCGGTCCGTTCGAAGATAAGGAAATCCGAATACAGGAGATCGTGAACCATCCCGAACGCCGTGGAACTTGGTCAATCGGTCTAATTCCTTGAAAAAAAACATTGCCTTCTCATCCCGGAGGTTGTCTTGCTCCTGATCATGAAGGCCGATGCCGGCACATCCTTGAAGCACTAAAGCACCTATGCAAACTAAACACAGCAGTGTTTGCTTTATCATCATTGGCGGAGATCCTGTTTCGACTGATTTAGGTTGAAATTTCAGCATGTCGAATCTATTATCAAAATAAAACATGAATAAGAATATGGCAAGGAAAACAAAAATGAGGATTACGATACTATATGACAATACGGTATATGATCAACAGCTGACATCTGACTGGGGATTCGCTTGTCTGGTCGAAACACCGCAGATGAATATCCTGTTCGATACCGGGGCAAGTGGTGAGATTCTGCTGGATAATATGCGAAAACTCAGTCTCGATCCGCTATCGGTTGATGCGGTCTTCATTACGCACGCCCACTATGACCACACCGGCGGCCTCGGTGCGTTTCTTCACATTCGTCCGGTTCCGGTTTTTTTGCCGGCGTCGTGCACGGTTTCATCACATGACGGGGATTTCAGAAAAGCTGCCAACGCCTTAAAGATCGCCGACGGAATTTACACAACAGGAGAGCTGAAGGGCATTGAACAATCACTGGTTATCAGACTTAAGCGATTTTCCATGGTAATCACCGGTTGTTCACATCCGGGTATGGAAATCATTCTCGCCGCTGCTTCCCGGATGGGAAATGTAGGTGCAGTGCTCGGCGGTTTTCATGGATTCAAGGCGTATCATCTCTTTGAAAATATGGAGATGGTATGCCCGGCGCACTGCACGCAACATATACAGGAGATCGCAGCCCGTTTTCCTGATACATATATTGAGGCCGGGGCGGGTAGGGTTATTGAAGTGGTTTGAGCTTTTGTGATTTGATACGCAATTTTCGTGTTACTGCATCATGGTCAAGCGTCTTGTTCCCTTAATCTGCCTGAAATTGGCGCCCTGGCTGATACACTGCAGGGCAAGGAGCGGATCCACGACCTTTGTGCCGGAAATAGCATGAATGCCGTAATCGAATAAGATCGGAACCATAGGAGTTGTGCCGCCCAAAACAACAACAAAGGCTTTGGGATTTCTGAGTTTCAACAGATGGTCCATGGTGTGATTGGTAAAGGCGGTCCCGGTGATAGCCAAAACATCCGCCTGGGGTATCAGACGTGTCGCTTGCGACTCCGGGAAATCGTCTTTTTGTGGATTTTTCTCGATGACCCAAAGCTGTTTGGCTGCTTTCCGGACTTTTGGTATGAAGGGAAAGTGCCCGACGATGACAACACGTTTGTCACTTCCTTTTTCCAGAATAAGGTCAGCGGCATTACGTTCAACGCATATATTCTCATCTATTTCGATAAGCGAGTTAATGGTTGCCATGCCGATTGCCGATTCAGCAATACGGTTGGAAAAGGCCAGCTGAACCAATTCTGATGTGCTGTTATCCAGCAGGGTACCCGGTTGCTCTACCAAAGGGGTTTCCTGTTGCAGGGCATCATGAACCAAGGTCGCTGCCAGTCCGCAATTTCTCGTCAAAGCAGCGGTGTAAAAAATTCCCTGACGGATATCCTTTACCGGGGTGTCAACGTCCAGGGTCGATACGACATCATTTAGAATCATTATCCATCCATCGGAGCAATTCAATATAGTTGAAAACTGCCAGCGGGGATATAAGAAAGTCCCAGCTGAATATTATTGATTCGGTCATGGCGCCACCTCCATTTACCTGCCAAAAGCGCATTTGGGAAAGGTGCACGGATGACAATTCTGGCAAAATGCACCATGGCCCAATGCGGCTAGATCTTGTCGCGTAATGGAAATGCCGGCCAGCAACCTCGGCAATAAGAGATCGAAACCGGTGGTGGTGTGGTACAGCCCGCATGCCGGTGCGCCAATGATTTGAACATCGCCGATTTTCGACAGCAGTGTCATGGCACCGGGCAAAATCGGGGTGCCGTACAGCATGTCCGCGCACCCGGCATCCATGAGGCCTTGCCTGGTGACATCATCCGGGTCCACCGACAAACCTGCTGTTGTCACGATGAGGTCCGCCCCGGAGGTCAGGAGTCTGAATATTCCTTTTTTTATGGCTTCGCGGTCATCAGGCCGGATAATTGCATCCACGACGTCACAATCATATTTTTCCACTTTGGATTTAATTATCGGGATGAAGCTGTCCTTGATCAGTCCTCTGAAAACTTCTGTGCCGGTTACAAGTATGCCGACGTGCGCTTGCCGGAGCGGAAGTATCTGGAAAAGCGGGCCGGGGCGGAGTACGGCCATTGCGCGATGAAAATTGGTTTTATCAAGAAATAGCGGAATTGCACGGGTTGCGGCCAATGGTTCTCCTTTGGCCATCACGTCATAGCGCTTTCGTGATGCGCACATCACATTTGGAATCATATTAAATGCTTCGAGCCGAATCGTGTTGACTTCAAATAAACCTGCTTTTGCAGCTGATAGCGTGATTTTGCCCTCATGGGGGATTTCATGAAAGGTGACACCCTCACCGGCCATCCGCTGTGCAAAGGCCAAGGCAACCTGGTCCTCGTGAACCCAACGGCTGCTTTTTTGCAGGCCATCCTCAACATATACACACTGCCGTCCCATCTGCTGAAGGCGACAGATATCTCCGCCGGAAATAACCTGGCCGTGCTTAAAAGCAGGACCCTTCTCCTTTCCGGGAATGATTTTCGTCATATCATGGAGAACATGCATGCCCATGGCCTCTTCAACGGCTATTTTTTTGAGCCACGGCATCTCAGGGCTGTTCTCCATTTCGTCATTAGCCGAAGAACGGTAGGGCGTTTCTCCCTGGCAGGCTTTGCAGATACTGCCGTGGATTTCGGGGTAGGCTTCGCCGCAAACGGGGCAGGTGCCAATGTTGCCTTTGCTTGGTTTTTCAAGGTAACGGGGCGTAACCTGCACGGCTTCAACGTTCAATATTCCCGTGCAGGCATTCCGCATTTCGTTGATCAGCATTGACGAATTCTGCTCATGCTTTGGCTTCAGCTTGTACAGCCATGCACGCAGTTCCGGCCAGTTTTTCAGTTTTTTGGGATCGACGCTGACTCTCACGCCATTTCCATTTGTTTTGTCATAAAGTGCAACTGCATATCGTCCCAAATCCAGAACTTTCAGCCGGCTGTTGCCGATGGTACAAAGCGTCAGGAGCTGGACGGCATCCGGCAGGCAGCTGTGGGTTTCACTGATGGCTTCGAACAGAACATTCTCAGGCAGTCTTTCCATTGCCACAGATACCATCCTGACGCCCAAAACGAGTCCGGGGGCTGGATAACCGTGAAAGTCCCTGATTAACGCAACGGCCTCTTCGTAGGTGAAGCCCCTTCCTTTATGATCGCGGCACCAGTAAAATCCAGTCGCTGATGAAGACAGCGCTTCTTGAGTGGTTTCGTTCTTATTATCCATTGCTTTCATTTTTTTTAAGCTCTTTAATAGAGCGGTTGTCATAATTTACAATGAATTAAATTGAAACATAAATACATCATTAACTCTCTTCATAAGCCACCGGCTCTGCCGGTGAGAATTGAAAAGGTTCCACCGGTCCTGTGAGGATGGCATATGTTCATATCCAGAATGACCTACGCCGGTGACCAATGAAGGGAGTTTTCAATAAATCAATCAAACGGAACATATTCATGACAACCGGTATCGGCATTATAAGACTGAATGCAAATTATTTAAAGGAAGAATATTATGGAATCAAACTTTTTTTCAACCCTTGTCGCATCATTTACCGGGTCATGTAAAAGAACATCTTCGTTTTGCCGATTGTCGATGGACGTCGTGACATGCAGTTGTTATTGCAGCGGCGATTATTAGGTTAAAATTGAAATTCTTAATTTAAGCAACTTCAAGACGAAGCTCCTTGCCAACCGCCTTAACAAATTTGCCTAATGTAGAAAGCTTAATATCCTCTGCGTGGTTTTCAATTCTTGAGATTGCTGATTTTTTGGTGTTCAATTTATCGGCAAGTTCTTCTTGCGTTAATCCGGCTTCTTCACGCGCTTTTTTTAGTATAACACCAAGTCAAGGCAAATTACTTGTTTGGAAGGCTTTGGGGTCAGGTCTTCGTTCTTGACAGAATTTAGCATGATGTCAAGAATGAAGACCTGACTCCCTTGTTATGCTGGTCAGATTCATCCAACTGTGTTATATTCTGCTACCCAGTCCTAATCATTGGCGCGTCACGCCAGAAACCGCCCGCCTGCTTCAGCACTGGCGCCACCACAAATTTGCCGGTTTCCGGCCCTTTTTCTGCCAGGCAGAAGCCGTCGAAACCGCCATCTGGCTGACTGAAGTGGCGCCTCAGATGGGCAAATCGGAACGGGGCTTCCTTGAAGAACTGGCGAACGCCAACAAGGAAGCCAACCCAGAACTGATGCGTCTGGCGCTCAAACTTGTTACCGGTGCGGGAAAAACCACCGTAATGGCCATGCTGATCGCCTGGCAAACCATCAATGCTGTACGCAAGCCCAACAGTAAGAAGTTCACTCGGGGCTTTCTGGTTGTCACCCCAGGCATCACCATCCGCGATCGCCTCCGCGTACTGATGCCCAATGACCCAGACAGCTATTACAAAAGTCGAGAATTAGTGCCTGGCGGCATGCTGGACGATCTAAACAAGGCTAAAATCGTCATTACCAACTATCACGCTTTCAAGCTGCGTGAGCGCATGACGCTTTCCAAAGGAGGCCGACTACTCCTGCAAGGACGCCAGGGCGCGCCGCTGGAGACCCTGGAAACCGAAGGCCAGATGCTGCAACGGGTGATGCCAGAGCTGATGGGGCTGAAGAACATCCTGGCCATCAATGACGAAGCCCACCACTGCTATCGTGAGAAACCAGGCTGCGATGGCGAGGAGACCTTAAAGGGTGATGAAAAGAAAGAAGCCGAGAAAAACAAGGAGGCCGCCCGCCTGTGGATAAGTGGACTGGAGACCGTTAACCGCAAGCTGGGCATTGCCCGGGTGTTTGACCTTTCAGCCACTCCGTTTTTCCTCAGCGGCTCCGGCTATCTCGAAGGTACCCTGTTTCCCTGGACCATGAGCGACTTTTCTCTGATGGATGCTATCGAGTGCGGTATTGTTAAACTACCGAGGGTGCCGGTAGCCCAGAATCTGCCTGGAGCCAAAGACGACGAGCTGCCCATGTTTCGGGAGCTTTGGAAACACATCGGCAAAAAAATGCCAAAAAAGGGCAGGGGCAAAGGCGCGGTCCTCGACCCGCTCAGCATACCGGTGGAGCTGCAAACCGCACTGCAGGCGCTCTACGGCCACTATGATAAAACCTACCAACTCTGGGAGAAAGCCGGGATTAAGGTGCCGCCTTGTTTCATCGTGGTCTGTAATAACACCGCCACTTCCAAACTGATCTATGACTACATATCCGGTTTTGTCCGTGAAAACGAAGATGGCACCTCCAACGTCGTCAACGGCCGCCTGGAGCTGTTCCGCAACTATGATGTCCATGACAATCCATTGCCGCGCCCCAACACCCTGCTCATCGATAGCGAACAGCTTGAGTCCGGCGAGGCGTTAGACAAGAACTTCCGCAAACTGGCCACCGATGAAATCGAACGCTTTAAGCGCGAAGCCCTGGAGCGTGGCGGTGACCTGGCCAACCAGCTTATCGCCGGCAAGGAGATCGACGACGCCACCTTGCTACGCGAAGTCATGAACACGGTCGGCAAGACCGGTACCTTGGGCGAATCGATTCACTGTGTGGTGTCGGTTTCCATGCTCACTGAAGGCTGGGATGCCAACACCGTAACCCATGTACTGGGCGTGCGCGCTTTTGGTACCCAACTGCTGTGCGAGCAGGTGATTGGCCGCGCCCTTCGTCGTCAGTCCTATGATTTGAATGAAGAAGGGCTGTTCAATGTCGAATACGCCGATGTGCTCGGCATTCCCTTTGATTTCACTGCCAAACCGGTCATCGCCCCGCCGCAACCCCCGCGCGAGACCATCCAGGTCAAGGCCATCCTGCCCGAGCGCGAAGCGCTGGAAATCAGGTTTCCCCGGGTTGCCGGCTACCGGGTAGAACTGCCGCAAGAGCGCCTCACGGCCAATTTCAACGAAGAGTCGGTGTTCGAACTTACTCCGGCCATCGTCGGCCCATCGATCACCAAAAATTCCGGCATCATCGGCGAATCCGTGGACCTGAACCTGAAACATATCCGCGATATGCGCCGCTCCACGCTGCTGTTCCATCTCACCCAGCGTCTGCTCTACACCAAATGGCGTGATCCCGGGGAAGAACCCAAACTGCACCTGTTCGGCCAGCTCAAGCGTATCACCAAACAATGGCTGGACACCTGCCTGGTGTGCAAAGGCGATACCTACCCCGGCCTGCTGATGTATCAGGCCCTGGCCGATATCGCTTGCGGGCGCATCACCGCCGCCATTACCCGCGCAGAGCAGGGCCGGCGGCCCATCAAGGCCGTGATCGACCCTTACAACCCTACGGGTTCCACCGTGCACGTTAACTTTGTCACTTCCAAAACCGACCGCTACGAGACCGACAGCCGCCGCTGCCAGCTCAACTGGGTGATCCTCGACAGCGACTGGGAGGCCGAATTCTGCCGTGTGGCCGAGGCCCACCCCAGAGTGCTGGCCTATGTGAAAAACCACAATCTGGGTCTGGAGGTGCCTTATCGCTATGCCTCGGAAACCCGCAAATACCGGCCCGATTTTATCGTGCAGGTGGATGATGGAAAAGGCGCCGAAGACCCCCTCAACCTGATCGTCGAGATCAAGGGCTACCGGGGCGAAGACGCCAAGGAAAAAAAATCCGCCATGGACACCTACTGGGTACCCGGCGTGAACAACCTCAAGCAATATGGCCGATGGGCCTTTGCCGAGTTCACCGATGTGTTTCAGATGCAGGATAACTGCCAAAGACAATTAAGCGTTTTCAACCTGAGATAATTTCTAAGGATTACAACCCCACCCAAACCTTTGATACGAGAATTAATGTTGCGAGTATGTCTAACGATCT
>CAYTAQ010000162.1:0-9162 GCA_964435695.1 uncultured Desulfobacterales bacterium | reverse complement strand
GCCAGCGGACGGAACATTTCTATCTGCCGCAACGCATCTATGTAACGGATTTCGACAAGGACGGCCGCAACGAAATCATTGTCGTCAAGAACCATGATGCGGCCCGCTCCCTGTCCCGAATTACATTCTACAATGAGGGTATCATTGTATGTCTCTCCTACGATGACATCGG
This sequence comes from uncultured Desulfobacterales bacterium, assembly GCA_964435695.1. Lineage (GTDB taxonomy): Bacteria > Desulfobacterota > Desulfobacteria > Desulfobacterales > B30-G6 > CAYTAQ01. The sequence continues at coordinate 8,990 of CAYTAQ010000162.1, read as the reverse complement.
CGCCCAAATCAAATGGCAGACCCGCAAGATATCCGGCTACATCAGCGACTACGCCATCGGTGATTTCGATAATGACGGCCGCGACGACCTGGTGTTTGCTTCGGTCACAAAAGAAAAATCTGTTTTTAATAAAGGACTCAGCGCAATTATTGTTTGTTCTATTGTTAACAAATAAAGACCATCCCTATTGATTTAAAAAGGTAAAAAGACATGCATTTGAAAAAACGTGTACTGGTAACCGGAGGCGCAGGATTTCTTGGCTCTCATCTGTGTGAGCGCCTGCTGAACCAAGGTTGCGATGTTCTTTGTGTAGATAATTTTTATACCGGCTCCAAGAGAAACATTCAGCATCTCTTGGGCAGCCCGTTTTTTGAACTACTACGTCATGACATTACATTTCCACTTTTTGTGGAAGTAGATGAGATCTATAATCTTGCATGCCCGGCTTCACCGATCCATTATCAGAATGATCCTGTCCAGACCACCAAGGTGAATGTACACGGCGCCATCAACATTCTCGGTCTGGCAAAACGCCTGAAAGCCAAGATCCTGCAGGCATCCACTTCCGAGATTTACGGCAACCCTTCCGTGCATCCGCAACCTGAAAATTACAGGGGTAACGTAAACTGCATAGGACCGCGTTCATGCTACGATGAGGGAAAACGCTGCGCAGAGACTCTCTTTTTCGATTATTACCGCCAGCACCATCTTAGAATTAAGGTTGCCCGCATCTTCAATACATATGGCCCCAGGATGCACCCCAATGACGGGCGTGTTGTATCTAACTTTATCCTCCAGGCACTCAGGAGCGATCCTATTACCATTTTCGGGGACGGATCCCAAACCCGCAGCTTTTGCTTTGTGGACGATCTTGTTGACGGTCTGGTCCGGCTCATGAACACGGGCGATGACGTCACCGGCCCTGTAAATCTCGGCAACCCGGTTGAGTTTACCATACTGGAACTTGCAAAACAGATTATACGCCTAACCGGCTCAAAATCGGAGATCCTTTTTGCTCCCCTTCCCGAAGATGACCCCATGCAACGCAAGCCGGATATTGCCCTTGCAAAGGAACTGCTCGGCTGGGATCCGAAAATTCCCTTGAAAGAGGGGTTACAGTCAGTTATCACGTATTTCAAAGATTTCGTAAATTCGTAATTCAGTCTTTATACAATCCGCTTAAACGACTTCTCAATAAATCGTCGACTCAATTTGATCCAGGTGGGGCGGCCGTGGGGGCAATTGGAAGGCTGCTCGCAGGCATCCAGCTGTTTGAGCATCGTTTTGATTTCCAGGTCCGCGAGGCGCTGGTTGGCGCGAATCGCGCCGTGGCAGGCCATGATCTTGAGGGTGTCATCCATGGCCCTGTCCGTAATGGTGTCGGACCCGTTTTCAATCCACTTTTCCACGATTTCTATCACCAGCGGTTTGACGTCGCTGTTTTTAAGCAGGGCCGGAACCGATTGAATGAGATAGGTCTCGCCGCCGAACGGCTCAATTTTAAAACCCAGTTTCTCTAGATCCGGTATCATTTTTTCAAGAACCGTTGCCTCCCGGTAGCCAAAATCGATGGTTTCCGGCATCAGCAGGCCTTGCGATTCAATTTTTGAATCCTTGCGCTTCCTTAGGTGTTCGTACAGGATCCTTTCATGGGCGGCGTGCTGATCGATCATCACCAGGTCCTGGCCGGCCTCGCAAATGATATAGACATCCTGAAACTGCCCGACGACCTTTAAATCGACAAACTGCGCTTTGCCCCAGAGTTCCGGCTGAAAGGATTTTGTTTCCGGTGCCGGAAACAGCGTTGACGGTTTTGTTGCAAAATGCCTGTCGATTTGCTCATGCAAATCAGTCCCCGGCTCCTGTAAGAGTTCCCATGTGTGACGACCGGCTAAACCGGGGCGGTTCTTGCTTTCATCAACGCTGAACATAGCATTTTGCGCGGTTGTCTGAAATGTGGTTTTTTTTTCAGATATTGCCGATGCCGTCTGTTCTTTTGGGGAGCTTCCCCTGCCCCATTTTATGGCGTCAGCCTGCTTAAGCGCCTTTGCAACCGCCTGCTTCACCGCATCATGAACCTCTTTTTGATGGGCAAAGCGCACTTCATTTTTTGAGGGATGAACATTGACGTCCAGCGTGTCATGCGGAACCTCCAAAAATAAAACCGCCATGGGGAACTGCCCTTTCATGATTCGACCGGCATATCCCTCGTAAAGGGCGTGCTGAATGACCCTGTCTTTCACGATTCTGCCGTTGATATAAATGTAGATGTTGCGCGATGTCGCGCGGGTGACATCAGGAGAACCGATCCATCCATTGAGCGTCAGGTGGTTTTCTGCATGCTGAACCCGGTAAAGTCTTTTATGTAAATCTTTCCCCAGGACATCCAGTACCCTTTCAAACGGATGGGAAACCCTGATCCAGTTTTTGAGGATGCGTCCATCATGATGCAGCTTGATTTGCGCATCCGGACGTCCCAAAGCCATACTGGAAACAATATCGGCAATATGTCCCATTTCCGTAGGGATACTTTTTAAAAATTTTCTCCTGGCAGGCGTGTTAAAAAATAGCTGTTTCACCGCAACCATCGTGCCGACAGGCGCGCCGATTTCAGATACTTTTATTATCTTCCCGCCATCAATCAGTATTTCAGCGCCTGTCTCAGATTCTCGATCTCTTGTAACAAGTGCAAACCGAGACACCGACGCAATGCTGGGAAGGGCTTCCCCCCTGAAACCGAGCGTTTTGATCGAAAAAAGGTCGTCCTGGGTGTAGATCTTGCTGGTTGCGTATCGCTCGATGGAAAGAAGCGCATCGTCCCGGGACATGCCGCTGCCGTTATCCGAAATACGGATGAGGGATCGGCCGCCTTTTTCGACTTCAACGATAATTCTGGTGGCGTCTGCATCCAGCGCGTTTTCAAGCAGCTCTTTCACCACGGATGCCGGCCGTTCCACGACCTCTCCGGCCGCGATTTTGTTGGAAAGAATTTCAGGCAGAATGCGTATATGAGACATTGTGTTTGGTGTTTGGTATTTTGTGTTTGGTGTTAGGATTGAGGCAAAAATCCCATTCCTTTGCCTTGCTCCTGGGATAGAAAATTCAGTTTTTCGCACTTAATAGCGACGCAGTCGCGTTTCATAAAATCGTGGAACACGATTTTATTCAGGCATGATCAGCGTCTGCAAGTACTCGACATCTCTCGGCGACAGATTGAATTTTGCGGCCGCCTGATCCATTAACATCCGCCGTTTTTTCTCAGGATGATCCTGCATCTCATCTGAAATCCACTTTACCGCTTTTCTGATCAATTCACCTTCGGTTTGGATGGTGGTCATAATAGTACCCCCTTTAAAGAGAATATCCAATATCCAATAATCAATGCCCAATTATGATTTTTTCGTTATATTCTCACGCGCAGTTTTGATGCTTGAATAAAATATTGAAATCAACTGATCTGTTTCTTCTATAAGTGGGCTGAGCTTGGATTCAGGTTTTATCAGTTCTGCTCTTATAATGATTTTTAACCATACTTTTGTTTCGCGTAATTCTTTAAGACATATTTTCATTTTGTGAATAAAGTCAAAACGAGACTCAGCGCTTTGTGCTTCTCCGTAATTCGGTGCCGGAGAAGTTCCGCAACGCAAAAGTTGTCCTTCAATATGTTTCCCAACTTTTGTTTTGGGCAACGATTCTGCAAGCTTAATTATTCGAACAGCAAAATCAATCAAGCGTTCCTCAAGATCAAACTCCTTATTTTCATTCGACACTGGATATTCCTTGTTGGATATTGGATATTCTCTTTTTTACTATTTTAGGTACTACATTTTGGTAATAATTACCAACGCTACTCTATCGCCGGTTTTCTGTTATGGTGCTCCGTAGCCTGCTCAAAATTGTACGCCACCTGCAACAGCTTGCCTTCGTTGAAATGAGGGCCCAAAATCTGAAGACCGATGGGAAGCCCTTCTTTTGAAAATCCGCAGGGAACGGACATGCCGGGAATGCCGGCCAGGTTTGCCGACAACGTAAAAATGTCAGATAAATACATTTTCAATGGATCTTCTACATTCTCGCCGATCTTAAATGCCGGCGTGGGCGCCACAGGCGTCAAGATCACATCGCAGGCCTCAAATGCCCGCTTGAAATCCTCGATGATGAGTGTTCTGACCTGGGATGCCTTGCCATAGTAGGCGTCGTAATATCCGGCAGACAGACAATACGTGCCGATAATAATGCGCCGCTGGACTTCTGGACCGAACCCCATTGTGCGGGTGCTGCGATACATTTCCATGAGATTCTTCTGTGTCTTGTCGCGATACCCGTATTTGACACCGTCATACCGGGCAAGATTTGAGCTCGCTTCACAGGGTGCAATCACATAATACACCGCCACCACATGCCGGGTGCTCGGCAGGGAAACGTCTATACAAACGGCCCCCTTGTATTCTATTACCTTGATCGCTTTGCCAACGGCCGCAGCAACATCCGCGTCGAGCCCCTCAAGATCCGTGTATTCCCTGGGAATACCGACGGTCACACCTGACAACCCTTCATTCAGGAAAGACATAAAATCAGGAACACTCTCAGGAACGGATGTTGAATCGTTCGGATCATGACCGCAAATCGAATTCAGCAGGATGGCGCTGTCAGCAACAGTTTTTGTCAAGGGACCAATTTGATCCAAAGAAGACGCAAACGCCACCAGGCCGAATCGCGATACACGCCCATATGTGGGTTTCAAGCCCACGATACCGCAATGGGACGCCGGCTGCCGGATGGATCCGCCGGTATCGGAACCCAATGCAGCCAGACACATATCGGCAGCTACGGCGGCAGCGGATCCGCCGCTGGACCCTCCGGGGATACGGGAAAGATCCCATGGGTTGCGGGTGATCTTGATTCCCGAGTGCTCGGTGGATGAGCCCATTGCAAATTCATCCATATTCATTTTTCCAACGATCACAGCGCCGTCTGCTTTCAGTTTTTTTATGACGGTGGCATCGTAAGGCGGGACAAAATCTTTCAGAATCCTTGACCCGCACGTGGTACGAATGCCTTGGGTGCACATAAGATCTTTGATTCCCAAGGGAATTCCGGTTAGCGGTGTGATATCGCCCTTTGCAATTCTTTTGTCCGCTAAAACAGCTCGTTCTGCGGCAAGCTCCCGCGGGATCGTGATAAATGCCCCTACGTTTTCCTCCACCGCATCAATCCGGTCGAATATGGCCCGGGTCAGCTCCTGTGAAGAGATTTCTTTGGCTTTCAAAAGCGTGTGTGCTTTTTCTATGGTCAGTTCATGAAGTTGCATTGGCTACCTGTTTTACTCTCTGAATTATCTCCGAATTCGTTAATCCTTTGAAATCCCTGTTCAAGAATGCAACGCTGTCAAGATACTGGGTTCAAGGATCCAAGGATTCGAGGGTTCGAGTGAAAAATAAAAATATATTTTCAATAATATAAAAAATTGCGCAGCAATTTTTTATTCGATCACCTTCGGAACAATAAAGCTTCCGTCTTCTTTTTCCGGCGCATTGGCCAGGGACACCGCCACGTCAAGCGGTGCCCTGATTTCATCTTCCCTAAACGCATTGGTTAGGGAAATGGCGTGAGAAGTGGGAACGACTCCTTGGGTATCAACTTTTTTCAGTGAATCGACATGCGCTAAAATTTTATCGATCTGCCCGGCAAACGTGGCAATGGCACCTTCGGAAAGCTCCAGCCGAGCCAAATTGGCCACATGCAGCACTTCATCCTTGGTTATTTTCATTAGGCTTCCTCCAACAATAGCTTTTTAGAAACCACAAAGACACAAAGGACACAAAGAAATTAACCATACACAATTCGTCGAATTCCATTCCGCATAATAGACACATTGAAATTTAAAAGCATACCAAGCCACAAATCTGATAATTTTAGGTATGTCAAAAGCTGTGCCTCAAAAAGCGGTTCAATACGTTCAACTGCTTTCAATTCCAGTATTACAAGTTTATCGACTAAGATATCGATACGAAAATTACAGTCCAGGTTAACATTTTTATAAATAACCGGCAGTTTTTTCTGACGCTCAAAAGAAATGCCGCGAAGTAAAAATTCATGACATAATGCGTATTCATAAGCTGATTCAAGAAGGCCGGGTCCAAGGTTCCGATGAACTTCAATTGCTGATTCAATAATTTTTTTGGACAACCAATTAGATTTCTCCTTTGTGTCTTTGTGGTTAATGTTTTTATGGTTCATTTCTTTCTTTTTTTCCTCTACTTCCTTACGACAATCCCCTCGAATTTTTCTTTTAACAGCTGCCGGCGGATGGATTCTGCTTCGGTTTTGTCATTAAAATAGCCGACTCTCACGCGATACCATATTCCCTTTTCAGGAATATCAGCCTTCATGCTGAATGCCGGATATCCCCTTTTTTTCAGCTTTTGCACCATTTCGTCAGCAGATTTTAGATCTTTTGTGGACGCCACCTGAACCGCAAGCATCCCTTCCTTTTGACGTTCTTTAGGCTGAATTGTTTTATCTTTCTCAAGCACCCTTACAGGGCGGCCCGCTTTCTTTTTTGAAGGCGGCGTTGCGTTTATCGAATTTTCAGGTTTTTCTTTTTCTATCGGTATTTTTATGGCTTCTTCCTTTTGTTTTCCCTTCAGCGCTTCATAAAAATCAAATGTGTTTTTCGCATGCTCCTTTTCAAGGTCTGATTCATTGATGCTTCTTTCTTGCTTGAGCATCGATTCCTTGAGCGCAATGAGTTCATGCTGAATAGCCTGAATATCAAAATTGACGGGAGCCGTTCCCCTTCCCACAAGCACCCCCAGCACAAACATCCATCCGGAAACCAGAAAGATTAAGCAGAGCCATAAAATCAAACCCTTGCCGGTAAGCTGCAGGATAAATTTTTTTTGACTGCTCTCGGATGCTTTTGGGGGAGTCTGTTTTACCATTTACATCTTTTCCGGTGCTGATACGCCAAGAAGAATAAGACCGTTTCGGATGATTTTTTGAACCGCTGTTACCAGGTAGAGTCGGGCTTGCGCCAAAACCGGATCATTCTCCAACACCCTGTACTTATTGTAATAAGAATGGAAGGCCGATGCGAGATTCATCAGATAATAGGTAATCCGGTGGGGCTCCATGAATTTGGCGCTGTTTTGAACGACTTCCGGATATTGATCCATTATTTTGATGAGGTTCATTTCTTCCGGTTCAATGATGTTCCCGACGACCGATGCCTCCCAGTCCGTGTGGTGAATTCCCCGTTCTTTCCCTTTTCGGATAATGCTCGATATGCGCGCATGGACATATTGAACATAATAGACCGGGTTGTCGTTTGTCTTTTTCTTTGCTAATTCCAAGTCAAAATCGAGCGGGCTTTCGTAATGCCGGGTAAGAAAAATGAATCGCGCCGCATCCCGTCCCACTTCTTTGATGACATCCTGCAAGGTAATGAATTCACCGGCCCGTGTAGACATGGCTACGGGCTCCCCGCCTCTTAAAAGATTAACAAGCTGGACCAGAATAACGGCGAACTGCTCCCTGTCATACCCGCTTGCCACCACCGAAGCCGCCATGCGCGGAATGTACCCGTGATGGTCAGCCCCCCATACATCGATCACCTTGTCAAACCCGCGTTTATACTTGTCCTGATGATAGGCAATATCCGATGCAAAATAGGTTGTTTGTCCATTTTGCCGAACCACCACGCGATCTTTTTCATCCCCGTAGGCGGATGTCTTAAACCAGAGAGCGCCATCTTTCTCATACACGATGCCTCTGGATTGAAGCGCTTGGATGACCGCGTCGACTTTCCCTGAATCATAAAGGCTCTGTTCGCTGAACCACCTGTCAAACGTAATACCGAATGATTCGAGATCGTCTCGAATACCGGATATGATCTCTCCGGCTGCAAACCTGGCGCAATATCCCACAGCCTCGGGCTCCGGCATATCCAGAAGTTTATCTTTATTTTCCCCTCGGATGCGATCCGCGAAGTCCTTGACATAGTCTCCCTGGTAGCATTCCTCAGGAAACTGGACGTCATGACCCAAAAGGGCTTTGTATCTTAAAAATACCGATCGGCCCAAGGTTTCGATCTGACGACCTGAGTCATTGATATAATATTCCTTCTGAACATCGTACCCGCATAACGAAAGGATGTTTCCCACACTGTCTCCGACAGCGGCGCCTCTGCCGTGACCCACATGCAGCGGGCCTGTCGGGTTTGAGCTTACAAATTCAACCTGAACTTTTTTTCCTTTTCCGATATTCGAAGCACCATATTGCGTATCCTGCTCGTGAATTTCACGCAGGATCGGGTGCCAAGCCGATTGACTCAGATAAAAATTAATAAAGCCCGGTCCTGCTATCTCCGTCTTTGCCACCATCCCGACAGGATCATCGATGCTGTCAACGATGCATTGGGCAATTTTTCGCGGCGGCATTTTTTGAATCGTTGCCATGACCATGGCGATGTTTGTGGCATAATCGCCATGGGTTTCAATCTTTGGCACATCAACGATGACATCCGGAATTTCGGGACAAGGCAGGATGCCTGTTTCACACGCTTTTTTGATCGCCTCCAGGATAAGTTTTCTTACTTTCTGTTTCATTTGAATGATAATTCCATATAAATTTTCATGCGCTGTCGATGATCTATTGAAAAATTTCGACATAAACCATTGTGTCAAAATGCGTTGTTCCCGATCGAACATGAAAATTTATCATTTGTGTCCTTGTTGTTGAAATTATTTCACAAAAAAATACATGGTACTTGAAATCGAAGCTCCAAATTGGATTCTAATTCACGTTAACCCATCACATTGGATTAACTGTCAACCAATAAAGGCTTTTCATTTCCAAGTCAAGCCTGTCGTTACATATCACGACCATCGGTAGCGCAATGCCCCGTTGAAGGGGCCAAGCGCGACCCCTGGGCGTGATATAATTATAAAAGTTCAAATATTTAGTTTTAACAACACGGAGGACTATAT
>CAYTAQ010000161.1:0-9196 GCA_964435695.1 uncultured Desulfobacterales bacterium | reverse complement strand
ATTCCGTCCAGGTCCGGCATTTTACTATCCAGAATGACGACATCGATATTGTTGGCTTTCAGTTTTTCAAGACACTCACCCCCGCTGTATGCCGGCGTAACGTTCTTGCCGTATTCCTTTAATCGAAGCGAAAGCATTTCTACAAAATCTTTTTCATCGTCCACCAATAAAATATTCGCTGGTGCTTTAAACATGAGATATCTCCTCCTTTATATACTTGAATCCTGTTTTTGTTATGGGCAACGTGACAGTGAAAGTCGTACCGCGCCCAAGGTTACTCTTAAATTCTATTTGACCTCTAAGCTGCTCGACGATTCTGCGGGTAACAAATAATCCGAGTCCCGTACCCTCCCCCGGTGTTTTGGTCGTAAAAAACGGCTCAAAAATTTTGTCCTTGTTTTCCTTTGGAATGCCAAGACCGTGGTCCTCAACGGCAAGAAGGACTTCATGTTCCTTTTGCTCCAGCAAAATATTAATTTTGCCGGATTCATGTTCCGCATGGATGGCGTTTAATAAAAGATTAATGAGAACTTGCCTTAGCTGATAGGGATCGCTCATGAGCTCAATATCATCCGGATGGGTTTCAAGCGCGATGGTGATACGCTTTTTATCCGCAAACTGTGATACCAGCTGAATGGCTTCTCGGATCAATTCCGGCATATGGACGGTAATGGAAAAATGATCGTTATTTTTTACCAGACCCAATAACTGGTGGGTGATCTGTTTAGCACGGTCAATGCTTTTTTCTATCTTTTGTAACGCGTTCTCAATGTCTTTCCGATATGGAAAATTTTTCAGTTCAGCTTTTTGTAAAAGCATGTCAATCCACCCGGCCGATTCGTTAATGATGGCCAGCGGGTTGTTGATTTCATGCGCCACGCCTGCGGCAAGTGTTCCCAGTGCCGCCAGACGTTCGGTGGCCATCATCTTTTCTTCCATCTTTTTTCTGAAAACGGCCTCCTTTTTTTGTTCTTTCAAAAGCAGGATTTTATCATAGGCCTGTTTGATTTTGGTGATGAGGTGTTCCACTTCAATGGGTTTTGCCAGATAATCGAAGGCGCCGGCCTTGATGCCTTCCACCCCGCCTTCGGTTGTGGCCTCCCCGGTCAACAGGATGATTTCAGCCGGATAATTTTTTGCGCTGATTTGCTCCAGGACTTGAATGCCGCTGAGACCCGGCATTTTTACATCCAGAACCACAACGTCCACCACATTATTTTCGAGAAAGGCCAGGCATGCTTTTCCATCGCCGGCCTGTTCGCAGGGCAGACCCCTTTTAAGCAGCAGCTTGGAGAGGTTCTTTCGAAAAACAATTTCATCATCGACAATCAGCAGTTTGATATCCGATAAGGTCATGTAGCTTCATTCTCTCCTTTGTCGGCAACATTCCATATGAGGCGAACCGGTAAATAGAAGGCCATGATGATGATGCACAGCCCGCCTAAGAGAAAGATCGCGACAGCGGTTTTCTGGGTCCGTACAAGCTCATAAAAAGCATCTGAAGGATCCTGTAAATAGACCAGCACCCATTCCCTATCTTTAATCAAAGCCGTAATACATATTGTTTCGCCGCTGGCCTTTTTGATGACATCCGTTATGTCCATCGCCGGATCCGCCGGCTGAATTCTTTGCGAGAAATTGATAAAGGCTGTCTTGTTTTCGAAGGAACGCTGATCCGGCTGTGTCTGAAACAGGCCGGCTGAGTTGACAATAAAGACGGAACCGGTTTTGCCGATTTTTACATTTTCAATGACGGCACTGAAGGTTTCAAAACGGATCGTCGATCTCAGCAGATAATTCTGTCCATGGGAACTGATTTTAACCGTAACGACAAAATGAGGGTATCCCCGATATCCCGTAAACACATCGCTCGTGTATACCGTATGGTGCATCGCTTTCTGAAACCAGTTTGCCCCGACATATTCAGCATGCAGCAGATCAAAAGGACCGGCATAGGCCGTCTGGTTGCCTGCTTCATCGATCACGCTGAGATCTTCAAATGCGGGGCCATAGTTTTTCTGTAAATATTTCAGATAGTTTTGCAGATACGTAGGGTTGTTCAGCGATTCATAAGAAGTCATACTTGATAAAAATCGAATCGTGTTCCGTTTTTCTTTCAGGAAATCATCGATCACGCCCGCGTGTTTATCCACCAGCGCCCTTAGGTGTTCATGAACCGCCGTTTTATAAGCAGATTGAAAGCGCTCGATCACGATACCGGTTACAAGAATCAGCGGCATAAATGACACCAAAATGATTAGGGTAAACATCCTGCGGGCCAGTTTTTGATGATTTGTCTTATTTGACCATGCTTTATTTTTCATATCAATCTTTCTATTGCATACGCTTTACGCATGTTTTTCCAAATAAAAAAAGCAATCTTTATGCCAAATGAAAGCAAGCGCCGTGTTTTTTATAACTCCTTATAATTATTGATTATCATGTTTGCAACGACTGCTTAAAGGACAAGGTGTTCAGCGGTGGGTGTCATGATCTGTTTACAGTCTGGCGTCCTTAGCGTACGCGTTACGGGTTGCGAGTTACGAGTTGCGGGCAAACGGGCAAACGGGCTAACGGGACCAACGGGCCAACCGGCTAACCGGCTAGCGCCTCTGCGCCTTGAAATTTTCTGCATCTATTTCAGCTTCTTTCATCAAGCGATGGAGGTATTGGCGCTGGATACCGGCTATTTCCGCCGCCCGGCTGATGTTTCCATTGCTTTTTTCAAGAAGGGTGCAGATATACTGGCTGTGGAACTTCTGAATCATCCGCTCTTTCGCATCTTTAAAAGACATTTCAGCAGTAAAATTGTTAAGATCCGGATAGACGGATTCAAACTCGCTTTCTATGAACAGGTTTTCGGCCTGCAATTCTTCGGACGTACAAAAGATGATGCCCCGTTCGATAATATTTTCGAGCTCACGAACATTTCCCGGGTACTCGTGGGACATCAGCACATGCATGGCTTTTTGTGATATTTGTTTGATGTCTTTATGATACAGGTTGACGTATTTCTGTAAAAAATAATAGGCTAAAAGGGGTATGTCTGATTTGCGTTCATTGAGTGCGGACAGTTCGATCTTGACCACATTCAGCCGGTAAAAGAGGTCTTCCCGAAAACGCTTTTCGCGCATTTCCTGCCTCAGGTCATGGTTGGTGGCCGATATAAATCGAAGATCCGCCTTTTTGGTAATTTCGCTGCCGACCGGTTTATACTCACCTTCCTGGAGGAGCCTTAAGAGCTTTGTCTGCAGTTGGGTGCTTAAATCGCCGATTTCATCGAGAAAAAGGGATCCGCCGTCCGCTTCCTCCACCAGGCCTTTTTTGTCTTTCCAGGCGCCGGTAAAAGCGCCCTTGACATGGCCGAAAAGCTCGCTTTCAATAACCTGCTCAGGTATGGCGGTACAGTTGATGGTAATCATTTTCTGATTGTACCGCGTGCTGAATTGATGAATGGCTCTGGCCACCAGTTCTTTGCCCGTGCCGCTGGCGCCCGTAATAAGAACCGTTGCCGTGGTTGGAGCTACCTGCTGGATACGTTTTAAAACATCTTTAATGGCCGGAGATTGTCCCACCAGGGGCGGCGCCCCTCCCTTAACGGCAAGGGCTTCACGTAACTGCTTGTTTTCATTAAATATATGTTGCCACTCCATGGCTTTGTCGATGGTCAACAAAATCCGTTCGCGTTGAAACGGTTTGGTGATGTAATCATATGCGCCTTTTTGAATGGCTTCGACTGCATTTTCAATGGTTGCATGTGCCGTCAGGATAACGACACTGACTCTCGGATTGATTTTTTTTATCGATTCCAGCAGGCGGATACCATCCATTTTCGGCATTTTTAAATCCGTGATCACCATGTCATAGTCCTGCCGTCGGAACTTTTCGAGGGCATCTTCCGGGTTCGATTCAATATCCACTAGATACGCGGTATCTTCCGTGATGATTCTTTGCAGAAGAATGAGCATGTCCCTTTCGTCGTCAATGATTAAGATTTTGCCGACCATTGTGGCTCCTTTGTTTTGGTAGGTAGCTTTATACTAAACGTGGTTCCCGGCGAATTATGGTTTGAATCGGCGATATGGCTTTTGCATGTGATGATTCCGCCATACTTTGTAATAATTCCATAACTGACAAACAATCCCAGGCCGGTTCCTTTTCCTTCCGATTTCGTCGTAAAGAAGGGCTCATAGATATGTTCCAGGTGTTCATCCGCTATACCGTGTCCGTTGTCTGTGATATGGATAACAGCCGTCTGACCAATAGATTCAAATTCGGTTTCTATGCCGAGTTTTCCGCCGTCCGCCATGGCTGCGATGGCATTGTTGATGATGTTGAGTAAAACCTGCTGAAGTTGACGATAGTCGCATTTGACCTCAGGTATTTCTTTCGTAAGGTTCATCTGAAGTTCGATCTGATTGAGTTCCAAGGTGTGTTTTACGATTTTGAGTATTTCTTCGATACAGTCATTTAAATTCGCGAATTCGGATTGCCCTTTTCCGATTCGGACAAAGCTCAGAAGATTCTCTACAATTTCCTTGCAGTGAAATCCCTGCCGCTCGATGATTTTTAAATCCTCATAGGTTTGGGAGCCTTTCTCGGTTTTTCTCAAAAGAATGTCTGAAAAGCCGAGAATGACACCCAGCGGGTTGTTGATTTCATGGGCGACGCCGGCCGCCATTGTGCCCAGGGATGCAAGTTTTTCCGCATTCACAAGCTGAATCTCGAGGTTCTTGCTTTCAGTGATATCACGCGCAATACACAGTACGGAGCTTACATCGCCCTTAACATTTTTAAGCGGCATAAAATTGGCGCTGATCCAAAAACGATGACCGTCGATCTTGACTTCAAATTCATCCTTGATACTTTTGCCGACATCTCGGATTGAGCGGATAATGTTTCGTTGCTTTTGAGCTACTTTTGGCGGAAAAAGCACTTCAAGCGTTTTTCCGATGAAATCCGCCAATTCACCGCCGAAAAACTTGGCTGTAAAACTGTTTAGCGACAAAAAATTTCCTTGCAAATCGACGGTATAAATGAAATCTTCCGCGCTTTCCACCAGTGAGCGGTATCTCATCTCTGATTTTTTAACTTCTTCCGTTCTCTGATCGACTTCCTTTTTAAGCAGTTGTGACAATCTCCTTTCAAAAATGATCGTAACACTTCCCACAATGATAATCCCCACGATAATCAGGCTTTGCATGGTCGTCTGCTTTGAACAGGCATTCTGAATATCTTTTTCAATCTCCAAAATGGGGGCCACCACCGCCACCGACCATTTTCGATTTTCAGGAATGGACAAGTTTATGGGGTGATATGCAATGAGTTTTTTGGTTAAACCGGTATAGCCCCTGTGCCATCCTGAAAAATAATAACCGGTTCCGCTCAGCCCTCCCATCATTTTTTCCTTCTGGATAAAATTGATGATGCCATAAGAAATATCCGGGTCTTTTTCATTGCGGACGTTGAAGGCATCCTCGCCGACAAAATCCGCCATGGGGTGGTAAAGAAAATATCCGTTTTCATCAATAATCCAGGCATAGCCGGTCTTCCCCGACCGGACGGTATCAAGGAAAGATGACAAAAGGGCATATACATCCACCCGAAAGCCGACGAATATGTCCGCATGATTTTTAAGCGGCGACAGGATATGCATTCGAATGACGGATGGTTTGATCTGAAGGGGTGAGAGCCATACCTTTCTCATGCCGCTTAGATCTTGCACGCTGATTCCCGGAAAGGTTTCATCTTGTATGGTTTTTAGCGTTGTTTTCTTATTTGGGAAATAGAGTCGGCTAGTCAGGCGGCTCAAATCTATAATTTCAATTTCATAAACACCGCTTCCCAAAACTCGTGAAAAAATACTCAGAATCGTGGTTTGAAACGCATTCGTGTCAGGCGCTAGGACGGACAGGGTATTACTCAAGAGACTAATCTCCGTTGTCAGAAGATTAATTTCTCTTTCAATTAAAAAGGAGATATGTTGTGCGATAACCAACTGCTCATCATTGAATTGTTTCAAGACGGTATCTTTGATATCTTCGGCCGACCACATGCCGACAATAAATGCAGTGGTGAGAAAACAGAGTGCGACCACAGAGATCAAAATGAAAATTCGCTTTCCTTTGGTTGAGAAGTCGGGTGTTCGCATATGTATTGTAAAAGCAAAGGTTATGCCAAGAAAAAGGTGGATCGATTTTATGTGCCGTCTTCATAGCTTTATGACCAGAATTGTCCTAAAAAAGGCGGGAGCAGCCGTTTTGCGGCTGCTCCTTTTTTGGCGGGCGTTCGGGGGGCGTCTGTAGGACGCTATTCGGAGACGGGGACCATACCGTTTTTCTTCATGATGGCCTGGCCTTTTTCGGATAGCGCGAAATCGACAAAGGCTTTAACAGCGCCTGAGGGCTTTCCCTTGGTCACGTAATAGAAAATCTGGAAATAAGGATACGCCGGGTCATGGGGAGACAATCCATGGACCTTGAGCGTTATAATTCCCTTTTCATGTTCAACAGCACCTTGAGCGATAAAGGAAATCGCGCCACAGGGAAAGTATTTTACGGCCTCGATTGCCATGGTGGAGTCATAGGTCATAAAATCATAGTCAATCTCAGTATGCTTCATGACCTGGCGTCTGAAGTTTTTATTAGCAGCCGTTTCGGTGCCGGGAACAATGACCAGGATGGGGAGATCGGAACCGCCCACCTCCTTCCAGTTCGATATTTCTCCACTGAAAATGTCCTGAAGCTGATCTTCCGTCAGACTTTCAACACCGCATCCTGCCTTGGTAATCACCGCCAAAGGATCTTTACAGAAAGCAAACTGAGAGAATCCATAATCTTCATGCCTTCTGTAGAGTTCTCTTGCCGTGCTGGCGATATCGCTGTATCCGTTCATCAGACGATAGACCGCCGCCCCGGAAGAGGCCGTGTTCACATCGACTTCTATTCCCGTTTCTTTGGTAAATTCACTGATTATTTCTTTGTCATAGGCGTGATATACCTGATTCGACCCTGTATATCGCAATACTTCTTTGGCATACACAGTGGACCCGGGCAGCATATACACGAAAATGACAAATGCCGTAACAATGCTCAATGCATAGATAAATAATCGCTTCATTTTTTGTCCTCCTTTATTTTGTAATGGTTTCTTTTGATATTTCTCTGACATTCGTTTCGTTTTTTCTCAGCTCATAAACAATGCCCCGCTTGACACGGTTGAAAATCTATGCTGCAAAGCATATGCCAATTGAGATAAATGTTTTGCATGGTGCGAATGGGCATGCGGCACGCATATTTTATAAGAAATTTAAGGCGGATGCGTGGAATTCAACAATCTGCAACCATTACGGAGCAGATCAGAGGGTGAAAAGGTATTCAGGCTAGTCCATTATTTTTACAACATGTAAAAACAGATAACATCTGAAGACAAAAAATCCCTGACAGGTTTTTATGGCAGGGATTTTTTGTGTTTAAAAAGAGAACTTCTCGAGTGATGCAGTCTTATTCCTCATAGACGATTCTTTCACCTTCCCGGTGATCGATCATGTATAACAACAGCGCCGTATCCTTTATTTCTTTTTTTAAGTCTTCGAGCTTATTTCGATCCACGGCGAAGAATCGAATGTAAATTTTGCGGTATCCCCACGGCACCGCATCGTAAGAAGTTAAAATGCTGACAATCCTTCCGTGGTATTTTCGAATCACATCCGACACATTTTTTATCGATCCGGATGTGTCTTTTACCTGCAATGCCATCTGAATTCCCTTTTTGCCGATTCCGGTAAGGGAGATGATAACCCTGAACAGATCCGATTTCGTTATGACACCGACGAGACGGCCGGTTTTTCCTATAACGGGTACACCGGAAATTTTCTTGTTAAACAGGACTTCGGCGGTTTCTTCGACAGTAAAATCCTCCGGAACCGTCACAGGATTTTTCACCATGATATCTTTGACTTTGATTTTCATAATGAGGTAAAGCAGTTCATGGACATCCAGCGATGTTGCATCCGATGCCGATGCTTTTTTCAAGTCCCGGTCCGTAAGAACTCCGACGAGATCATCCCCTGACAGAACAGGCAGTAATTTAATATTTCCCTGTTTCATTACTTTAATCGCTTCCTGCATGGAAGCATTTATATCGATGGTAATGGGATTTTTACTCATCCAATTTTTAACTAGCATGGTAACACCTCCCTCGAGTTATCAATTGAAACGTCTGTATGTTACATGATTAAACATCATTGATCGTTTTCTTTTATCTGATCGAATACCTTACTGGGATACCGGAGCAATTCTTTTATTTTTGCGCTGCGGATCTTCTGGTCATGCGCATCTTTCTTTTGAAATGCCGCAGCCAGTTTCAGAATAAGATCCTCCAGCTTGATGGGCTTCAACAGATAGTCGAAAGCGCCAAGCTTCATCCCCTCGATACTGGTTTCGATGGAGGCATGTCCGGTAAGCAGCACAACCTCGGTGAGCGGACGGATTTTTTTTATCTCCCTGAGGGTCTCGATGCCGTCCATGCCTCCCGGCATTTTTATGTCCAGCAAAACAACGTCGTAGAGCTTTTCCTTAATGAGTTCTATGGCCTGTTCGCCGCTTTCGACACCGGTTACATCCAGCTGCCTCTTTTCCAAGCGCTTGATGATGGTTTCTAAAAAATCGATTTCATCATCCACAACCAGAATTCTAAAGTTATCCATCTTCATATTCTCCTTGCTACTTTTTATCCGGGATAATGACCGGAAGGTTGACGTAAAAGGTTGTTCCTTTTGTTTCATTGCTTTCAAAGGTAATGGATCCACCCATCTTTTCAATGATGCTGTGACTGACCGATAATCCCAATCCCGTGCCTTTTCCATTTGTTTTGGTTGTATAAAAGGGGTCAAAGATCCTGTTTTGCTGTTCTTTGGGTATTCCGGGGCCGTCATCCTTAATCATCACTTCTATGGTACTTCCTTTTTGTCGCGTAGCGATTTCGATACATCCATTTTTATTAATGGCATCAATTGCATTCGTTATCAAGTTTAAAAAGACCTGCTGCAACTGGGATTGATCGTTTGCAATAACCGGGATATTTTCCTGGAAATCGGTTTGAATCTCAATATTGTTGGTTCTGGCGTGGTTTTCCAGAAAATCAATGACTTGATCGATAGTCCGGTTGATGTCCACATCATCCATACGGGGTTCCA
>CAYTAQ010000160.1:0-9202 GCA_964435695.1 uncultured Desulfobacterales bacterium | reverse complement strand
GAAGTTAAAACTCAGAGCCTTTTTTTTCTTGTTCCCGCGCTGCGCGGGAACAAGAAAAAAAAGATATAAGAGTGAAACATTATTTTATAAATCTGTGCTGGAAAACGCTATGACCGAATCCAAACTCAAATCCCTCCACGATGCCATAGCGGAGCATGTTCCCGACGGCAGTTCGGTTGTTATAGGAACTTCTCTCGAGTCGCTCATACCCTTTGCCGCCGGCCATGAATTGATTCGTCAGGGGAAAAAAGGACTAACCCTTATCGGCCCCATTTCCGATATACTTTTTGATCAGATTATCGGTGGTGGATGTGTGAAAAGAATACGAGCGGCGTGGGTGGGAAATGTTATTACCGGATCGGGTTACAACTTCAGAAGGGCTGTGGAATCCGAATCGATTCAAGTGGAAGATCACTCCAACCTGACCATTGCGATGGCGCTGAAAGGCGGTGCATTGGGGATTCCCTTTATGCCCACGTACACCGCCCTCGGAAGCGACCTCTTTAAAACAAACACGAATCTCAAAAAGATAGCTTGTCCATATACCGGGCAATCCTTATGTTTAGTGAAATCGATTCAGCCGGACGTTGCCGTTATCCATGTTCAGCGGTCCGACGAATTCGGCAACGCCCATTCGTGGGGGAATCTGGGAATTTCGAAAGATGCCTGCATGGCCAGCGGAACCGTCATTCTAACTGCCGAGGAAATTGTACCGCCAACCACCATTACCAGTGACCCCAATCGTGTGATTATTCCGGGGTTTCGCGTCAGTGCCGTAATTCATGCACCTTTTGGCGCCCATCCTTCGGCGGTTCCCGGATTTTATAACCGGGATCACCAGGTATATATCGATTACCGGAACAACAGCAGAACAGAAGCCGATTTTGGAAATTGGCGGAAACAATGGGTGGATCCCATCGGATGCCGGCAGGATTATATCAACCTTGTCGGCAAAGACCATTTACAGCGGTTGTCCCTCAAGCATCATGTCCTGTCCGAGGTGGTCGACTATGGGTACTGATTATACGCTTCCTGAATTGATGGTGGCTGCGGCTGCCAGGGAGATATCGGACAGGGAAATCGTCTTTGTCGGTATGCGGCTGCCGTTGCTAGGGTTTTTGCTGGCAAAGGCGACCCATGCGCCGTCAGCCGTGGGCGTATATGAGCTCGGTATTACGCGTGAAACCCTTGCACCGGAGCCGATACTGACAATGGGGGATCTTCCCAATCTCTGCAGGGCTCAGTGGCTGGCGGACACCTGCGATGTCATGGCGCTGCTTCAGCGGGGCCTGGTGGATGTGAGCTTTATCGGGGGGGCGCAGATCGACCGGTTCGGTAACTTGAATACCAGCTATATCATAAACAGCGGGCAGATTGAAACACGACTCCCGGGCAGCGGCGGGGCATGTGATCTTGCAAGTCTTGCCCATCGCCATATTATCATTATGAAACATGAGAAACGTCGTTTTGTTCCAAAAGTTGATTATGTGACCTCTCCCGGATTCGGTGACGGGAAAATATGGCGTCAAAACGTCGGGCTTCCGCGAGGGGGGCCTTCTGCAGTTATTACGACGCTGGGTATTCTGCGTTTTGACCCTAAATCAAAGGAAATGATTTTGGTATCGCTTCATCCCGGTAAGTGTGTTAAAGATGTTGAGGCGAAAACCGGGTGGAAGCTGCGGATATCTCCCGATTTTTCGGAAACGCCTGCGCCGTCTGCTAAGGAATTGGAAATCCTGAGACGATTTGATCCCATGGGTTACTGGACAGGGACCTAAGTCTTCAGCCGCTGAGCGGGTGAAGACTCAGGTCCCTAGCGTTTTCTATTTTCCACGCTTAGCGTGGGAAATAGAAAAAAACAATATCGCAATATTTTTCCCCGCGCAAAAGCAATACTGTAGCGGATTTTCCTTTTTTCCCTTGACTATTCGGCGCTGTAGCAGTAATTATGCATTAATTTCACGTTGGCAAATGAATGAGGTTTAGTTTTTACGATGAAAAATGGCGTAAAAGGAGGCACAGATGATTAAAAAATTATCAATTATTTTAACGGTTTTTCTGGTCAGCTTTGGATTGCTATGTGGTTCGGTGTTTGCCGCCGGGCCGTCACTGGATGCATGGAAACCCAATTTCGATCCTTCAACAGCTCAGTACAAATGTATTGTTTCCAATGTATCGCATCCTGTTTTGAAAGGCGTCTATACCGGTTTTGCCATTCGGGACGAACTCTGGAAGCGGACTAACGGAAAGATATATGTGGACTACAAGCCGTTTTCAATGCTGGGTGGTGAAGTTGAAGTTCTTAACCAGCTGCAGATGGGCGCCATCCAGGGCATGGGCGTCAGCTCAGTCGCTTCAACCAATCTGGGGCCTCGCTTTGGTCTAGTCAACCTGCCGTTTCTCATTGACTCTTTTGAAAAACTGGACAAATTCGTTGAAAACAAGAAGCTTTTCAATCACTTCATGATGGCCATGGATCATCAGGGAATTATCGGACTCGACATTACCGGTTACGGTAATTACGGCTGGGCCACCGTGACGCCTGTTCGGACGCTTGCGGATGCCAAGAAAATCAAGTTTCGGACTGCGGAAGCGGCTGTTAACCAGCTCCTGTATCGTGAATGGGGATTTAACCCGGTTGCCATGCCGTGGCCGGACGTGCCGGTAGCCCTCAAACAAGGCGTGATAGAAGGGTTGGACCACACGCTGACGGTCTGCAGTATTACCAAAAAATTTGAGGTTTGCAAGTATTTTACCCAGATCAACTATGCCCAGGGACTCTTTATCTGGATTTTCAATAAGGCATGGTTCAATAAACTGCCCGCGGATTTACAGCAGACATTCAAGGAAGTTGTCCATGATGTCTGTCTGCAGCAGCGTCGACTGGACATTCAGCAGGAAGCCGACGAAATTGCCAAGTCCAAGGCCAATGGTGTAGAATTTATACGTCTTTCCGATGCTGCCATGGATGTTCTCAAGCGACAAGGGAATGCGGTGCACGTAAAATATGCAGCCGAGATCAACAAGCTCTATCCGAGCGATACCTACCGGCCTGCCAACTACTTAAAAGAAGTGCAGGATTTCATTGGCTATAAGCCATAGACTGCCATTGAGGTGAAAACAAAAGGGGGCTCGGGGTACCGGGACCCCTTTTTCCTTGTGGTTTCACCAAAGGAGCAATGAACGGTGCAAAAGATAATCGGCATTTTGGATAAAATTTTAACTTTTTTTGAAGATTGGACTCTCTTTGTCACGGTCATGGTTGCCTTGACGGCCCTGTTTTTCAATGTGGTCTTACGATACGGGTTTAATTATACATTGGCCTGGTCGGAAGAACTCGTGAGAGAGGTTATTATCTATACCACGCTGATCGGGTGCAGTGCCGCTATCAAACAACGGAAGATGATTAAAATCGATGCTTCGGTTCAATTGCTTCCCAAGCTGAAGGTGCCTTTCAATTTTTTCAGTAATATGGTTACAGCGATATTTTCCCTCATGATGATCTATTATGGGTGGCTCATGGCGGCGCTTCAGTATCGAACGCATCAGAAGACCATTATCATGCAAATCCCCCTGGTTTATCTGTACGCGATGCTGCCGTTAATGGGGATCACCATGCTGCTGCGGATCATGCAGGTGATCTACGAGGATATTGCAGATTTAAGGAACAAACCGCCTGAGGGATGATTAACTTCCGAACCCTCAGACAGGTTATATCAGGAGAGTCTTTTTTATGGAAACGAGCGACATCATTATCCTTTTGATTTTATTGGGATGTATGGCAACCTATATCCCTGTGTTCATGTGCCTCTTTTTTACATCGGTTCTTGGTTTTGTTTTATTTACGGACCTGCCGCTCCTTCTGCTTGCGCAAACACTTTTTCGCTCCATGGATAATTTTGCCCTTGTTGTGGTTCTATTTTTTATCCTGTGCGGCAATATCATGACTGCCGGCAGTATCGTTGAAAAGCTTATCAAGGTAGCCAATGCGCTGGTGAGCTGGCTTCCGGGCGGATTGGGCATGGCCGGCGTTATTGCGTGCGGTTTATTTGGCGCCATCTCCGGGTCCACCGTTGCCACGGTCGTCGCCCTGGGGGGGTTCATGATACCGGCGTTGATCGAAAATGGTTATCCTGAGAAATATTCCATCGGATTAATGACCACCTCACCCAATCTGGGGGTGATTATTCCGCCGAGTATCGGTATGATTCTGTACAGCATGATCAGCAACGTGTCTTTGGAAGGGCTTTTTCTAACGGGATTTCTGCCGGGAGTCCTGATTATGCTGGGTGTCTGTATTTATACCTATCTTATTTTTCGAAAAAAAGACGATATTGTCCGTAAACCCATTCCCTCCTTTATGGAAACCCTTGCCGTATTGAAGGAGGGGTTCTGGTCGCTCATGCTGCCCGTCATTATTTTCGGAGGGATTTTCTCAGGCGCATTTACCGCCAATGAAGCCGCGGTAGTGGCCTGCGTGTATGCATTTATCGTGGAGCTTTTTATCCACAAATCAATGAAATTGAGTCAAGTCAAAGAAATTACCATCAGTTCTGCTGTAACCTCGGCAACCCTGCTGATCATTGTTGCGGGCGCCACCTGCTTTGGGCGCCTCCTGACGCTCGAAAGTATTCCGGGCAGAATCACGGAAGCCGTACTTTCCGCCATTCAATCCCCGTTTATTTTTCTGATGGCCATGAATATTCTGCTGCTGATTGTGGGTATGTTCATGGATATTATTTCCGCAACCATGATATTGGGACCTGTTTTCCTGCCCATGCTGCAGGCTTTTGATATCAACTGGATGCATTTTGGGTTGATCATGACCGTCAACCTTGCCATCGGTTATTGCACCCCCCCCATGGGGGTTAGTTTATACATCACCGGCGCCATGGCCAATCGGGATCTGATTTATGTTTCAAAAGCGGTGATACCGTTTATTATCATACAGATTCTCGTCTTGGTATTTATAACATATTTCCCGGATATGGTACTCTGGTTGCCGAGGCTCGTCGGGTATGAGTAATAAAATCGTTGTAAACGATTTTATCCGAGGATCAACCGCTGGGGATCGCACTGGTCTCTTAAAACGGCCAATTCATTTCGGGAGGGTGGGGAAACCGGTGTCATTCGCGACACATCGATGGTAAATCCCATGTTGCTGAGTATTTCGTCCGGAGAAATTCCGGGAAAGCAATGCTTCAAATACATCTCTTTTGAGAATTCATCAAAGCCCATTACGCCCATGTTGGTAATCACCAGCCATGGTCCGCCGTCATCCAGACCCACCTGCTCGCGCTTGCCTGCACCGGTCAACCAACCCGGGCTTGTGAGATAATCCAGTTTTTCAACAAATTTTCTTTTTTGCTGTTGAATGAAGATAATGGTTTTGCCGACCAATGATGCGACATCCGCTGCGCCGCCGCTGCCGGAAAACCTAACCACAGGTTTTTTGTAATCACCGATGACCGTTGAATTCAGATTGCCATATCGATCGATTTGTGCTGCGCCGAGTATACCAATGATTCGTTTGCCGGTGAAGCGGTTTTGCATAAACGCAAAAGAATCGAGCAGGGAGCCGTTCATCGTTGTTTTATACATCACCCGGGAATCGGCCACGGCAAGCGGTACCTCTTCCAACTGAGAGTCGATGGCGCCTGTTTCAAAAAATATCATGCTGTCGGGTGCGCTGATATGCTTGGCTGCCATGGCGGCGACCATGGAGATGCCGGTGCCGCAAAATACTATATCTTCGTTGTGAATAGCCCGGGCGGCCGTAATTGCCATAATTTCTTTTTGGGTATAGTCCATTACTTCCTATCCAGCCCCACCGCATAGCCTGTCCGGGGATCCGCTTTGATCCGCTGAAGCCGGTCCGCACCCACGTGCATCAACAAAGCATCATGATCCGCCATGCCGAAAATAAATGTGTCAAGATATGACTGAAACGACGCATCTGTTTCCGCATACGCTGCATAGTCCTTTAAAAATTTCGGGTCATAATCATAATATCCATAACAGGCAGTGGGGTAGGCACCATAAGGCACACAGACAACTGCATCGACGCAAAAGGGCGGGATCTTGATCAAATCCGAACTTTTTCTCAATTCATCGGAATCCACCAGTTCCTCGCAGGTGACGATCACATGCCGTGCCGATTTTATCTGTTCGACATCGGCAAACGTCAGGCCATCGATTTTCGCGGTCCCATGCTTGTCAGCCTTTTGAACGTGCACGATGGTGATGTCCGTCTGAATGGCCGGCACCAGTACGACCTTATGGGTGTCCATCCATGTCCCAAATGGGTTGTCTGTAACGATAAGCTTTTTATCCGGAATTTTGGGGTCCTCTTTTCTGACAGCTTCGGGAAATCCCCATTGGTCAATGAGGTCGGATCCCAGACCGGATTTTGTCGGTAAGAAGGGGACACCCAGCGCCCCGGCCAGAAATCGAAGCGTCATTTGAAAGTTGGAATAATCTTCCACTTGAATACGGCCTTTTTTGACTGCATTCATGAATCGGATGCAAGTGGGTGCAAAGAGTCCGGTACCTGCATAGGCGACTTCTAATTTGGAAACGCATGCGGCGCCGACCAGTTCGTCGATGGCCTGGCCGTTGGAATGGGCATAAACATGAAGCCCTTTTTTCCGTTGCCGGATGATTTCATGGGTTGCGGCCATGGGATTCCGGTTGATAGTGAATCCACCGAAAGAGATATGGCATCCATCGAATACATAATGCTGGATGGCTTCAGCCATGGTCATGACTTTCTGGGGTTGCTCATTCATTCGGTGACTCCTGAAGGCTGGATTCATTTTTAAATCCCATGGTTTTCGAAAATTCACGCGTAATTTCCAGCAGGTTCCGGATACAGAAATTTTGATAATCGGGATCGCCAAACCTGATTTCCGGCATGGCAAGGCTGAAGGATCCCAGCAATGCGCCCTGGTAACCGAGAATGGGAGCGCTGAGCGACCCCAGGCCAGGGTTCCGTTCACCCAGGCTCTTGGCGTATTCTGCTTTCCTTATATGAAGCAGTTCATGGCGCAATATTTCCTTTGAAGTAATCGTGTTAGCGGTAACAGGTTTGAGATCGTTATTTTTAAGATATTGCTCTTGAAATGCTTTCTCTGAAAAGGCCAGCAGGCATTTTGATGATGCGCCTGCATACAATGGAGATCGGCTGCCGATGGGCATGCTGGCTTTAAGCGGCTGAGATGATTCCAGCGCATGAATGCAAATGCGTTCATTTCCGTCAATGACGTTTAAATGCACAGTCTCTTGCGTATTGGACAACAGCCGTTTCAGAAAAGGAAGAGATGCCTGGACTATGGGAAAGGTGTTTTGAAGAATATGAAGAAAATTAAAATAGATCTTCCCGAGACGATACTGGCGTGTTTCTATATCCTGGGCTACAAAATTGTGTCGCTTAAGCGTTTGGAGTATCCGCTGTACGGTTGAAGGGCTGAATCCCAGATGTGCGCTGAGTTCCCGCACACCCCAACTAGCTCTCTCCTTATGAAAGGCGAGGAGGATTAGGAGCGCTTTTTCTACAGAATTGATTTGCCTATGATTTTGTTGCATATTATAAAACGCCGTTTTGAATAGTGAATTTATAAAAGAAGAATATCATCTTTGTCAACTAAAATATATGCAAAAAAAAGTTGACAAGAAAAGAATTTTGTTTCAAATTGCAAAACAGCGTTTTGAATAATGGTTTTAAAATATGCCTATTGTCTATTTTTCACCTATAATGTGACTACAAAATAGCTTGACATCCGAATATGTTTATTGTTTTATCATTGAAAAATTTAAATCAGGAGGAGCAACTATGGATTTTGCATTGAGCGAGGAGTTGGAGATATTACGGAAGATGGTGCGGGATTTTGCGAATGAACAGATAGCGCCGCACGTGGACGAGTGGGATGAGCAGCATTATTTACCGTATGAGGAAGTAATGAAGCCCATGGGCGAGCTGGGGCTGTTTGGCACGGTGATACCTGAGGAATACGGCGGATCTGAGATGGGATGGCTTGCGGCGATGATCATTACGGAGGAAATTGCGCGGGTATCGAGTTCACTGCGGGTCCAGATCAACATGCAGACGCTGGGATGTGCGTTTACGATATACACCTATGGGAGTGAGGCGTTAAAGAAAAAGTACATTCAGAAGCTGGTGAGTGCGGAGTATATCGGCGGGTTTGCGATGACGGAGCCGGATGCCGGATCGGATGTGATGGCGATGTTGTCGAAAGCGGAGGACAAGGGCGACTACTGGCTGTTGAACGGGTCCAAGACGTGGATATCGAATGCGAACGCAGCTGATGCGGTGGTTTATTATGCATACACGGACCGGTCAGCAGGGTCCAGGGGGTTGTCGGCGTTTGTGGTTGAGCTGAAGAATTTCAATGGTGTGAAGACCTCCGGGCTGGAGAAGATGGGATCGTTTTCATCTCCGACCGGGGAAATATATCTTACGGATACGCAGGTGCCCAAGGAGAACATTCTTGGCACGTCGGGAGACGGCGCCAAGATATTGTTTGGTTCATTGAATCAGACGCGGCTCTCGGCAGCGGCGGGAGGTGTAGGTCTGGCGCAGGCGTGTTTGGATGAAGCGATAAAGTACTGCAATGAGCGAAAGCAGTTTGGCAAGCCCATTGGTGAGTATCAGATGAACCAGGATATGATCGCGCAGATGTCGGCCGAGATCGAGGCGGCGCGTCTGGTGGTGTACAAGGCGGCATGGGCCAAGGATCAGGGGCGGTTGAACAATGGATTGGATGTTGCACAGGCCAAGTATCTTGCGGGGGAGGTAGCGTGTAAGAGTGCAAATTATGCCATGCGGATACTGGGAGCGTACGGGTATTCGACAGAGTATCCGGTGGCGCGGTTTTATCGGGATATGCCCACGTATACGATGGTGGAAGGATCGGCTAACATCTGCAAATGGATCATCGCCTTGGACCAGTTGGGGATCCGGAAGGCGAATAGATAGTGTTTTGTGTTTCGTGTTTGGTGTTCAGGCTTAAACAAAAAAATCGAGTTATACCAAGCACAAAACACCAAACACCAAACACCAAACACATTTTTTCTTATTTTTGTGATGAAGGGTTTTAATCAAAGAAGGAGCTTATTATGGAGATAGTTGTATTGGTGAAGCAGGTACCGGATACCGAGTCATTGATCCAGATATCGGGTGATG
>CAYTAQ010000159.1:0-9284 GCA_964435695.1 uncultured Desulfobacterales bacterium | reverse complement strand
GTGCCGAAGTGGTGGAACTTGGTAGACACGCTATCTTGAGGGGGTAGTGGCGCGAGCTGTGCCGGTTCGAGTCCGGCCTTCGGCACCATTTATATACAATTAAATAAAGAGGCTGCGGCAGATGGGATTCGATTTCTTCATCCATGTCGCAATCAAGGGGCAGGCCGATATCCAAAAGAATGGTGGTGTCATCGTGCGCTATTTCAACGCAGCTCCCGCCGACTTCATGAGCACCCCGATGAATGACCATCTGCATAATCTTTCAACCCCTCCCGATCCCGTAGATGGGTAGAGCGCAGCGAAACCCATCACAAAACATCGCCTCCAATCGATCCCGCCGTCATTCCCCAAAATCGCCCTGAATCGGTACACTGTCACCACCCCACCCCGAGCGGTATATACCCTGTACCACATATTTATGAAATGTGGAATGCGGCCAATCGACCACCCGCGATACATGCCCATGTTTCACGGGATTATTTCGCCATGGCCTTGATTATTTTGGAGGCACATTCATCGGCTGTCATAACTTTGTCTTCCTGTACCGGACTTGATCCAAGCGGGTTCCCGTCTTTGCCGAATGCGCGGCGATGAATTTCGCTGAGGACAAAATCCGGAGCGATCATGGTTACGGTAACGCCCGTGTCCAGCAATTCGATTCTAAGGGAATCAAAAAAGCCGAACATGGCATGCTTAATCGCCGCATAAGCAGTTCGCGTAGGAACGCCGTTCAGACCCGCAACACTCGAAATAGCCACGATCCGGCCTTGACTCTTTTTTAAGTGGGGCAGCGCGTAATAGGTATTCATACATGTTCTTTGAGGTATTCAAAATACATGATATGAAAAAAGAACGATTTTAAAAAGGAGGCTTTTTATGGGGATGACAATGGATGATATCGAAGATTTGCGCGAAGCAAGGAGTCTTTTAGAGAATCCAAGTTTGGCAGCTAGAATTTCAAATCTTTTAGGCGCTGCAATCGGAAAAGGGTTCGAATATCTTCCTAAAAAATGGAACCTTGTTGTTCAGGAGGCTGCAAAATTGGCATTGGAAAAAGCCTTGAGCTTTGCAATTTTAACGCTGAACAGTAGAATAAAACCAGCTTCCTCAGACAAGTTTCACAAAATACTCACTGCAGCTACAGGAGCCGGGGGTGGAAGTTTCGGACTGGCAGCATTATCCATTGAGCTTCCCGTTACAACCACCATTATGCTCCGGTCAGTTGCGGACATTGCCAGAAGTGAGGGCGAAAATGTTAATCTTGTGGAAACTAAACTGCAATGCTTAAATGTTTTCGCTTTAGGCGGACCGAAAAAAACTGACGATGCAACAGAGACAGGTTATTTTGCGGTCAGAGCTTTGTTAGCGAATTCAGTATCCGATGCTGCAAAATACATTGCTGAAAAAGGATTAAGCCAAAAAGGCGCTCCGGCAATTGTCCGTTTCATTTCCGCCCTAACGGCCCGCTTTGGGATAGTGGTATCGGAAAAGGTTGCAGCCCAAGCAATACCGGTGATCGGTGGAATTGGAGGTCTTTTTATCAATACCGTCTTTATGGATCACTTTCAGGATATGGCTCGAGGACATTTTACAATTAGAAGATTAGAAAGAAAATATGGGGAGAACCTTGTCAAACAGGAATACGACAAACTTTAAGTCGATATTGGGATAAGTTGCTGTTTTTTTGTTGTCGGTTCAGCAAATCGGCGTCCACCCCAATTCTTTCTCGATCCTTTTACGATATGCAGTATTCACCTGTTTAGGCGCTCTTCTCACATATCTATTTTTAACTCCCCTGAAATCCGGCCTTAATTCTTTCATTCGCATGTCCTTTCGTATACGATTTGAGAAAGTCGATGAAAATCTGTCCGAATTTTTCCAGTTTGACTTCGCCCACTCCATACAATCCCCGCATTGCATGCAAGGATCCGGGTTTGTACGCAGCCATTTCTTTCAGGGTTCTGTCATGAAATATCACATAAGGCGGCACGCTCTCTTTTTTGGCGATTTCCAGTCTCAAACTTCTCAACGCCTCGAAAAGCGAATCCGAGTATTCGAGATCAGGTGAATCGATCGATTTCTTTATGCGATTTTTTGGATATGATTTTTGGGGCTTATTTGTTTTAAAAAGATCCTTTCTCAGGAATATTTTTTCTTTGGCTTTCAGGATTGCCCGGCCCTTTGGGGTCAGAAACAAACCGCCATAGCCTTTCATGTCCACGCCGGTATACCCGGCCGCGACAATCTGGCGGAAAACGGATTTCCATTCCGGACCGCTCAATTCCGTGCCAATGCCGAAAGTTGATATCCGGTCATGTTTGAAACCTTGAATGCGTTTGTTTTCTTTTCCTAAAAGCACATCCGTGAGATATTGCACGCCAAATCGTTCCCCGGTTCGATAAATACAGGACATGGCTTTTTGTGCGGCAATGGTTCCATCCCACTTTTCAACCCCCTCCATGCAGTTGTCACAATGCCCGCACCTTCTGTCGTAAGGCTCCCCAAAGTAATTCAGCAACACATGCCGTCGACAGTCCGCCGTCTCGCAATAACCGATCATCGCCTGAAGCCGCTGGTACTGAATTCGTTTGAAATCTTCATCGCCTTCTGAGTTCTCCAGAATTTTGCCGATGGTGACGATGTCCGACAAATCGTAGGCCAGCCAGGCATTCGACGCTTCGCCGTCCCGCCCGGCTCGACCGGTTTCCTGGTAGTAACTCTCGATATTCTTGGGCATGTTCAGGTGCGCAACGAACCGGACGTCGGGCTTGTCGATTCCCATGCCGAATGCGATGGTAGCCACCATAACTACCTGCTTCTGCTCCTGGAATATCCGCTGGTGTTTTTTCCGAGTGGAAGCTTCCATTCCGGCATGATAGGGCAGCGCGTTGTACCCTTTCTGTGAAAGCCATTCCGCCGTTGATTCCACTTTTTTTCGGGTCAGGCAGTATACGATACCGGATTCACCCGGATGCTCCCTTTTCAAGAAATCGAGCAATTGGGACCTGGCATCGCTTTTGATAACCACCGAATACTTGATGTTTGGCCTGTCAAAGCTGGAGACAAATTCTCCGGCCTCCTGCAGATGAAGCTTGGACAGTATGTCTCTCCGGGTGATCGTGTCTGCGGTAGCAGTCAGGGCCACACGGGGAACATTCGGAAAGATCTCCCGCAGCACGTCCAGACGCAGATACTCGGGTCGAAAATCATGTCCCCACTGGGACACGCAGTGGGCCTCGTCAATGGCAAACAAGCATATGTCCAATTTCTTCAGACTGTCCAAGAAATTCGGTATGAGCAATCGCTCCGGTGCGACATACAGAAGATCCACCTCGCCGGCGACCAGCTTTCTTTCAATTTTTCGCACCTCATGGGTCAGCAGACTCGAATTGATGAAACAGGCCTTGACACCGGCCTGCTTCAGGGCGTCCACCTGGTCCTGCATCAGTGCGATCAAGGGCGACACCACCACCCCGATGCCCTGCCGGATCATGGCCGGAATCTGATAACACAGCGACTTTCCGCCGCCGGTGGGCATGAGAACAAAAGCATCTCCACCCGAAATCAGAGTTTCGATAATGGCTTCCTGATGTTCATAAAAGTCATTAAACCCGAAGAAATTCCTCAAAATATCGCGCGGCGTCGTCTGTCTGAAATTTTGTTTCATCACAATTCCCTGTCAAATGCAAAACATCGATGACCCGGGTCTAACGCTAATAAGCCCGTCGCCCGTAGGATGGGAAGAGCGCAGCGAAACCCATCAACAGGACGGCCAGGGTCGGACCAGGTTATCATATTAAATTCTTAAAATTTGAAACCCGTTGGGATTGCCGATCTTATCGCATTTACGCCGTCAGATGCCATACCACATAAGCAGCTCTCCTTAGACCAAAGTAGCGGGCAACTGAAGGATGCCGTCCGCGATAAGCTGAACCTTATTAGAATTGTTGATCAATATTCCCAAGGGAAGATCGTTTTTGGCTATAAAATTTTTCAACGGTTGCAGATGACGTGATTTAATCGTGCTGCCTATCTTGATTTCAATCGGCAACGTACCAAAAGATCCTTCAAGTATCATATCGATCTCGGCACCATTCTTTGTTCGAAAATAGTAATGGCTCCAATTTGATACGTTTTTAGCCTGAATGCCCTTGATTAATTCTTCAGAAATAAAAGACTCAAATGAAGCGCCAACATTGGGATAATTCAAGAGTTGATCTCTATTTGCGATGCCTTGGATAAAATGAGTCAGCCCGCTGTCACGGATATGACCCTTCGGCATTTTAACCACTGATTTGCTCTTACTTTTTTCGTAGCTGGGTACGTTCCTCCAAATATAGCTGCCCTCGGCAATTTGCAGATAATCTCGAATTGCTTTTTCGGAAATGTCAAGAGATCTGCCAACCTGGGAACGATTGATTATTGTTGTGTTCAGCGCTGATAGCATGGATATAAAGCGTTGGTACTTTATGAGATCCAGTCTTGGGAAAAGTGTTCTGATGTCTCTTTGAATATAGGTATTGATGTAGTTTTCCATCCATAGATGATGAAACCGGTCGTCACTCTCCAGCACCGGTTCCGGATAGCCGCCCTTCAAAAAGCATTGCATCAATTGGTCGTGGGATAATTTAGGCTTAAGATTCCTTAACAGCTGGATTGTTGTATGATCTATCGGGTTCAAAAAGATATTAAAAAATTCGGACAGCTCGCATGCATATGTTTCATTAAGCGTTAATGTCCCCAACTCAACCAGCGCCACCCGGCCGGCCAAACTTTCAGAAACATTTTTTATCAAGTCAAACGAACTGGAACCGGTCAGCAAAAATCGGTCACTGGTATTTCGGTCACGATCAACAACACTGCGCAACTCTTGAAACAGGGCGGGATATCTCTGTACTTCGTCAATTATGATGGAGCGGGGATATTCTTTGAAAAAAAAATCAATATCCCGGGTGATAAAATCAAAATCCCTGCTACGTTCCAGATCAAAATATTTCCAATCCGGTCTTAGCATTTTGGCCAGGGTTGTTTTTCCGCATTGGCGGACACCAAGAATGATAACAACTGGAAAATATGTCAGCAGGTCATTAAGTTTTGTTTCTATATTGCGGCTTAAAAAAGTCATATTCGTTCAATACAAACGAATTTTACTGGTGTCAAGCAAAAACGTATGGATTTATCCAACCATCATTGCGCCGCATGCATCTAAGGATATGTGGCTTTATCTTCAGTTTGGGCGGTTATTCTGAAGATTTTTAATAATTATCTCAAACGGTTATCCTGGCCTGGCTCAGAACCCAACAACGCTTTGCATTGAAAGTTATTTATTTATTGATGGATGTCCCGGAGTTTCCCCTGTCCCGGAATTTCCCCGCTGCCAAAAATATATTTCGAATAAAAATTGGATAAAGTATCGCTTTTTTTTTATTCTTATGAGAATATCTATGCATGTTCAAACATGAAACCTTCGAGGTAGAGAAGAAAAGCATGGATAAAGAAAACAGCGCCACCCATCGGCCACAGCGATACGTTATCAAGGATTCAAGCGTCGGCAGAATTTTGATCTGCCTCGAGGCGCCTAATATTGCTGTTCACATTGAGACTGGATTGGCCGTTTCCGCAACGGCGGCCCGAAAATCTTCTCCGGGTACCATGTATCTCGATGGTGCCGCTCAGTGTGAGCCTTTCATGGACCATGAAAAGCAGATCTATAATTTTGACCACCATGAAGGATGTTTGCGATCTTTCACACTTTCAACCTGTGAACAGGTTTTGGTCATGATACTGAAGGGCATGGATTTGCGTGGCCGGGAATGGAATGTCTTTGCAAACGAACCCGATTTGGACACCATCCTGGCAATCTGGCTAATTTTAAACCATTTGCGGATTCGGAATAAAGATTCCGGTCGTCTGCAATATTTATATTCCCTGGTTCGTCTGGAGGGCGTCATCGATTCCCACGGATTGGAAATGACCGAATTCAGCGGGATGCCAGCGGGGCTGCAAAAAAAAATCATGGAAGTGATCGATTTTTTGCGAACGGAGGAAATCGACTTAAAAAAGAACGCTAATTGGGAGAAAAAAGACAATCTTGAATACACAGCGTCATTATTGCAAAAAATCGATAAAATTATTTACAGACCTGAAGATCTGATTGACTTTAAAGAGTTGAAGGAGTTGGCCCGGGCGGAACTGACACGTGACCGAATTGCCATCGTCATCGAAGCCGATTTGGGAATATATGAGCTTGAATCCACGCTGCAAAGGGTCTATGGCGAAAGGCTTGGACTGGTCATCCTCAAGAGGGGCGAAGGTCTGTATACCTTGCGCCGTTTGGACTCTTTCATGCGGGGTGATCTAAACGATGTCTATCGGATATTAAACCATATAGACCCAGGCATCAGGTGCCGAAAAAAAAGCAATCAATGGGGTGGGTCCGGAGAAATTGGAGGCTCTCCGCGAGGATATTCAACCAAACTGACCCCCATTGAAATTGCGCAAGCCTGCCGCGACGCCTTTCAGAATCCGAGCGCAACCATTTATGCGTTACATTTCTTCTATGCCATGGCCGTGGTATGCGCAATAACGGCGGTGTCTTTTCTGGGCAATCTATTTCTTTCTTCCAGTCCCTGGCTCGGGGATACAGCCGCAGCTGGATTGGTCTCAAAAACCTATATCTCATTTTTCGTTGCAGTGATATTGATTACGGTGCCGGGTCTCATTTTGATGTCGCGAAGACGATTGTGGCAATTTGGCCTTCGAGCCCCAATAGGTAAAGATTGGTGGATTCTTTTACCTTTTGTGGTTCTGTCTGCCATGGGAAACGGCATTTATTTCCCAAATTCAGCCTTCCATTTGTTGAATGTCAACGAAACCATTCTATATGCTTTTATCACAATTCCTCTGGCATCAGAGTTACTCTTCCGTGGTTTGGCCTACGGCATTTTAGCGGAAGGCACCCCATATAAAGGCTGCAACAGTCGATGGCTTTTATCTTATCCAACGGTTGGTTCGGCACTTTTGTACGCAATTTTTGTCACCTGTCTTATCTTCCTTCCAGACATTTTCAACGGAACATTTCGTGCGGAATCCATTCCGGAAACCGCATTTGCCGCATTTGCATTCGGGCTTGCCAATGGCCTTGTCAGGGAAAGAAGCCACAGCATTTTCCCGGCTGTCGTCTTTCACGTACTTGCCGCTGCTGTTTTCGTCTTTTGATGAAATGCGAAAGATGATCTATATAAAATCATGTAAATTTCCGCTCTTGGGTCTGTCCCTTTATTCTTTAACGATCGTCTGCATTTCGGCCGCTGCTCGTTCATTTTGAATTGATCCCCTTTACAACAATCCTTTCGGAAATATTGCTTCGGCATTAAAAATACCAACCACGTCATGCCGGTCCCGGATCAAGTCCGGGATGACGGATCCGGCATCCAGTTTTTTCTGGATAGCCCGTAGGATGGGAAGAGCGCAGCGAAACCCATCAAATCTTTTTGCCTCATTGCAGAAATTTCTCTTTTCGATGCCATTCAAAATTCTATAGCAACAATCGTTTTGCGAAACCCCTGGTCCCGGGCTTTTTACCGATTTTCGTCTTCCAATATCCATTCCATGTATCCACCAGGTCAAAAGAGGGCTCGATGAAATTGCCCTTTATTACTCCCCCTTTGAAAAAAAGCGGGCCGGGGGGATTTTGCGCTCATCCCCTTTCTTAATGCATGGCACGTCAGGGCAGCATAGACAGCCATTGCGGCGCGGGGGTTACCAGTATCTTATTTGGACCATTCGAAACCAATTGAAACGCGTTCCCTTTCTCGAAGAGCTGAACAGCCGGAATGTTCAGAAACCGCTGGAACTTTAACAGGGCAGGTGAAGGTTCGGCGTCGCTTAATTTTGCTTCAACCAATACAAGTGGTTTGTGGTCGGCTGCAATGAGGAAATCTACTTCCTGTTTTTCCTTGTTTTTAATAAAGTGAAGCGAAAAATTGCCAGACCCCATGTCATTCCATGAAACAACGGCTCGATACAGCTCCAATGCAACCATATTCTCGAATCTTGCTGCAGGATCTTGGATTCTGGGCGTATCCCAAAGGTAGATTTTACGTTCTTTTTGAATTGCCCGCGCAATATGCTTTGTCCACGGTGTAATAGAAAATAGCATGAAAAATGTTTCGAAAACCGAGAGCCATGCTTGAATTGAATTATATGACACCTTCAAATCCCTCGCAAGGGAAGCGAGGGAGATCGGACTTCCAATTTTTGACGGCAGTAACGCATAGAGGGTTTCAACTTCCATAATCGATTTTATCCCGGTTAAATCTCGAATATCCTCACGTATCAGCTGTCGCGAATATGTGTTGGACCAGCGACGATAAAATGTCTGCTTCCCACGGATATAGGGCTCTGGAAACCCGCTGAAGTTTGATAGGTCGTCCCAAATATGCTGAAGTTTTTCGGTGTGTTCCATGGTTACAAGGAATGGGTCCTTCAAAAATTCACTTATTTTCCTTGAGGTATTCCCCAGCTCAGCAACACTGAAAGGCCACAAATGAAATAGAAAATATCGGCCGGCCAGAGAATCCGATCCTTTCTGGTAAATGTCCAGCCTGCCGCTGCCTGAAACCAGAAATTGATAAGCGCTCCCGTACTGATCGAAAATGCCTTTTAAATAATTTTTCCAATTCTTGTATTTATGTATTTCATCAAAAACGACTAAAGGCAACGAATTGTCTTTTCTTTGTAGCCCGGTGAAAAATGTCGGATCATCGATCAGTTGCGAACGTTGATCCACTATGTCCCAATTAAAATAAAGGCTGTTGGTGAAAGTGCTTGAAATGCGGTTAGCAAGCGTCGTTTTACCGACCTGGCGGGGTCCGGCCAAGAGTACCATGTTCTTATCCTTGGACAGTTCATCCCATATTCTAATGTAAACTGCACGCTCAATCATGTCGTCTATTATGCACTATAATGAAAAATAGTCAAGACTTTATTTCATTAAACTGAAATATAGTCACAAATGCATTACCTCAATTTTCTCCCCCACTTTTTATGGCAAAAATGCCGCATCCATGCGAATTTCATCCAGGATCCGCGGCAGTTCTTCCACTAAATAAAGAGGCAGTGACAACAGCGTGTGGGATACAGGTACGCTGCCGCCGTCAGTTCTCACCGCATGGTTTATGTCACCCATCCACTTGTCAAACATGCCTTGATAGGTTTCCAAGTCAGTTTCACGCTTACATTCCGGACAGGATACGATCTTCAAATTATCTTGTTCTTTGATA
>CAYTAQ010000158.1:0-9320 GCA_964435695.1 uncultured Desulfobacterales bacterium | reverse complement strand
TAAAGGCCAAAGTGGATGATCCTGTTGAAGTCATGGTGGAGTGGTGGGACGATGAAAATGAAGTCGTCATGCTGTCCAAGGAAAAAGCGACCAAAGTAAAAGTTTGGGAGGATATTAAAAAAGCGTATGACGCCAATGAGATTGTGCAGGGTGTCATTACAAACCGTGTAAAAGGCGGATTTTCCGTTGATATCGGTGTTCAGGCTTTTTTACCGGGATCACAAGCCGACCTGCGTCCCATTCGAAACCTCGATGATATGGTGGGCAACACCTTTGATTTTAAAATATTAAAGTATAATCGCAAGCGCAGCAATATCGTGCTGTCAAGGCGTGCACTTCTGGAAGATGAACGCGAAGCCAAACGTTCAGCGACCCTGTCTTCGA
Organism: uncultured Desulfobacterales bacterium; assembly: GCA_964435695.1. GTDB lineage: Bacteria > Desulfobacterota > Desulfobacteria > Desulfobacterales > B30-G6 > CAYTAQ01. Next base: position 8,936 of record CAYTAQ010000158.1, on the reverse strand, counting down.
TCGAAGAAGGCAAGGTTGTGGAAGGTATTGTCAAGAATATTACCGAATACGGCGTATTCGTTGATTTGGGAGGCGTCGACGGTTTGCTACATATCACGGACATCTCTTGGGGCAGAGTGAAGCATCCTTCCGAGCTGTTTACGGTAGGAGACACGATTAACGTCAAAGTCTTGAATCTTGATCTTGAAAAAGAACGGGTTTCCCTCGGCATGAAGCAGCTGGCTGAAGATCCATGGTTAACGGCCAGTGATAAATATCCGGTCGGTTCAAAAGTTAACGGAAAAATCGTCAGCCTTACGGATTATGGTGCCTTTGTCGAGCTGGAGGAAGGAATCGAGGGTCTGATTCATGTTTCTGAAATGTCCTGGACGCGCAAGGTTCGTCATCCGTCAAAGATGGTGTCCGTGGGTGAGATTGTCGAGGCGGTTGTTTTAGATATCAGACCTGATAATAGACGAATTTCTCTGGGAATGAAGCAGGTTGTACCAAATCCCTGGGATGTCATCAGTGAAAAATACCCGGTGGGAACAACCATCGAAGGTAAAGTTAAGAATATCACCGATTTCGGTATTTTTATCGGTATCGATGAGGGCATCGACGGGCTGGTTCATATTTCCGACATTTCCTGGACCAAACGAATTAAACACCCAACGGAACTGTACCAGAAGGGTGATATCATTCAAGCCATCGTACTTGAAATCGATAAGGGCAATGAACGCTTTTCATTGGGGATCAAACAGCTGCAGACCGATCCATGGGAAACAGTGGCGGAACGATACGAAGTCGGAAAAGAGATTACGGGAACCGTAACAAATGTGACGGACTTCGGTATTTTCATCGAACTGGAAGAAGGCATTGAAGGTTTGGTGCATGTATCTGAAATCAGCAAAGAGAAGATTAAAACGCCGGTGGGCATGTTTAATATCAATGATCTTATCACAGCGCGGGTGATGAACATCAATAGTGAAGAAAGGCGTATCGGCCTTTCCATCAAACGAATGGCAATGGAAGATGAGCAGGAGATTTTAACCGAGTATGTGAACAACATGGGACCTGCAACATCAAGTTTCGGTGAAATTCTGCGTGAAAACCTCCAGGAAAAATTAAACGACGAATAACATCATTCATCCGGTTTTAGGTTTTAAGTTTTAGGTTTTAGGCTTGAAAATTGGCATTGCTTACAAACACTTAACACTTAAAACCTAAAACTTAAAACCTTCGCAAAAAGGAATTTATGACTTTTTGCGCGCTGACTTTTTAATATTATGTTTTCTCGAAGGCATCCCTACCTGTTTTCTCTTCTCATATTTTCAGCAGTCATGGCTGTTTCCATCGTGAGTATTTCCATTGTCATTGGAATCGCCCTGAGACGCGCCGATTTCTCCGATCTTGTTTTTGAGCCCGGTGCCGGTAAAGTCGGTGTCGTAGAGATTAAAGGCGTCATCACCGAATCCAAAGAAGCCATCAACCTGATTAAACGTTTTCGTGAAGAAGAAACCATCAAGGCTATCGTCATCCGAATCGACTCGCCGGGGGGCGTTGTGGGGCCGTCTCAGGAGATCTATAGAGAAGTTCGCAAAACCATCGGGAAAAAGAAAGTTATTGCATCCATGGGATCCATCGCCGCTTCCGGCGGCTATTATATCGCGGCCGGAGCCGACGGCATTGTCGCCAATCCCGGAACCATTACCGGAAGCATCGGTGTTATCATAGCCTATACCAATTTTAAGAAATTACTCGATAAGATCGGAATGACACCGGTTGTGATCAAAAGCGGAGAATTCAAAGACATGGGATCGCCGACCCGTGAAATGACGCCATCGGAAAAAAAAGTGTTGCAGGATTTTGTTGATCAAACCCACCGCCAGTTTGTCCAGGCTATATCCGAAGGCAGAAATATGAATATCGCCCAAGCTGCATCTCTGGCCGACGGCAGGATTTTTACGGGCGAAGAAGCCGTCAAACAAGGGCTTGTGGATCGATTGGGGAATCTTGAAGACGCCGTGGAATGGGCCGGTCGTTTGGGGGGGATAGAAGGCAAGATATCCATGGTCTATAAAAAAGAAGATAAATTTTCTTTTTTTAAATACCTGACCGAGTTTTCGATAAATGAATTGATGGACCGGATAATCGGACAAGCCTTTTACGGCGGGTATCTCTATCGTCCGGAAACCGATGAACTCGGCAAATAACATCGTGTATTTCGAGTGGTTGTTTTTTTAAGGGTTTCGTTAACAATTATTCATTCGCAGTTGATAATTGACAATTCTTAATAAAACAGATGGTTATGAGTATTGCCACTGACGGATAAATCGAATGATCGATGGTCAATTGCTAATAATTAATGGTCAACGATAGAACTTACTCAAAAATACTGACGTCCCCCAATCCCCTTCTGAGAACCACAGGATAATCGTCTATGAGGGCAATAACGCTGGAAGGGCTTCCCGGAACAGGTCCCCCGTCAATAACGATATCGATATTTGTGCTGAGTTCTTCGTGAATAAAGGAAGGATCGTACAGAATGGTTCCATCCGGTAATGTCGCGCTGGTTGAAAGAATCGGATTTCCCAGTTCCTGGGTTAAGGCAATACAGATGGGATGATCCGGCACGCGGATCCCGGCGGTTTTTCGTTTGGTCAACATAATTGTCGGCACCAGTTTCGACCCGTCCAAAATAAATGTGTAAGGGCCGGGGAGAAGCCGTTTCATGGTGCGATACGCATAGTTTGAAACCTTCGCGTAATCACTGATATTTTTTAGATTTGAACAAATAAAGCTAAAGGGTTTGTTTTTACTACGCTGCTTGATCCAATAGACCATTTCAATGGCTTTTTTGTTCATGATGTCGCAGCCGATTCCATAGTAGGTATCGGTCGGATATGCAATGATAGCCCCTTTTTTCAACCGCTCAACGACTTTTTTAATAAGTCTTTCCTGAGGATTTATCGGATTGATTTCCAGTAGCATAACGGCTGCTTGTTTACTATGCGGCAAATATCCTGTCAAGACGCCAAATAAATGATTGATAAAGATACATCCAAATGTTATTCGAATCCACAATCTGAAAAACTCACAATCCAATTTTGAGGAGCCCATGGCAATGATTCCAATTGAAGCGTCATTTTCCTTTGATGATGTCCTGTTAATGCCGAACTATTCAGATGTGTTACCCAATGACGTCAATGTCGGCACGCGTCTTACAAGGAATATCAATTTAAATATCCCGATTGTCAGTGCAGCGATGGATACGGTAACCGAAGCGCGGACCTCCATCAGTATGGCGCGCGAAGGGGGTATGGGATTTATCCACCGCAACATGAGCATTAAAAATCAAACGATCGAAGTGGATCGCGTGAAAAAGTCGGAAAGCGGCATGATTGTCGATCCGGTCACCATCACTCCCGAGCAAAAGGTCCGTGAAGTGCTGAAATTGATGACGGATTACCGAATATCAGGTGTCCCGGTCACAAAAGGCGACAAGCTGGTAGGCATCGTAACCAACCGGGATCTTCGGTTTGAAATGGATTTGGAAAAAAAGATTTCCGAAGTTATGACCAAAGATAATCTGATCACCGTTTCGGAGGGTATTTCCCTTGAGGAATCGAAAAAACTGCTTCATAAACACAGGATCGAAAAACTGCTGGTGGTGGACAAAAACGGGCGCCTCACCGGTATGATTACCATCAAGGATATTGAAAAGATAAAAAAATATCCCAATGCCTGCAAAGACAAGATGGGACGTTTGCGGGTCGGTGCAGCGGTGGGTGTCGGTGAAGATATGGAGGCACGCGCGGAAAGCCTCTTAAGGGCAGGGGCGGATGTCATTCTCATTGACACATCCCACGGTCATTCAAAAAATGTCATCGATGCGGTGAAGAAATTGAAACATGACTTTCCTGATATTGAACTGATTGCCGGCAACGTCGCATCTGCAAAAGGAGCGGAAGACCTGATCCAGGCAGGGGTCGATGCCGTAAAAATCGGTATTGGGCCCGGGTCAATCTGCACGACACGAATTATTGCCGGGGTAGGCGTGCCCCAGGTAACGGCCATCATGAACTGCCGAGCGGTTTCTAGTAAAAGCGGTATCCCCTTAATCGCTGACGGCGGCATTAAGTTTTCAGGCGATATCACCAAGGCCATCGCAGCCGGCGCGCATACCATCATGATCGGAGGACTTTTTGCAGGAACGGAGGAGAGCCCTGGTGAGTCCATATTTTTCCAGGGACGAAGTTATAAAGTTTACAGGGGGATGGGATCTCTTGAAGCCATGAAAATGGGAAGTCAGGACCGATATTATCAGGGAGAGGCGGAGTCGGAAGAAAAGCTCGTTCCGGAAGGAATTGTCGGACGTGTTCCCTACCGGGGAACGCTGTCGAGCAATATCCAGCAACTCGTCGGAGGTCTGAAAGCCGGCATGGGATATGCAGGATGCCGGACCATTCAGGAGCTTAGAGAAAAAGCGCGGTTTATGAAAATCAGCGCGGCGGGCTTGCGTGAAAGTCACGTCCACGATGTGATCATCACCAAAGAAGCGCCTAATTACCGGTTAGACTAATTATGAACGGCCTCAAAACCGATTTTGTGCATTTACACGTCCATACGCAATACAGCCTGCTGGACGGCGCCATAAGACTTGACGAAATTTTTCAAAGATGTATTGAACTCGGCATGCGGTCCGTGGCCATCACCGACCATGGTACCATGTTCGGTGTCATCGAATTTTATGAAAAGGCCAAGAAAGCCGGAATCAAGCCGATTATCGGCTGTGAATGCTATGTAGCCCCCCGACGCCTGACTGATAAAACGCCCATTGATCATAAAGGCCTGTCGCATCTGATCCTTCTGTCTGAAAATAATGAAGGATATAAGAATTTATGCAAACTGGTATCCGTCGCAAGAATCGATGGATTTTACCATAAACCCCGAATCGACAAAGAGCTGCTGAAACATCACAGCAAAGGTTTGATTGCCCTTTCCGCATGCCTTCATGGTGAAATACCCCGTCTCATCCTCAAAGATAAATTAAAGGAAGCGGATGAAGCCGCCAGGCAATACAGCCGATTGTTCGGAAGTGATAACTTTTTTCTGGAAGCTCAGCATAACGGTATCCAGGCGCAGGAAAAAGTCAATCAGGCGCTGTATGATATGAGCGAAAGACTCTCCATCCCCCTGGTTGCAACAAATGACTGCCATTATCTCAACAAAGAAGATGTCAAGGCACATGACGTGCTGTTATGCATCCAGACCGGCAAAACCGTACAGATGACCAACCGACTGAAATTTGGTACGAACCAGTTGTATTTTAAGCCGGGCGCGGAGATGGCGACCTATTTCAAGAATAACCCCGAAGCCATTGCAGCAACCGGCGATATCGCGAACAGATGCAATCTCGATTTTGATTTTCACAGCTATCATTTCCCGAAATTCGAAACACCTTTGGGTGAGAATGAATCCGATCTTTTTGAAAAGAAAGTCAGACAGGGATTCAGTGTCGTTATGCGTCGTATCAAAAAACGAAATCCCGAGGTTGAAGAAAGCATTTATCACCAGAGGGTTGAAGACGAAATCAAGCTCATTAAAGATATGGGATTCCCGGGATATTTTCTCATTGTCTCTGATTTTATCCGTTATGCCAAAGAGAATCAGATACCGGTTGGACCTGGAAGAGGTTCGGCTGCCGGGAGTCTGGTGGCTTATTCTCTCGGTATCACCAACCTTGATCCCATTGAACATGGATTGATTTTTGAGAGATTTCTCAACCCTGCCCGTAAAAGTATGCCGGATATTGATGTTGATTTCTGCATCAACGGCCGGGAGCGTGTATTCAAATATGTCGTGGACAAGTACGGCGGGGGAGAGAAGGTCGCCCAGATCATAACCTTCGGAAAATTGAAAACCCGCGCTGTCATTAGAGATGTGGGGCGTGCGCTTGACATACCGCTTCATGAAGTGGATACCATTGCCAAGATGGTCCCCGATGTGCTCAATATTAGCCTTGATGAGGCTCTAAAGCAGGAACCGCGCCTAAGGGAGCTCGCAAAGCAAAACCCGCAGGTTGCCGAGCTGATCCAGATATCAAGAACGCTCGAAGGACTTCCCAGACACGCCTCGACACACGCCGCCGGAGTCGTGATTTCAGACCGGCCGCTGGTTGATTACCTGCCGCTCTACAAGGGGAAAAAAGATGAAATTGTAACCCAATTCGATATGAAGGTTGTCGAAAAAATCGGCCTTGTAAAATTTGATTTTCTGGGACTTCGCAACCTCACCGTTATCGACAACACGCTCAAACTGATTGCACGCCAGCAAAAAGAAGCGCCTGATCTTGAAAACATCGATTTTAATGATGCCGAGACATACAGGCTCCTTTCAAGCGGTGACACAACCGGTGTATTTCAGCTTGAGAGTTCAGGCATGAAGGATTTGCTCATCCGCCTCAGGCCTGAATGTTTTGATGACGTGATCGCGCTGGTTGCGCTTTACCGACCGGGGCCACTGGATAGCGGAATGGTGGCCGATTTTGTCCAAAGGAAACACGGTAAGAAAGCCGTTGAGTATCTGGTGGCGGAACTGGAGCCGATACTGAAAGAGACTTACGGGGTCATTGTCTACCAGGAACAGGTCATGAAGATTGCGGGTGTGCTGGCCAATTACTCCATGTCTGAGGCGGATGACTTGCGAAAAGCCATGGGTAAAAAAATACTGGCGATCATGGCCGATCATAGGGAACGATTTGTCCAAGGGGCCGTTGCAAACAATATCGCATCTAAAAAAGCTCATGAAATATTCAGTCTCATTGAGAAGTTCGGCGGATACGGATTTAATAAATCCCACAGTGCGGCCTATGCGCTCATAGCATATCAGACGGCTTATCTTAAAGCGCACTATTCTGTGGAATTTATGGCTTCGCTGCTCACCAGCGAGATGCAGTCAACAGACGGTGTTGTGAAGTATATCGACGAGTGCAGACGTCATGACATCCCGATACTTCCCCCCGACATCAATGAGAGTGGGAAAGCCTTTATTGTAAGCGGTTCAAAAATACGGTTCGGTCTGGCGGCTGTAAAGAACGTAGGCGAGGGCGCCATTGAATCCATTATTGAAATCAGGGAACAGGAAAAATTTGCGTCCATATACGATTTTTGTGAAAAAGTTGATTTGAGAAAAGTGAACAAACGGGTTCTCGAAAGTCTCATCAAAAGCGGTGCATTTGATGCTTTTGGAACGACGCGTTCGCAACTCAACGCAGCCCTGGAAGAAATTCTCGATTATGGTCAAAGAATTCAAAAGGAAAAAGCCGATCCGCAAATGGGTCTTTTCGGGATGGGTGATGAACAGCCCGGGATCAATAGACCTGCACTGCCCGAAATTGAAGAGTGGAGCGAAAAACAGCTGCTTGCATTTGAAAAAGAGATACTTGGATTTTATATTACAGGCCATCCTCTCAACCGGTACAAAGATATTATCGAGAAATTCACAAATGCAAATGCCAATTCCATCAAAGAAATGAATGATCATGAAGGGGTGCGATTATCCGGGGTCATTCGGGATACCAAAGTGATTAAGACCAAAAAAGGCGATCTCATGGCCTTTATTACGGTGGAAGATATGCAGGGGGCTTTTGAAGCGACGGTCTTTTCCTCTTTGTATGCCTCGGTAAATGACTTGCTGTCAGATGATGTGCCGATATTAATCGAAGGCCAGATACAAAAGGATGAAAATGCAAGCAAGATACTGGCAAGCAAAATCGTTCCCATGAACATGGCGGAAGAGACGTGGACGGTGAGCATGCACTTCAATCTGGATATTACCACAACCGACCGGCAGGTACTTGAGCGCTTACACGATATTTTCAAAAATCATTCCGGCGCCTGTGATGCATACCTTCACTTAAAAGGAACCGAAAATGTTGAGGCCGTCATTGCATTGCCCGACGGGTTCAAGTTAAAGCCCAGCGACGCCCTGAAAAAAGAGGTGAGCGCTTTGTTGGGCTATCATGCCGTTGAAAGCGTATACACCCAGGCCGGTATGGTTAAATGAACGAGCAAACTCACAAGGCGTATCCGATTCTTCTGGCAGGGGGTTCCGGCACCCGTTTATGGCCCTTATCCCGCTCGCTTTTTCCCAAACAACTTGTCAGTTTCGGTGATAAAAGATCCCTTATCCAGGAAACCATTCAACGACTCCACCCGGTCTTCGATTTAGAAAAAGTTAACATCGTGTGCGGTCGGGAACATTATCAAGAAACCGCCAGACAGATGCGCGATATCGGTTTGAAATCTCAGGACAACATCATCGCTGAACCCCATGGCAGGAATACGGCGCCGGCTATTCTGCTGGCGACACTGACGGTGTTACGCAAAAAAGCCGCTGCCGATGCCGTGCTTTTTATTTTCCCGGCGGACCATGTCATCAAAAACGTCGAGCGGTTTCAAGAAAAGATAAGAAAGGCCATTAGGCTCACCGCAAGCGGGTATATTGTAACCTTCGGCATCGAACCGGATTTTCCTGAAACAGGCTACGGATATATTGAGGCGGCGGATACGGTTTCAGGGGGAGCGCTGACCATCAAACGATTCGTTGAAAAACCGGACCGAAAAACTGCAGAAAAATATTTGCAGGCCGGCAACTTCTTTTGGAACAGCGGCATGTTTGCTTTTAAAGCATCGGTTGTTTTGGATGAATTCAACCGCTTGGCGCCCGATATGCTCATCAAAATGAAGAAGATTCTTGATAAAGCAGGCCCCCTGTCGGCCGCCGCGTATCAAGAGTTGCCGAATATCTCTTTTGACTACGCCATCATGGAGCATACATTAAAAGGCGTCGTATTGCCGTCCGACTTTGGATGGAGTGATATCGGGTCATGGAAATCGCTTCATGAATTCCTATCAAAAGATGAAGCCGGCAATGTCGTCAAAGGAGACGTCATC
>CAYTAQ010000157.1:1501-9552 GCA_964435695.1 uncultured Desulfobacterales bacterium | reverse complement strand
ATACCAAATGACAAGCACCAGATTACAAATAAATTCCAAAGTACAATATTTAAATCTCAAACGGGATCGTACTGATTGTTTGGAATTTTGGATTTCGATCATTGTGATTTGTTTGTTATTTGTTTTTTGGTCATTGCGATTTAACTATATTTGTTTTTTGCCATAACCATAAAACGCATACGCTTTTTGCCGTACCCACTTTTCCATCATTCCAATATTCCGTCTGCAACTTATACAGGAAGCTGCTATAGAAATTCCGAGACCTAACGAGAAGCTAACATGAAAACATTGGACACCATCAGCGAGTGGCTCAATAAATTGCTGGCATGGGTGGCGGGTGTATTTCTTATGGGGATGGTTCTATTGACCTGTGCCAATATCCTATGCCGTCTTTTCTGGGTTCCGATACGTGGAACATTTGAATTGATGGGATTTTCAGGAGCCGTCGTAACGGCTTTTGCGCTGGGATATACCCAGATAAAAAGAGGGCATATTTCCGTCGACGTTCTGGTTGAAACCTTTTCGCCAATACGCAGGCGGATGCTTATCCTTGTCAACAATATCATTTGTTGCGGCTTTTTTGCTCTCGCCGCATGGCAGCTAGTCGTCAAAGCAAATACCCTCAGAATTACCGGGGAAGTTACGGAAACACTCAGAATCATCTATTATCCGTTTGCCTATGCCGTTGCGTTCGGCTGTCTCATACTGGTATTGGTGATGCTGATCGATATCCTTCGGCAATTGCTGCCGGATAGGGAGGGTGCAAATTGAGCCCGGCACTCATCGGAGTTATCGGCATTGTCGTCCTGTTATTGATGTTGTTTCTGTTGGGAATGCCGGTGGGCTTTGCCATGGGCATCGTCGGGTTCTGTGGGTTTTGCTATATCATATCCGTGCCGGCCGGACTGAACATGTTGAGCTCCGAATTGTGGGACACGTTTTCAAAATATGGCTTAACGGTGATTCCTCTTTTTATTTTCATGGGACAGATCGCTTTCTATTCCGGAGTCAATGAGAAATTGTATAATGCGGCTTACAAATGGGTGGGACAGGTGCGTGGCGGAATTGCCATGGCGACCATCATGGCCTGTTCCGCCTTTGCCGCCATATGCGGGTCCAATGCTGCAACTGCAGCAACCATGACTACGGTGGCCCTGCCCCAGATGAAAAAATTTAATTACAACCCGAAACTGAGTACCGGGGCCATTGCATGCGGATCAACACTGGGTGTTGTCATACCGCCCAGCGTCGTTTTGATTGTGATCGGTCTTTCTACGGAGCAATCCATAACGCGTCTTTTTTACGGAGGTATCGGGGCCGGGATTGTTTTGGCGCTTTTGTTGATTTTCACCGTTTATATTGTTTGCTCACGCCACCCGGACTGGGGACCGGTTGGACCCTCCAGCAGCATTTCTGAAAAAATCCGTTCGCTGACCGGCGCCTTTGAGATTGTAACCCTGTTTTTGCTGGTAATGCTGGGTCTATATTTTGGTATTTTCACTCCCACGGAAGCCGGCGCAGTCGGTTCTCTTTTTGCACTGCTCATCAGTGTTGTTCAACGAAAACTGAGCTGGAAAGGATTTGTCTCATCCATTATCGATACGATCCGTGTGTCCTGCATGGTCATCGTCATTGTCGCAGGGGCCATGATATTCGGAAAATTCCTGGCGGTGACCCGCATTCCTTTTGATATTGCCGATTGGGTTGTAAAATTGCCTGTACCGGGAATCGTCATTATGGCGATTATTTTTTTTATATACATTGTCGGTGGTGCGGTGATGGATGCGCTGGCATTGCTCTTGATCACGATCCCCATTTTTTTCCCTGTTGCGGCCACACTTGGGTATGACCCTATTTGGTTCGGCGTCACCATCACGGTTGTGACGACCCTGGGGGCCGTGACACCGCCGGTAGGTGCGACAACCTATGTTGTGGGCGGAATGGCCAAAGACATCCCGCTGCAGGAGGTCTTTAAAGGTGTTGCCTATTTTCTGCCGGCGTATTTGATCTGTATCCTCATATTGATGATTTTCCCGCGGATTATTCTCTTCCTGCCAAGTTTGATACGGTAATGAAAAAATTTATTTATCTCGATAACGCTTCAACGTCCTTTCCAAAACCACCGCAGGTGCAGGAGGCTATGGTGCACTACATGGAAGCAGTGGGCGCCAATCCCGGAAGGGCAGGGCATCAACTTTCCATTGAAGCTTCCCGTATTGTGCAAAACACTCGGGAGAATATTGCCAGACTTTTCAACATTCATGACCCGATGCGCATCGTGTTCACCCTCAATGTGACAGAATCTCTCAACACCATCTTATACGGCTTTCTCAATCAGGGAGATCATGTGGTTACAACCGCCATGGAGCATAATTCAGTGATGCGACCTTTGAAATACCTTGAAAAAAAGGGATTGATTACATTGTCGGTAGCCCCCTGCGACCACAAAGGCGTTTTGGACCTCAGTGCCTTGCAGCGCCTGATTGAAAAGCATACCGCATTGGTGGTGTTGAACCATGCGTCAAATGTTTGCGGAACCATCCAGGATATCGAATCGCTCAAGTCCGTGATCGGAGATATCCCCCTGCTGGTGGACGCAGCGCAGACCGCCGGCTGTTATCCCATCGATGTTAGCTTGGAGCAGATTGACTTTTTTGCATTCACCGGGCACAAAGGGCTGTTGGGACCCCAGGGAACCGGCGGCTTTTATATACGTGAAGGGCTGTCGGTCCGCCCGCTGAAACGGGGGGGTACCGGAAGCATATCGGAAAAATTAGAGCAGCCGGATTTTTTACCGGATGCATTCGAGAGCGGAACGCAAAACAATGTCGGCTTGGCAGGTCTTGGTGCAGCAGTCGAATTTATTTTAAATGAAGGCGTTGAGACCATTAGAAAACATGAGCAACAATTGACGGACAGACTGTTAAAAGCAATCTATGATACTCAAGGATTGACCATTTACGGACCGCTAAAAGCCGAGCTGCAAACGGCAACATTGTCTTTTACCTTTGACAGCATCATGCCAAGTGAAGACGATCCGGGGTTTACAGGCTGCGGCGCCATCAATTTGGCCTGGATGGAGGAAGGCATATCCGTCAACGAAGCCGGAGATCTTCTTGATGCCGATTATGACATCTTGGTGAGGGTGGGGCTGCACTGTGCGCCGATGGCGCACCAGACGCTGGGAACATATCCTGATGGAACGATTCGTGTCAGCCCGGGCTATTTTAATACCATTGAGGATATTGAATATGCCGCAGCCGCTATTCGAAAGATAGCGGCAAAAAGCGGATAGTATTTGGTGTTTGGTGCCTGAGTTATAACAAAATACCAAACACGTGACGAATTCAGCTAATTGTCAATGATCGGGTTAATACCGATACGTGCGTTTTCTCCGAAGCGATCGGCCGATGATAAACCCCAGCAGCAGCACGCCGGCGCCTGTCAGAAACCACTTGATATTTCCGGAAAAAAAGGATGGTTGCATTTCTTGCTTTGTATGCCGGAGCTGGGTGATGAGTTCCTGATTTTTATCCTTTAGCGCCAGAACTTCCTCGTTCACATCAGGGTTTTGTTTTGATTGCTCCTCCAGATCGCTGTATTTCTTGTTTGCCTGTGTGAGTTCGACAACGAGGCCCTGGTTTTTTTCCTTCAATGCCTGGAGCTCCTTTTCTGCATCAGGTCTTTGCTTTGACTGCTCCACCAGATTGTTGTATTTTTCGGTTGCCTGTTTGAGCTCGTTTTCTAATTTTGCAGCCATGCGTTTTTCATTCTTGATATCTTCTTGAAGCGCATCGATTTTGCTGCTGAATTCCGCCGTCAGATTTGGTTGACCGCCGGTTTCCGGATTTTGTTGAAGCAGTATAATCTTGTCTTCCAGGTCATTGATACGATGCTTTAATTCCTCGATGAGGATGGCTTTCGGTTTCTCGGAAACAAGAAATTTATTCTTGACCCAGCCAATCAGATTGTCGGGCGTTTTGATATATGCGAATGACTCGTTCTCTTCGATCACATCGACCGGTGTGTCGGACCTGATATACCCGATGATTGGAGAATCGTCGGCTTGCCCTTCTCTGAGGGAAACGATCAGCAGATCTGAAACATATCTGGTTTCAGCAATAGCGGGTGCAGTACCAAAAGAGACTGACAGAACGATCAGGACCATGAAGAGCGCCCGGCATTTTGTTGCCAACTCGATTTTCATAAGAAAGGTTTCCTTTTGTCTGATGCAATACCAAGCGTTGGTACAATATAAAACATATTGAATTTTGTCAATGAGTTGTAGCGGTTGTCATAAATTTTCATGCTTGGCCGCGCACAATGAGGCATAAAACAATATATATCATGAAAATTTTTATCAAAAAATTGGGTTATCGTTCTGAAAAAAAGCAGGGCAAGATACTAGCGGGTCAGTCGACGGCGCACCGTCAAGACAGATAATCCCGCAAGAAAGAGGAAAGTCATCAACAAGGGGCCGGCCGGAAAACGTTCTTCGCTTGTATGAATAAAACAGCCATAGGGCGTATCGCTTCCGAGACCGGAATAGCTGGCATAAATACTGGCAGGACTGGAGCCGGGGCCGCAGGGATCCAGGATAATGCCGTTTGCCGTACCGTCGCTATCACCGAAGCCACCGTCCTTTAATTGCAGCCTTAGCGAGGTTCTGTCGGCGCTGAATAATATAAAGTCATTGTAATTGTACCAACCGTCGATCAAATCGTATTTATACCATTCCATGTCTACCGGTATGGATTCTGATACATACACGGTAATTTCTGTTGCTGATCCTGGAACCACGGTCAGCTTGAAGCTGAATAGCCCAAAGGGAAGTGAGAGCGGCCGGTTGTCCATATCTGTAATGATATTTGCATCGGTCCATTTCAGCGAATCAATGGAGATGACATCTTCAGGAATCTGAATGCACATGATCATTTCATTCGGGCCGAAGCGGACGCAACACATGTCTTCCTGATCCAGGTCAGGTATACCATTGTCATCCAAATCAAGATCACCGTCTTCGATCTCCTGGTCATCCGGGATACCGTTATCATTGTTGTCTTCCTCTGAGTCCTGGATTACGGCAAATGATCGTATCTCCGACCATACGGATGCCTCGTTTTGAGAATCATAAAAACGTACACGCCAGTAATATGTCTCGCCTTTGCTCAATAAAAACTCCGGTAGTGTCAAGGAAGTGAGGCTTTGCGTGCTCGTGATATCATATACCATATCACTCAAAACATTATCAGTGAAAGCAAGCGGATCGGTGCTGATTTGCCACTGACTTGCTGAGTGAGTGTCTAAGTGGTTTTGGTCCTTAAACGCATCTGTTTTGAGTTGTGGGGTTAAGGATACGTTGGTTTCTCCATCTGCAGGAGAGATAATTTCGGGTTGAAGCGGAACCGCGTTCCTGGGGTTGGTTTCATTTAGGAATTCTTCTAAATTGGTGTATCCGTCGTGGTCCGGATCGTCGTCCGCATCATTCGGGTCAAGAGGGTTCAAACCATGGCTTTCCTCCCACTCATCCGTCATCCCATCGCCGTCATCATCATAATCTTTATTGTTGCCGATGCCGTCACCATCTGTATCAATCCATCCAGTGCTGTCCCTGTGCCGATGGTCGCTGTTGCCGTCATCTTATCACCCAGGACCGACTGCAGGCCGTAATTATCCTGGGCATATATTTCGATGCGGATCTCATTATTAGATCGTCCCACAAACAGGGAAGCAGGGAGCAGAAAATGGGTGCCGGAGATGCCATCCTGCCTGAAGAGAGTTGCTCCGGATTGGTTCTTAACCACAACGATATACGTCACGTTATGATGCTCCGGGTCGGTGGCGGCTGACCATGCCAGCATAAACCCTCTGCCGGTGTCGATATTTTCACCATTTGCTATATTGATAAAGCTGTGGAATTGCGGCGCCTGGTTGCCTTCTTCATCCTTATACAGATACCTGGCATAGCGTGAGTCCTCATGATAATCCAGCGAGTCTTCAAAATAATTCGTAAAAGCGGATGAGGTGGAGGAATAGGAGTCGGGTGCTGCAACCGAAGAAATTTTGCCGTCTATATCCTGAACGAAAAAATGAAGTCGATATCTGCCGGATTCAACGAACTCGGAAAAAACACCTTCATAGCGATCGACATTGTTCCATAATAGATCGATTCTGGGCATATCGACCACCGGCATTGCCGTGCTTGCATCCAGCTTCATGCCCGGCGGTCGGATTTCAACCCAGGCCGCCTGGACACGGGTACGATCATCTGCAGTTAACCAGAGGGTGGCTTCGATCTCTTCGGGTCCGAAAGCCAGCGGTGTCTGCTCGTCCGGGGAGGTGCCGGTGGTTTCGATCTTCAATGGACCCGGTCGAACGGTTCGATGGCCCAGTAAGCGGTCTTTTGCCAGGGAGCCGTCCGAAGCCCTGTCTTCATCAGAGCCATTAGCTGTTTTAGTTAAAATAAGTGTAATATTATCGGAACCCCTGTTGGTAACAATTAAATCGGGATATCCGTCTTGATCGATATCATCGGATGCTATTGCGGAGGGGTTATCCCCTGACCCATAGTTCATCGCAGTTTGAAACCCGCCATGTCCGTCGCCGAGCAGAACCGATACAAGAATGGATTCGCTGTTCGTTACCGCTGCATCGGGATTGCCATCCTGGTTGAAGTCATCAATGGTGATGGCTGACGGTATATCAGCTGCGTCATAGGGGACCGGTGTTTCAAATGATCCATTTGAATTTCCCAAGAGGATGGATACGGTTCCGGATGTTTCGTTGGTAACAACCAGATCGATCTGCCCGTCCTTATCAAAATCGGCTGCGGCGATCGCTGTGGGAGAAGCTCCGGCAGGGTAATCGACCGATTCCGGATCGGCTTCCCCGCAACCGTTGACGCCGGGGAATACTTTATTCGGGTCATCAGGACATTCGTCTTGACAATCCAATACGCCGTCGTTGTCCGTGTCTTCGTCTGCGATGTTACATCCGCAGACTCCCGGAGCGACTTTCAGATCATCCGTATCACACAGATCTTCGCAGTCGCTGGTGCCGTCGAGGTCCGTATCTTTAGGGTCATCGCAACTATCATAGCACGCCGGCACGCCATCCGCATCCGCATCCGTATCAGGTATTCCGCAACCACAGAGGCCCGGGTTTGTTTTGGTTTCGTCATTCGGACAGCTGTCGATGCAATCCGGTGTGCCGTCGTTGTCCGAATCAATGTCGGCAACGCCGCAGCCGCAGATGCCGGGGATTGTCTTAAAGGCATCGTCCGGGCATCCGTCATTGGCATCGAGGGTTCCGTCGCCGTCCGAATCCGTAAATGTCCCATCACCATTTCCCAGGAAGATCGAAACCGTGTGGGATCCCTTGTTTGCCACCGCCAGATCCAGGTGGGAATCTTCACCATTGAAGGTGCCGATGATAACGGCGGAAGGTCCGGACCCTGCATTGTGGTGGGCAGGCGCCTGGAATGTTCCGTCAGCAACACCCATCAGAATCGATATATTGTTTGAGCCTTGGTTGGATACAACCAGATCTGCCCGGCCATCCTCATTGATATCGCCAATGGCCATACCGGACGGCGAATCCCCTGCAGAATAATGCGTTGCAGCCTGAAAAGAACCATCCCCATTGCCAAAAAGTATCGACACATTGTCGGAACCGGCGTTGGCAACCGCCAGATCAAGAAAAGCATCTTCATTGAAATGCGTCGTTGCTACAGCGACAGGCGTATCTCCGGTTGGATAGCTCACTGCGTCAAGATATACACAAGCATCGTCGCTGCAGTCCTCATCCCTGAGAAGAATGGAAACCGTGTTTGAATTCTGGTTTACAACAGCCAGATCGACGAAACCGTCAGCGTTGAAATCCCCTTTTGCGACAGACACCGGCCCGTCATCCACATCAACGTATGTCATTCTCTGAAACGTTCCATAGCTGGAGCTTCCAGCGGGGTTCAGGTCATTGCTGCCTTTTCCATCAGCGTTGTCATCCAGTAAAGGATGCTGGCGGGATGTATCAAAATATGGAAAGACAGAATA
>CAYTAQ010000157.1:0-1491 GCA_964435695.1 uncultured Desulfobacterales bacterium | reverse complement strand
TCCATATCTGCATCCTGATCTTCTCTGGCCCACTGAGAAAAAAGCGTTTCAATAAAAAAATCTCCTCCACGGATATTGTCGGTTGATAACGGGCCCCTGCAGGAAACCTCCATCGGATCCGTGCTGGTGATGATGATGCGCTCCGATGTGGAAAGATCATCGGAAAGATCGTTAATGAAACTTCCGGAATAGTTGAATCCAAGAATGACGATGATCTTTTGATGAATATCAAGTGCGTCCAATTTATTATCAAGGGTGTCGAGCCAACCCTTCAATTCGGAAGATGTCACTGTATCGGACGGTGTCAAGGCGAACGCACCGGATGTATTTGAATCTCCGGTGAGTACGATGTAAAGCGGGCCGGGCAATTGCTCCATTCTGGCAGGAGCCCATTCGGTGAGTGCTTTCTCCAAGGCCTCCAGGTAGCTGGGCGAAACGTCATCTTCACCGTCATGATTCGAGCCGGAAGGCGCAAAGTATTTGATATGGTCCAGAGGATCCTGCAGATCTTCCAATATGCCGAATTTGCGGGTTACAAAATGCTGATAAACATTGTTTGCAGTTAAAGAAAAGGAAGATGCTTCCGATCCGGTAGCATCACCCATGGCGATAATGGCATATCCGGAAAACGTTTCTGCATACAAGGTGGTTGCATCATATGCATCAACCGGTTTAATTTCTTCATTACCTTCGTTGTCCACTGCAATCGTTCGAAAATAATAGAGTCCTTCCCGGGACAATGTATATTCAAACTTACCGTCGATTGTGACACTATCCGTGGCATAATGTACAAAATCACTGCTGCCGGGTTCTTTAACGTATAGGCTGATTTGCTGCACGCCGCTACCAATGGTTGTCTCGCTGCAGGTTTCATCGGCAAAACCGTCATGGGCAACGTAGGTAACGATAATGTCCCCGGAGCCTTCAATGCCTGAAGGTGATGCAGCCAAAGAACAGGGGGGACCGGCATCTCCGACGCGGACGTTCAGGAAGAATGCCTCGCTGTCCAGTTCACCGTCGCTTACATGGACTTTCACCAGAAGTTTGCCGTGGATGCCTTCATCGGGTGTTATGGTTGTGCCATCGATCGCATAGCCACTTGACGAGTCTATCGTAAGCGTGAAGGCATCATTGTCCGGGTCATCAATCATAATATCACTTAACGATATTTCAATGGGCGTCATTTCAGGCGTGTAAATCTGGTTGTTCTGAGCAGTAATAACCGGCGCATCATTGACCGGTGCTACCGAAACAATGAACGAATCCGCAATCGATGCACCTGCTCTGTCCGTGGCTGTAACCGTGATATCCGCATCGCCGAACTGGTTCAGCAGGTAATCCAAGGTTAGGATGGATCCTGAAATCGTGGCGCTGAGCAATGACGGATTTGAATTGTTGGTAACCTGGAATGTAAGGGCGTCTCCATTGGTGTCGATATCCACATCATCGAATATATCAGAGAGATCAATTGACGTGTTGGATGCGTCTTCA
>CAYTAQ010000156.1:0-9554 GCA_964435695.1 uncultured Desulfobacterales bacterium | reverse complement strand
CATCGCTGCATAAAAATACATCCCGAACACTAAAAAACGAATATCGAATGTCCAATCACGCCTGCGGCGTGAAATGTCGAATGATGAAGGAAGGAATTCTATCGATTTACAGATAAAGCGCAAGCGATTCCTCACTTCGACATTGGATATTCGATATTGGATATTCGATATTGGATATTCTGCTGTTCTCTCATCACCCATCACCCATTACTCATTACTCATCACGCATCTCTCATCACCCATCACACCCGGTACCGCCAGAACAGCACACGGAGCGTTGCGCAGCACGGATTCCGTGCTGGATCCTATCATAATTTTATCGAAGCTGTGATGCTTGCGTACGCCCATAACGATGAGATCTGCATTCAGTCGCTCTGCACAGGCCACAATCTCCTCTGCAACCAATCCCGTTGATATCTCCGGCTTAATTTCCAACCCTTTGCAAATTGAACCCGGCAGCAATTCCCCAAGCCGCCTTATTATTTTTTCGGTCAGTTTTTCCTGAACTTCATTGTAAGGCGCCTCGGTCGGATCAATCATTTCTTCGTAAACAGGCGATTCCATGACATGCAGAAGATGCAAGGACGTCTGAAATGATTTTGCAAAATTTACGGCCTGTTGAATGGAAGGTATGCTGTCCTCATGAAAATCGCACCCGGCAATAATTTTTTTAAATCCTGTAAATGGCTTTGCCGGATCAACCCTGTCTGCTTTATTGGATTCGCAGGTAACGAGCATGGGGCTGTTAAGATTTCGGGCCAGTCGTTCTACCACTGTCCCAAGAAAAACACGCTTGAACCCTGATATTCCGTGGCTTGCCGCCACAACCAGATCAATCCCCAGTTCATTGCACATCCGAACGGATTCAGCCACAGGATCCCCGACACTTAAAACAGCCTCCCATTCAACCGCACAGTTGAACATGAGACTTTCAATTTCTTTACGAATCTCTTTGATTTTCTTCTCGAGATCGCTACCTCTTTCAAATTCCGTTGTCCCGTAAATCGGATCACGTGGTGAGTAAATCGAATGATAAACATACAGCGTGGCATTAAACTTCTGTGAAATAGCGATGGCATAATGCAGCGCACCCAAAGAATATTTGGAAAAATCGATCGTACAAAGGATTTTGTTGATGCTGGTCATAAACGTACACCACCCATAAACGTACACCACCATGATTGATGCAAAATAGCCATATTGAGCCTGTGCCGCCATATCGCACGATGACTGCCAAACGAAGTCCCGGCAATTCATCAAGGCGCTCAACCGTCTCTTCAGTGACGATTTTCAATCGTAATTTGCGCGTGTCACTTCATCACTCATGCTAGGCGCGAGAAGCGGCTTCCATGCCGGGTTCTCCCATGTACCAAGATTTGTATGCATATCAAGATACTTTTTCGGTATGGGGTGCGTACCGACAACAACCTTGACATCATAGCGTTTCTCAAGAAAGGCTTTGAATGTATCGATATAGGGACAGGGGGGATAGCCCACCACCAGGCCGGTAGCTAAATGAATTACCTCTGCGCCGTTCTTTACCATCTCTTCGCCCGCATATTCTATGTTGCCGCCGGGACAGCCGTCGCACGTCGTAAAACCAACCAGCTCAACTTCGGTGTCCGTGTATATGCTGAAAGCCCCTTCCTTGTTCCTCATCGCTCGGAAACACTTTCCGCCCGCACAGCGGCGGTAGCGGTCGCAGATAACGATTCCAATCTTTGTTTTTGAATCCATTCCAACTCCTTTCAATTCTTATAAGCAAATAGAACCTCGTTCCGTCATTCCCGCAAAGGCAGAAACCCAGCGCATGAATCTGTATTCAACTATTTGAGTTTGTTATTGATACTTTTCTTTGACGAATGCCATTGACTCATCAATGGCATTTAAGGTCAGTTCCAAGTCTTCTATTGTGTGACGATAAGAGATATAGGCATGGTGATAGGGCGTAAAGAAAAAGCCTTTTCGAATCAATTGCGTGTAAAAGTCATTTCTTTTGCCTTTATAGGCGCCCGAATCCTCTTTGGTAAACGTGATGTAGAACATGGGCGGGATCCCGGTAAGTTTGGCCCCCACATCATGTTTCTCAATCATCATCTGGATCTTTTTCATGAACATTTCACCTTTTCCCCAGATATCTTCAAGCACCTTGTCTCGTTCGAGAATTTCGATGGTTTTCAGGGCGGCGACAAACGCATCGCTGTTGGGAAAGAAGGTGGACGAGATAAACAACTTGCTTGCTGCCGCCATCATGATCTCTTCTTTTCCGGTAACAACGGAGATGGGGTATCCATTGGCAATGGCCTTGCCCAGCACACTTAAGTCCGGTGTGACGCCATAGTATTGCTGGGCGCCGCCAAGCGTCACCCTGAACCCCGTCCGGATTTCATCAAAGATCAGGACAGCGCCATAAGTGCTTGCCAGCTCCTTTACACCTTCAAGAAATCCGGGCGCAGGCGCCTGCATTTCCTGGTGGTTGGGGTGGCCAAAAGGAGTCATGATGATAGCGGCGGTGTCATTGCCGTGCTCGGCCATGAGGCCTTCCAGCTGATCCAGCCTGTTGTACTGGAATTCAAAAACATCTTCGTAAAATTTAGACGGGATGCCGCCTTTCATTTCCACGCACCAGTCATGCCAGCCATGATAACCACAGCGCATGACTTTAAGTTTTTTTGTATGGGCGCGGGCAATTCTTATGCCGGCGGTTGTGGCATCTGATCCGGTTTTCAAAAAAATGCTCATTTCAGACGAAGGAACAAGTTCTTTAATCTTTTTTGCCAGAATGTTCTGGTATTTCTGGGTAAGAGAGAAACAGAACCCCTTATCCCGAATATGCTCATAGACCGCCTGATCCACTTCTTCCTCACAGTATCCTAAAATAATGGGGCCGTAACCGCATAGAAAGTCGACAAATTCATTGCCGTCAACATCGGTTAGGCGGCAACCTTTACCAGTTTCCAGAAAAATAGGATATTCGTCTTTGATAAAATCACCGGGTCGTCTGGCACCAAGCACACCGCCGGGTACAAGGGAGCATGCCTCATTATAGATTTCAAGGCTTCTGCTGATATTGAGCTTCGGAGTTTCAGACATTCAAGGTCTCCTTTCTTCCCTTATTTATTTTCCGGTTCAAACATGGAATCTATTTTCTGGGTCTGGTAAATATTGGCCCCACGAGCAAGAAAAGCGCTTAAAAATTTATCCGGATCAATACAGCCCTCAGGTGCAACAACACCCTTTGTCGTGACATCGCCGTCATTCATCATCAAGGCTGCAATGGAAGCAGGCAGACCGGTTCCCGGCGCCATACGGCCGACCATATCTGCAGTAAAGGTAACTTTTTTCCCATCGCGCTTTCCTTTGACAATCACCTTGAGTCCGGATGACTGAGGTCCGTTATCACGACCTTCAGGAATTTTTTGCCACATTTTCAGTGCAAGATCGTAAGGTGTAATCCGGGTCCCTTTTATATCAATGGGATCCGTCCCAAGAAATCCCGTGGCTTTTTGTTCGGCAATCATCTCATCCACCCACAACGGAATCAGAGCCCCTTTGATAATGACATTTTTTACGCCCTTGATGGTTTTTGGCAGTGTTAACGGCTGAGGGTGCCCCACATAACGGACGTGACAGGTGCCAAGAGGTTCAAGAAACTTTTCTGCCACCACGTCGGTGCCGCCTTCGACCTTAACGAGCTTGCCGCCAATATACTGAGGGATTTTCCCCAAGGTCATATGCAGGCTGTGGTCCCAAGCGGCTCCTGCAAGTTCCGCAATACTAACCACCCAGTAAAGATAGATGTCATCGACTTCATCCAGCCGGTCCGCATACCATTTAACAAGGACATTATTGGTTCCTGGATCAGATCCCATTCCGGTAAGAACGGTAATCCCGGCTTCCTTGGCCAGTGCGTCGATTTCGGAATTAAACAGGATTTCAGTACCTTCATAATCATCACAGATATCAATGTAGTTTACTTGGGCCTCTACAGCAGCTCTGGCCACAGGAACGGCCGTTTTATAAAACGGGCCGGCCGTGTTGATCACCACATCAATTCCCTTGAATGCGGCAACCATGGTTTCGTGGTCGTTTACATTCATTTTTACCAAACTTGTTTTGTCACTTTCTATCAGCTTTTTAGAAACTCTTTCAGGCTCAGGATACAGGTCTGCCAAAATGACATCGGTTACCTTTTCTTGTTTGATCAGATCTCTGGCCACACCCTGTCCCATTCCACCGACACCGCCGATAATCAATGCGCGCATAGTATCTCCTCCTGTCTTAATAAGAACCTAAAGTGAGCGTTTCAAATTTGTCTATGTTTCGCCTAGATTGAACGATCCGTCCGATGATCAATTCCGACGTTGCAGGGCAGTTTGTTCCATAGCCTGTTTTTCCTTAATGGCAGCAAGAATCTTGTCCGGGGTAAGCGGAAACGAATCCATAAAGACCCCAATGGCATTGCAGACCGCCGCCGCGTAGCCCTGGGCTGCGGACATGGCGATGGACATGCCGGCTTCCTTGGCGCCGTAGGGTCCCTTGGGATCAATTGATTCCACGATAATACCGCTGATGTCGGGCATGTCGCAGGCCAGCGGCACCTTGTAGTCCAGCATGGTGGAATTTAAGCAGCGACCCTCTTTCCACTCATGGTATTCGGTAAGCATGCCGCCCTGCCCGCCCATGGCAACGGAGCCCTCAAACTGGCCTTCAAGAACCAGCGGGTTCAATCCTCTTCCCACATCCTGGCAGGCAACGACATTCAGCACCGTTACCTGTCCTGTCTCGGGGTCCACCTTGACCTCAACAATGGTTGTGCCGAAGGAAAAGGCTTCACACATCTGGCCGTAGGGGTTGGAAACCCATTCGCGCTTCATATCCACTTTGGGCCAGTAGCCGCCTTCGGCATTGACCGAATTGAAATTCAGCAGGCTGATACGAACAACTTTTTTTATGGGAATACACGTTTCAGGATCATCCTTGACAAAGATCATCCGGTTTTTTGCAACCAGGGTTTCAGGGTCGACCTTCAGTACCTTGGCAGCCACCTCAAACAGTTTCCTGCGGCATCCGCGGGCCGCATTCATGACAGCCTGACCGCCGACAAAGGTGGAGACCTGCGAGTATGATCCCGGATCCGAGGATGTGGTTTCCGTATCGGCAGTTACCAGATGGATATCTTCAGGCAAAAGCCCCAGTTCTTCGGCTGCGATCTGCACCAACATGTTTTCATTGCCCTGCCCGTTGTCCACCACCCCGGACATGACGGTGGCTTCCCCATCCTCGTTAAACTTGATAAAGCTTTGGGAGCCCCCGCGAATCCCCATGGGAAAACCGGTTTGAACCGAGTTGGTGCCGATCCCGATGCCGTGCCATTTGGGAAGCTTGCCATATTTTTGTTTCCATCCCGATTTTTCAACCGCTTTGCGGATAGTCTCGTCCATGGCACAGGATCCCACATAGGATTTGGTGCTCGTGTATTCTCCCACCTGGCGGGAGTTTCGCAACCGGATTTCAACCGGATCGATGCCCAAATGCTCGGCAATTATGTCAAGTTGCGTGTCCAGACCCACGGCAAATCCCCGTCCGTGAACGCGAATCATGCCCCTAATGGGTTTATTGGTGTACACCCGATACCCGTTGTATCGGACTGCCTCCATCCGGTATGCCTGTTCCATTGAAAGAAACGGTACACTGGTGGCGATGGGGCCGGTACTGGAATAGGCGCCGCCATCCATGTAGCAGGTGGTTTCCCTGGCCAGCACCCTCCCCGCTTTATCCACTCCGGTTTTGTGGGTGGTAATCATGGCATGCCCCTGCCGGGTGCCAATGGTGTTTTCTTCCCTTGTGAATTGAATTTTCACAGGGTGATGGGTCTTTCTGGCGAGAAGGGCGCAGATGTAGTCTGCCGGGCAGATTTCGCTTCGACCGCCAAATGCTCCGCCGATGCTTATCTTCTTCACCTTGACCTTGTGAAGCGGAATTTTAAAGGCATTGGACAAGGGCTTTGATTTCATATGCGGCCCCCCATTGGGGCACCAGATTTCCAGACAATCTTCATGATCAAACCGGGCCACAACCACATACGGTTCCGCCTGAAAATAGGATTCTTCCGGTGCTACAAATGTATCTTCCCGGATATAATAGGCTTTTTTAAAATTTTCATCCACCTTGCCTGTATCGATATGAACGTGAATATTCACATTGTTGGGAAAGTCTTCATGGATCAGTTCTGTTTCAGCCGCCATGGATTCCATGGGATCGAACACGGCGGGCAGTTCTTCATATTCCACGTCGATCAAATCCAATGCCGTCAGAGCGGTTTCTTCATCTATAGCCGCCACGCCGGCCACTTCATCGCCAATGTAGCGTACCTTTTCAATCTGAATGAACTGCTGATCGCGCGTGTAGGAAAACACGCCCCATTTAACCCCTTCAGTATCCTTTCCGGTTACAACCGCCTCTACACCAGGCAAACTTTCGGCCTTTGAGGTATCAATCGACAGGATGCGCGCATGAGCATAGGGACTTCGCTTTATCTTGCCAACCAGCATGCCTGGAAATTTGAGGTCTGCAGTATACTTTGCCTTACCCATCACCTTGGCCCGGGAGTCTATCCTTGGCATTCTTTTTCCGATAAAGGCATGATCAGACATGGTTTACTCCTTTGATTCTTTCTTTGATTGGCGATGCGATCTGCAATCCGGACAGTCTTCCCGCGGTTGACCCGCATGAGCCACTGCCTGAATGATTTTCGTGTACCCCGTACAACGGCAAATGTTTCCGGCCAGAGCCTGTTTAATTTCGTCCTTATCGGGGTTTGGGTTTTGCGCCAACAGGGCGCCGGCTGACATGAGCATGCCCGGTGTACAGAATCCACATTGAACCGCCCCATGATCGATAAATGATTGCTGAAGATCGGAAAGACGGTCCCCGTCGGCAAGCCCTTCAACGGTTTTGATTTTACTGCCTTCAGCTTCAAGTGCCAGTGTCAGACAGGACCGAACCGGTTTGCCATCCAGGTGAACCGTGCAGGATCCGCAAACTCCTTCGCCGCAGCTTTCTTTTGATCCTGTCAGATCCAGCTGGTCCCTCAGTACTTCCAACAGCGTATCATTTGCGGCAACGGAAATCGTTTGCTCTCGTCCATTGATGTCCAGGGTGATTTCTTTTTTTTTCATTTTTTGGTTGCTCCATCAATCGTGGGGTCACAAAGGATTGCATCGGCCGCCGCCTTCAAAGCCCGGAAAACCATTTTTTCGACCATGGCACATCGGTAGTCAAGGGTCGATCCCACATTATCCACAGCAAAGGCGGCTGCACTGTCCATGGCCGCAACGGCTGCTTCCTGGAATGCATTTTCATCGGTCAGAGCCTTCCCTTTCAATAAAGATGAGGCTTGTGCAAGATATAGGGGAGACCTGCCCATGGCACCAACTGATATCCTGGCCTCATCAATAAGCCCTGCAGATGCGACGATGGCGGTACCGGCGCAAACAATCGGGTAATCAATCGCGGACCGGTAGGCCAGCCGTTGATACGCACTTGCAGTTGCGGTTGTCGGAACAATGATCTCTTTTAATAGTTCCTGCGGTTCCATGGCAAAAGGCATGATGCCGTCATTGGTGTATAAATCGGCCAGGTCCGCTGTCCGCTCATTCCCTTTGCTTATCAAGACAAGTTTGGCATCCAGGGCCATCAACGCCGTGGCGCCGTCGGACTGGCAGGTGGAGTAACACCTGTCTGCATTGTCCCTGGTATAGCATATTTTCCCGCCATCCTTATGACAGGCCTGCCGGCCCGATCGGTGGAATTGAGACTGGTTGTAGTGATGACAGCGATTGTTTTGCAGGATATTCCCGCCGATAGTGCCCCTGAAATGCTGGATGGTAACCGCTCCAATCTTTTCACAGGCAGAAAACAGAGCCGCTGCCTCTTTTTTTACTAGGTCCGAGGCTATGATCTCTGCCAAAGGGGTGCCGGCGCCAATGTGCAGAGCGTTTTCTTTTTTCTCAATATAGGACAACTGCTTTAACGCTTTCAAGCTGATCAGCACCTTAGGCGCCAGCAGTCCTTTTTTCATCCTGACTAAAAGATCTGTACCGCCGGCAAGAATTTTAGCATCATCCCCGTTTTCAGCCAGCAGATCCAGCGCTTTTTCAAGAGTATCCGGCCTCATATATTCGAACTTTGGCAAACGCACTTCTGGTCTCCTTAAATTGAATTACGGCTTCAAAATAAACTCCGGCGATCAAGCCATTCTTGGCAAAACACTTTGAAAATAAATGGTATTAAAACCCAGTGCAAGCTCTGGACCCATTTAAAGCGTAATAACGCGACGCAAGCGGACGCAATATCAAAATCATAATAAAACAAATATGGCTAAATAACAAATAATAATGCTCCGAAAGACCAGAATTTAAATGGGATCACCTGGTTTCATCCCACTTATAGTCAATCAACTCCGTCAATACGCCGTTCAGCTTTTTGGGATGGATGAAAGCGAACTCACAGCCGCGAAACGGCCGCGCTACTTCACCCTGTCCATCCGGGATAAAAGGATAGTCCTTGGCCTTTAATTCGTCGACGGCATCGCGGGTATTGTCCACGTTTAAACTGATAATCATGACTCCTTCACCGTTTTTTTCGATCCATTTGGCCACCGGGCCATGCTGCGTTGTCGATTCCATCAGCTCAAAACCGATTTCACCAACCCAGTAACGCGCCACACGGATCTTTTCCGGTTCATCCAGATAGGGGTCATCGGGTTTTTCTTTGCCCAGTAAAGGTTCCCAGATTTTCCGCGCAGCATCCAGGTCCCGCACAGCGATACAAATATGGTCCACTTTGTTGACTTTCATTATTGTCTCCATTATTTCAATATTCTAAAATTTGAAACGCCCACTTTAGAATGTTATATCATCAAGGCTTTCACCTGTCAGGCCTTTTATGTTCCTTCTTTTTACGAATTGAACATTCCTCGCGGCAAGACTTCGACGAGCTCGCTCGAGTCGCCGCGGGGAATGCGCTCGCTGTTGCGGTTCATCGTTCATGACCTTATAAGATTTTTCAACCTGGAACCGATTTGCCATGAAAAAGGTTCTTTGCTGCAGGGCCATATGGCATTGTTGGTATAGATAGGATCGGATTCAAGATCGTAACGGGAGGAAGCCACGGCACTTTGCCACATGGGCGTGTGGGGTATGGGCGAATAATAGGCCATAACGGGTACAATGCCGCCGGCCTTAACGATTTTTATCGATTCGGCCACTGATGTCATGGATTGATTCGGCAAGCCCACCAGAAGATATGCACCGATTTGGTCGCTTCGAAAACCCGCCGCCTTCAATCGCCGGATCCCCTTTGAGAATTCCCTGGCGGTCACCTTGGCATCCATGTTTTTCCTGTTATCAAAGTCCGCCGTTTCAATACCCAGCCGGATCGTTTCAAAACCGGCTTTAAACATCAGCCCTGCAACCTCCTGGCTGATTTCACGGACATGAACGGCATTGGGCGTATGAAAACGGACCGGAAGCGCCCGCTCGATGATGTGT
>CAYTAQ010000155.1:0-9696 GCA_964435695.1 uncultured Desulfobacterales bacterium | reverse complement strand
GTTGCCGGCAAAAAGATGAAATATTTCTTTATCCCAAATTGCCGATTAATGTATGCCATTAGCAAAAAAATTCAAACAAAGACAAAATT
Source organism: uncultured Desulfobacterales bacterium (assembly GCA_964435695.1). Classification (GTDB taxonomy): domain Bacteria; phylum Desulfobacterota; class Desulfobacteria; order Desulfobacterales; family B30-G6; genus CAYTAQ01. The sequence goes on along the minus strand of CAYTAQ010000155.1, from coordinate 9,607 downwards.
CTTGGTCAAACCTCGAGAACGAAAGGGAGTATCACGGGTCTTCGCCCGATGGCATAAAAGAAATACTGGCGCAGCGCTGTTCTGGTTTTCATTCGGATCTTGTCGATCCTGTTGGGCACTTCCGGGCTGATTTCTTCTACAATCTCCAGGATAACGCACTCCGCATCTTTCAGAAGGTGGCCGGTTTCCGCATCAAATACGAATCCACGCGACACGATCTCAGGACCATAAATAACAATGCCGGTTTCCTCGTCAAATGCCATATTGACCACCACTAGACCGTCTTTGGACAGGATCTGCCGCTCTTTCAGCACGCTGCGCCCGACATCCCCGATCCCTTTTCCGTCCACAAGAACCTTGCCGGTAGAAACGTTTTCTTTAATACGCGCGCCGTGCGCATCAAACTCTATAATATTACCGTTTTGCGCAATGAGCACACGATTTTTTGGGATGCCCACATTCTCCGCAAGTCGTCCATGAAGAATCAAATGTCGATATTCGCCGTGAATCGGTATAAAATACTTGGGTTTGACCAGATTGATCATAAGCTTCAATTCTTCTTTAAACGCATGCCCCGACACATGGATGGCGGAAATCTTTTCGTAAATAACATCCGCGCGACGCCTATACAAATTATTGATAATACTTGCGATTGCTTTCTCGTTTCCCGGAATGAATTTTGAGGACAGAATCACCGTATCATCTTTTTTAATCTTGATCTGCTTATGGGTGCCGGCGGACATTCTGGCAAGCGCGGACATGGGTTCTCCCTGGCTTCCCGTCATGACCATAACAATTTCATTTTCCGGGTATTCGTCGATTCGCGCAGTATCGATCTCCATATCTTGCGGAACTTTCAGGTAACCGAGTTTTTGTGCAATATCGACGCTGAGTTCAATGCTTCTCCCATTAAAGACCACCTTCCTCCCCTGGGTTTCGGCAATATCCACAATCTGTTGAATTCTGGTGATATTCGAAGCAAAAAGCGCAACGATAATCCGCCCCTTGCAGCAGGAGCTGATTCTTGAAAGCGTCTCCCCTATTTCCCTTGTTGAGATAGTGTAGCCTTCCTTTTCCACATTTGTCGAATCCGAAAGCAAGGCCAGCACGCCTTTTTCACCACATTGTGCAAACCGGCCGACATCGGTCACCATCCCATCGGTCGAGCTGTGATCAATTTTAAAATCGCCGGTATGGACAACCAGTCCCACCGGCGTTTTAATGGCGATGCCGACACCGTCGACAACGCTGTGACAAACACGAATAAACTCCAATTCACACGGTCCGATTTTAAGCGTATCTCCCGGCGCTATCTCATACAAAGCCGCTGAAGCGGCAAGTTCGAATTCCTCCAATTTGTGGTGGACAAGTCCAAGGGTAAAAGGAGTCCCATAAACAGGGACGTTAACCTCCCGCAAGAGAAACGGCAGCGCCCCGATATGATCCTCATGCGCGTGGGTTAAAACAATGGCCTCCACTTTCGAAGCGTTTTGCCTGATGTAACTCATATCCGGTATCACGTAGTCGACGCCCAGCATGTAATCGTCGGGAAACATCAAACCGGCATCAACGATAAATATAATGTCATCGTATTCGTATACCATCATGTTCAGACCAATTTCGCCCAAACCGCCTAATGGAATAATCTTAAGAGACATGGTTTATTCCCCTGCGATTCCGTCAAAGGTCTCACAGATGGCGGTTCTCACCTTTTCCATGAGTTCATCTTTGGTTTTTCGGGTATAGGCCGACGTATTGATAGGCGCTAAAACCTCCATCCGGACATCCTGTGATCTTATCATTAAGCGACCCTTCGGCATAATTGCTCGTGTGCCGTGTATAATGATCGGAACAATCGGCACCCCGGCATCCACCGACAACACAAAGCCGCCCTTTTTAAACGGCCTGATCTTTCCGTCCATGCTCCGGGTCCCCTCGGGAAAAATCATCACCGAAACACCCTCCCGGATTTTGCGGGCAGCTTCCTTCAGACTTTCAAAAGCCAATTTCCGATTGGTTCTGTCGATACTGATATAGCCGCATCCGCGCATCCCGCGACCGAAAATGGGAATCTTGAATAATTCTTCTTTGGCAAGCCATCGAAACTGAACAGGAAGGCGCCCCAGCAAAACGGGGATATCGAAATTGCTTTGGTGGTTTGCCATGAGGATGCAGGATCTTCCGGCAGGAATGTGTTCCAGACCTGTTATATTCACATGAACACGACTGACAACAAGGATCGAACGCCCCCATAACCGTGCAACCCAATGGGCGACATTCCCCTTTTTGCTGAACATGGCGATAACGATAACGCTGGTGCCGAAAAAAATGGTCGCGAGAACCACCCACACGAAGATAAGTACGGTATGTAACGCATGCTTTGCCATCGGAATCAGGTTATTATCTCCAGTTTCTCAAGAACCGCATCGATCGTTTTTATGATCCAGTTACGCTGGTGTTCATTTGCATAACCGATGCAGTCGCAGCGGATGCGGTTTCGGGTTCGTACCAACAATTCACAAGATAAACGATCCGGCGCAAGATCCAGTGCAAAATACAATGGCTGGCAGGTTGTGTGTGCCGCCTGCACCTGTGTCAGCATTTCCGGTTCAAGCGGCACCCAATAAACACCGCCCAACTCCGATTCTCCGAAGGATTCATCGAAATATATCTTGATTTTTTCATAATCCTGGTATCTTAGCTCATCTATAACATACTGTTTCATGGTGCCGGAGGCTATCACAGTTTCCAACAAATCGCAATATATATGTTGTAAGCCGATTTTCGATAACAACCGGTAGGGGTTTGCCTGAAAAATACTGTTGAAGTTTCAGGCGATTTATCATATCATAAATGATCATCTTTTAAACAGAAAGACAACGCCTATGTAAGATCCGTCCAAGGCAGTACCCATTAACCATTAACAACACAGATCATTTATTAGGGTAGGGTGACCGAAATGAAGTTTGCTTTTAAAAACCGTTTTCAGCTCATGGATCATATGGCGTTAATAGGTCTCGGTCTGGCCGTCCTGTACTGGCTGATCGAGTCGCTGATGTATGTCATGCTGAACAATAACGTAAGTTTTTTTCAACGCGTTATTGGCCCTGACTTCAACGATCTGTTAACCCGCCTCCTGGTGTTGTCCTTCTTTGCCATATTCGGGTCTCATGCACAGTTCACCATCAATCAACGCAAAACTGCAGAAGCGGCCATGCGCATCAGCGAAGAAAAATATAGAACCATCATTGAAAGCATCGAAGACGGATACTACGAGGTAAACTCAGCCGGTCTGCTGACGTTTTGCAACACCTCACTGACAAAAATCACCGGGCATCCAAAACAAAGAATGATGGACCAGGATATCCGGACTTTCTTAGGCGAAGAAAACGCCGCAAAGCTCTTTCAAACCTTTGAATCTTTAGCGCAACAAAAAACGGAAGTGAATGAACTGGACTGGTCATTTACCCACAAAGATGGTTCCGAACGCCATATCGAAACATCCTTATCGCTGATCAGAGACTCGAAAGCAGAGGTAACCGGATTTAGAGGGCTTTTACGCGATGTAACCAAACGAAAATTGGCTGAAGCCTTGTATCAGGAAAAATTGACCGCGGAAGCATCCAACAGATCCAAGAGTGAGTTCCTGGCGAATATGAGCCATGAAATCCGCACCCCGTTAAACTCGATCATCGGGCTTATCGAACTCACGCTTGAAACCAATCTTTCATCTGAACAGCGTGAAGATTTGGGCGTTGTCATTTCCGCGGCATATTCTCTGCTTTCGCTGATCAACGATATCCTCGACTTCTCAAAAATAGAGGCCGGCAAGCTTGAATTGGAAGAGGTACCTTTCAATCTCAGGGAATTTATTGGGGAATCTTTAAGAATTGTCGCTTCAAAGGCTCATGAAAAATGTCTTGAATTGGCCTACCGCGTGAATAAAGATATTCCGGAAATTGTTATCGGAGATCCTTCGAGAGTCCGTCAGGTCATCCTCAATCTTGTCGGAAACGCTGTCAAATTTACGGAAAAAGGGGAAATTATCCTTGCCGTCGAATTTGAGGAAACAGACGACAGCCCGTACCATCTCCTATTTTCGGTCAAAGACACCGGTATCGGCATACCCCGTGAAAAACAGGAGAGTGTTTTCGGCGCCTTTGCGCAGGCGGACGGCAGCACAACCCGCAAATACGGCGGAACAGGATTGGGATTGGCTGTTTCGAGCCAGCTTGTTCAGCTGATGAATGGAAAAATTTGGGTGGAAAGTCCGGTATCCCTTGGGCATATCACATCCGCCGGCGATACCGTCGGCCCCGGGAGTTCATTTTACTTTTCGGCTCATTTTAAACCGCCCTCCCGTCTGGAAAAACCTGAAATGATCGGGCCGCATATCGGCCTGCGCAACCAAACGGCCCTGGTGGTCGATGATAATAAAAGCAATCTCGAAATCATTTTGGGCATGCTGGAAAGCTGGCATATGTCTCCCATCGGCGCCGCCACCATCGCAGACGCCCAATCCTTGATTCTGAAATCCATTCAATCCGGTCCATTGTTTGATCACATCATCGTGGATTCGGATATGCCGGTCTTGGACGGGTTTTCCCTCGTCAGGTGGATAAGGGAGCAAAATATCATTGACAGCAAAATTATTATGATGGTCACATCCTCGAAGCTTCGCAACCAGGTTGATGTGGATGCGTTGAATGTGAAATCGTTTATTGTCAAGCCGATCCGGCCATCTGATTTGCTGGATGCCGTTGTCAGCACCGTTGCTGAGGATGAAACACCCCACGAGCAACATGAAACACCGTCTGAAAAACGGTTGCAAGCCGGCGAAGGCCGGTTAAGGGTACTGGTTGCGGAAGACACGCTTTTCAATCAGAAGTTCATCAGCCGGCTGCTCGAACGGTGGGGGCATCAAGCAACCATCGTACAAAACGGGGTAGAGGCTTTAGCGACATTTTCGAAAGGTTCTTTCGATCTGATTCTCATGGATGTCCAGATGCCGGAGATGGACGGCTTTGAAGCCACCGCCGGAATACGGGAAATCGAAAAAGAACAGGGCCGGCATATACCCATCATCGCCATGACCGCGCACGCCATGAAAGGGGATCGCGAAAGATGTTTGGCAGCGGGAATGGATGACTACGTTCCCAAGCCCATTTCATCAGACGCCCTGCACAACAGCATCAAAACACTCATGTCGCGACAAGACAAACCGGATACGGAGGAAAACACCATGACCCTGAACGCTCAACCGGCATTCGACAAAAAAACGCTCTTAAAGGCTTTTGACAATGACTGGGATTTTCTAAAGGAAATCATCGAGATGTTTGTTGCCGACTACCCGAAGATGTTGCAGGAGATTGAAGGTGCCATCGATGCCAAAGACGCTCCGACGCTTCAGCGGACAGCCCATGCCTTGAAAGGGATGCTGGGAAATTTTCAGGTTGAAACCGCCGTGCAAAAAGCCTATACACTCGAAAAAATGGGAGGTGCCGCCACTTTTGATCAAACTAAAGAAATCTTCACACAGCTTTCAGACGAGCTTGACACATTGGAAAGAATGTTTTTAGATATCGATAGGGAGGATGCAAATTGAACATACTCATTGCAGAAGATGATGCCATAACCCGGCGCAGGCTGCAGCATTTTCTGGAAAAATGGGGCCACTTTGTCATCCCTTCGGAAAACGGTTTGGATGCCCTGGAAAATTTCCTTTCCAAGGAAGTCGATATGGTAATCACGGATTGGATGATGCCGGAAATGAACGGTCTGGATCTTGTGAAGCACGTCCGGAGCCGGGGCCGGGAAAAACCCTATGTCTACACGATACTTCTGACATCCCGCGGCGATAAAGAAGATGTTGTCAAAGGATTGTCGGAAGGGGGTGTGGACGATTACGTTGTAAAACCTTTTGAGCCGGATGAACTCCGGGCCCGTCTCAGCGTTGGTGAACGGACGGTTAGACTCGAAAGAGCCCTGAGAGAGTACGGTGAGGGGCTTGAAAAAATTGTACGGAAACAAACCCAGCTCATTCGTCAAACCCAAGAAGAAACGATTATCAGACTCCTGACCGCGCTGGAATCGAGAGATGAAGAAACCGGGGGGCATGTACGGCGGATTGGACTTTTCAGTGCCCTCCTGGCGGATGCCGCCGGATGGCCAAAGCAGCAGGTGGAAGATATTCGCCTTGCCGCCCCCATGCATGATATCGGTAAAATCGGCGTGCCGGACGCCATCCTCCAAAAAAACGGACCCCTTACGGGGGATGAATTCGAAATTATCAAGTCCCATACGGAGATCGGCGGGGAAATCCTGGGCGATTCTGAATTTCCCATGCTTCAGATGGCGCACGAAATCGCGCTGTATCATCATGAGAAATGGACCGGAAAAGGTTATCCGAAAAATATCTCAGGAGAAAATATACCTGCCGCTGCACGTATTGTCGCCTTAGTGGATGTGTATGATGCGTTGAGTCAGGACCGTGTATACCGTAAAGCTTCACCGGAGCATGAGGTTATCAAAAATATGGAAGAGGGCCGTGGCTCGCATTTTGATCCTTATTATTATGATCTTTTTGTCCGGTCTATACCGGATTTCAAAGAGATCGCAAAAAAGAACCCCTAGTGCTCGATTCGCAATTGCCGTGACATATTTTCAAATGGATAAAAAAACAAAATATTTTATCGTCGATGATGACCGGATCTTTATCAAACTTCTCACCAAATACCTGGAATCCGACATTCTCTCCGTTTATTCTAATACATCCAGCACCGACGCCATTCAGGAAATTCTGCAGATTATGCCGGATTGTCTTATACTTGATATTATGATGCCGGGAATCAACGGACTTGAACTCTGTAAGAAAATTCGATCGAATCAGAGCCTCAAAGACATGAAAATCGTCATCGTATCCGGAAAAACCTATGAGGTTGACCGGAAACAGGCCTTTGATGCGGGTGCGGACGGATATATCGTCAAACCGGTTGAGCTGGAAAAAATCGCCGACCAAATTCATCGAATCGTCGAGGACCGCATCGAGCTGATATTCTGGGGCATCAGAGGAACGCTTCCGGTTCCGGGAGAAAAAGCGATCCGCTACGGGGGCAACACATCCTGCATTACCGTGGAGTTTCCAAAAGGCAATCTTTTTATTTTTGACGCCGGCACCGGCATCAAATCGCTTTCAGATCATTTGATGGCTGAAAATCGCCACAAAATCAAAGCAAAAATTTTTATATCCCATCCTCATTGGGACCATATCAACGCCCTCCCCTTTTTTGCACCCCTTTACAGGCAAGGAAATGAATTCGAAATTATCGGGCCGCCGCACGGCGATATTAGCATTCGCGAGCTAATTTCAGGGCAGATGAATGGTGTCTATTTTCCAATTAACATCAAAGATTTCGGCTCAACAGTCTCTTTTCGCGATGTCAAGGAAGAAACTTTTTCCATTGAAGAAACCACTGTAAAAACGCTTCTCTTGAATCACCCTGGAAATTGTCTGGGGTATCGCATCGACTACAAAGGTCGTTCCATCTGTTACATCACCGATAATGAGCTGTTTCCAGAAACAAGCAAGCAGTATAACAGTGCGTACATCGACAAACTCAAGACATTTTTGCATCTTGCAGATACCTTGATCGCAGACAGCACCTACACAGACGAAGAATATGAAAATAAAGTGGGTTGGGGGCACTCCCCCATCACTGAAGTCGTCAAATTAGCAGACCGGGCACACGTCAAAACATTGTATCTTTTTCACCATGATCCGGATCAGTCGGATGACGTCATCGATAAAAAATATCGGAAAGCAAAAGACCTCTTGAAAAAATGGCGCTCCTCCACAACCTGCGTCGCAGCGAGAGAAAAACAGCGCTTCTATGTATAGTCATACCCACGTCGAACGATTTTTGGCGAAAAGGCGGAAATGAGGGGAAAACGGCAGGGGTATCCCCTGATCAATCCGTCATTCATGACCAGGGGATCCATAAGTTCTTGTCAATTAAATTTCTTCGACTGTAATTGCGCCTTCTTCGCAAACCTCTACGCAACTTTCACAACCCAAGCATTCTTCTGCGTTTACCGGAACTGATTTTTCATCTTGAATCTCAAATACTTCAACAGGGCAGACATCCACGCATTCTTCACAACCAACACATTTCTCTTCATCAACCGTAGGGACAAAAGCCATTTTTAAAGCCTCCTTTCATAAAATTAATTCACGGTATATTCATACCAACATTTTACGCAACAACGAAAATGCCATTATACCAATTAAAAATCCGAGTCAAGCATTCTTAATTTTTTTTCAAACTATTGTTCCGACAATCCATCACACCAAGCCCTTCTCTTATCACCCCATTACACCGGTTCTTTATCTCCTTTATTAAAGGTCTATAAAATTGGAATCAAATTTCATACGAGATTGAACATTCCTTGCGGCAAGCTGCGAGGAATGTTCTGTCTTACGGCAGTGCTTCGCAGCCACCGTAAGGGATTCTATCTATTTTGATTCGCGCGCTGTTGCGGTGCAGATCTTAACCCTCCGGCATAATAAGTCCCAACATCGTATTTTTTACAGGTATTTTTTTCTTTGTAAGCGTATGCGTCATCACATCCCTTTTCAAAGAACGGGAAAAAAAATCATGGGGCGATATACCGGAAATCGTATACAATTCCATTGACAAGGCTTCATCGCCATGCGCCACTGAAAACTGCGGTACCGTATTTTCATGAAACTGAAGCGACGACATCTGAGAAAGCCGTTTGAGATAGTCTATGAATGCCGCCTGTAAACGCGCCGTGGCCTCAGCATCGCCTCTAAAACCAGGGATCTTTTGCATGTGAATCCTGGTTTCAGTTTTTACAAAATCGCCGATAGCCAATTCGATCGCTTCCCTGCTGTTGGTGATGAAAAAATCGTCAAGCATGTTGTGCGACAGCATCATCCGTGCCCAGGCGCTCAAACGGTCAGAAAGCAGATAACCGAAGGGATCGCCTGAAAGCTGCGATGCTCCGGCTTTGGCCGGCATCGGCGACAACGCTCCCTCCCCCCGCAACCCGTCAAACAACCCCCGTTCCATTTCTTCCTGGTCTTTCAAGTTCCGGGCAATATCTAAGCTCTGCTCATCGAATTCCTGTGCCATCTGCAAAAAAACCCTCGCCTGTAACAACAGCCCCTTGTCTTCTGAAGCGGGATCCTTCCCTTCAGCTGTGTCAGCTGTTCGGATGTCTTTTTTTATCTGGGCAATCGAAGCATCATCAAAAAAAGGAATCTTGTCCTTATAGTACTTATAAACTGAAATATCCCCTCCCCGATGATACTGAGCCCACGCCCGGTAATCCCGCAGCACGGCGGCGATGTTTCCTTCGTCAGACTCCGGGACCCGGATATCTATAAGCCCCTCCGCCTGCCACGCTTTCATCTGACTCGGAATATTATCGCCCGTTGCCTGGGCTACGACGATCTTCTTAAAAAACCGGCGACATGCCTCTAACACCGGCCCGGTCATGAATGTGAAGGGAAAATATACGGGTTTCATAACACCTTCCGGTCCCTGACCACTACCCCCTGCGACGCGAGGACATCTCTAATTTT
>CAYTAQ010000154.1:0-9698 GCA_964435695.1 uncultured Desulfobacterales bacterium | reverse complement strand
GTTATATCCGGCAATCAAAAGAGCGCGATCTTTCAAGGTGGATAACGCTATTTTATCCGGTGGCAGAAATGTCACATGAGCCACACCCAGGGCATCGACAAGCGGCTGATAGATGTTTTTCTCTTCATTCAATACAGCGACCGTCAACGTGTCACTGCCCATGATATTCGCCAGTACCGGAGGAATTTCTTCAGGCGCCAGATGTCTCATGATATCATAATCTTCATCCACAACCACGCGCGTAGGCAGATCCTGTACCGGCAAGAGAACCATTTTTTCCAGGGCGTTCAGTTGAATGAAATGAATGCGGGCGCCTTTTTCAAAATAGATCGTGACCGGAACTGTCAGCGGGCAGGGGGGATTTTGTTGCAGCAATCTGAATTTAACTTTCAGCTCTCCATTTTCAACCGCAAGCTCCGCCTCTTCAACCCGGATGCGAGGGATATCCATTGCATGTAACCAGCAATCGAAATATACAGACAGATCCTCGCCGGTAATCTTTTCAAATGATGTCTGAATATCAGACCACGAAGCGTTGCAATAACGTTTTTCCGTGATGAAATGCCGTAAAGCTTCAAAGAAATATCGATTCCCAAAGCGTTTTCTGAGACCGTGAAAAAACATGGCCGATTTACCGTAGCCCACAACACGCTGAGCTTTGTTGCCGCGGTAAAAAAAGTTGCTGAGCGACAGCCTGGCATCCGGGGTGACATAGGCGTCATAATCCACCATGATCTGCTTGCGATATTCCTTGCCCTGATTATCAAGAACCGCAAACTCATGGTCGGACAGATAGGTGGTCAGTCCTTCGGCCCAGTTGCCTTGTGAGAAATCGATATAAACGGAATTTCCGAACCACTGGTGAAGGAGTTCGTGACCCAGCGATGTCTTTACGATAAAAGGCAATCGAATCACTTCCTGACCCAGCAATGCAAAGGTGGGCATGGAATTTCCGGTCGGTAAAAGATGCTCCACAACAGCGAACCGCCTATAAGGGTAAGGCATCAGCATGTCTTCGTACATCTGCAGGTATTTTTTTGCATGGGCCAGGTATGCTGCGGCAAGATCTGAATCCTCTTTAAAAAAATATGTCTCCAATACAATATCTTTATATTTATCCCTTGCAACAAGATACCGGCTTGAAGCGGCAAGATGCAGCTGATCGAGCGGGTGATTGAAATAAAACTGGTAGGTCACGGTCCCATTGTTGCTTTTTGATCGTATGGTATCGGCCTCGGCAACTGCGACAAAGGTTTCCGGCAGGGTGACGGACAACCGGTAGGTTACGAGAACATCCGGCAGGGGATACCAGTTATCGGACAAGAACACATGTTCCGAATCGATGAAAGTGGATTCGTTATGCCCGAGGTCGGCTTCAAAGGTGACGACGGTTGTTCTGTTTTTCCGGATCGGCAGGTCGGCAATATCATTCAAGTTCCTGACGATGTCTTTTCCGTTCACCGTCACATGATACAGGCTGCCTACCGATAGAGACACGGCCGTGGTTTCATCAGCTGAAATGCTTGCTGAACCGCTTATTTTTTTTGCTTCCGTATCGATGTGAACATCAAGCGCATAGTCAATATTTGCACTCAAGGCTGTCACCGGCATCAGAAAAATCAGCAGGGACAAAACCCAAACGAAGTTCCGCATATATCCTCTCTTTTTGGAGATGATGCTGATAAAACGATTTGAAAAAAAATTGGATCACGATGCTAGGTTGTCGCTGTTTCGGATTTAACGAAGCACTCGAGCTTTTTGATGTGTTGGTTTTCTTCAGCGATAATTTTCTGAAGATGGTCAAGGGTCTCCTGATCTTTCACAAAAGGTGTGAGCATCTCATAAAAGATAATACTGTCTTTTTCAAACTCGATAAAAATGCCGACAAGCTCGCCAAGATCATCGATTCGGGAAAAATCGACATCTTTGAGCGTAAAGCTTTGATCACCGATCAGGCCCTTGAGCATATCACCGCTTAACTCCTCTGCAATGACGCCGGGAGTTTCCTGAATAGTTTCCTTGAGAGCTGAAAACCACTTGATATGATCTGCTTCTTCATTCGCCATCCATAGCAGAGCGTCCTTAAGATTTTCATCTGATACTTCTTGGATGGCGTTGCGGTAGATTGCTTCGCCGTTTTTTTCAATCTGGATGGCAATATCGAGAACTTCTCTTGGTTTGAACAATGGTTCCTCGCTTTATGCTTGGACGATTTGACTGATCGCAGGTTGTCGACCTGATAGACTCAAAAGCAGACTTGAACCCTTTATTTTAAGGCATTTAGCGCATTACATGCGTCTTGATTATTCAAAGAGCATGCTTTCTCTAAATCTTTCATCATGTCATCAATATAATGCATGCTTTTGAATCCCATGGCACGCAAGTAATAAACATCGCTCCAATTCGAATATTTCTTTACCAGGTGGTCTAAATAAATAATGGCAATTCGCGTCTGATCTTTTCTGATATACCGATAAGCTCTTGATAGTTCCCTGCCGGGATCGATGGATTTTGAAATATGCTGTTCCATTTCTTCTTTCCAGGAAAAATCAGATTCTTCTTTTTCAAACGCCTGATTTTCGATTTCAGCCTCAATGAAGTCCGCAATATCGACTTCGGCCTTGATTTTGACGAAATACTGTTTCTCTTTTTCAGCATACGTTTCCTGTATAATTCGCGCGCTGATGTTATTTGTAGCCAGACAAAATATCTCCTCTTGTTGTTTCCCGTAATTTTCTAACAGGTCTTTCTGCATAAGGCTTTTTGCAGCCATAACAACGGCTTTTTTCTTGGCGCCAAAGAATGCCAGGGCCTTTGATTTTTCCGGCGAATCCTTATCACCTGCACGATATGTAAAGTCCGTCAGCAGCACCATCGGCGCATCACGCTTTGAACCATCAGCAATGCCGGGTGATTCATATGAAAAAACAATCAGAATCAAAAGACTGATACACCATAGGCTTTTTCTCATCGGGTTGACCTCAATAAAAGGATATTGATATGATATATCCTTCATTCAATGATTTCGATTGCATCTTCACATTGGATTTCCCCGCCCGCAATCACACGGGCGAAAACACCCTCCTTGGGCATGATGCAGTCGCCTGCCTTATAATAGATGGCACATTTGTTGTGGCATATCTTGCCTATTTGTGAAATTTCCAAGACAACGGTGAGGCCCAATTTTAACCGTGTTCCGATTTTCAGGTTGACCAAGTCGATGCCTTCCGTGGCGATATTTTCGGCAAAGTCGCCGAAGCTAACATCCAGCCCTTGGCGGCGCGCTTTTTCAATACTTTCCGTGGCTAAAAGACTTACTTGCCGATGCCATGGACCTGCATGCGCGTCGCCTTTCATACCATGATCCGTTTGAACCACGGCATGGCCAAGCGGTTTCTTTCGCGTTCCTTTTTTCTTGCTGATTGCCAGCGAGACAATTTTCATATTTGTATTCCTAGGCGTTCTTTACTGTTTCAAAAATGTGATTCAAAACTTCGCAGGTACGACACACCTTCATCTTTTCTTCCCAATTCTCATGAATTTCGTTGGCACAGACGGTACCGCAAATAAACCAGCAGAGATTTCCGGTTTGAAACTCCCACGCCGGACATGTATTTCTTTTTTTTGGGGGGCATTTTTTGATTGTCCAACAGGATTTATCCCCTTTATAATTTCCCTGAATGTTTTTGGCCAGGAAAAACATCTGTCTCTCAATGTGCGGAGGTATTTTGCGCCATCCCTGTTCATAGCTGTGGACGGCTTTAAGAGATGTCCCGAGTAACTGGGAAAGTTCTTTTTGAGTTTTGTTAAATTTTTTCCGGAACAATGAGAATTCGTTGCTTTCCATGATCGTTTATCATCCATTTTGGTATGGTTTATAGTGAAATGACAATTCAAGTAATTATCATATGCTCATATATGTAACAATGTGGTAGGAAATGTCAACACTATTTTTCGGGCCTATGACCGATAACAAGGGTATGTTAAGACCGGTCGTCAATGTGTTTTAATGATCTGCTGCGACCGGGGCATTGGCGTGTTGGAGGTTTGCAGGATTAACGGATTTGTAATCAGTTTAAGCTTCTTCAGCAAAACGATTTTTGCCGGAAAAAATCATAAACCCTCCCCGCCTTCCCACACAGGCCAGGGTCATGTTCAAATTTTTTGCAATTTCGGCGGCAAGCGCGGTGGGTCGCGACATGCTTACCATCATTTCAATCCGGGCTCTGGCCGCTTTTTGGACAAGTTCATAACTGATCCGCGAGGAAAGAACAGCCATGTGAGCTTCATCGATCTTTTTCTCCATGAAAACCCGGCCGATAGCTTTGTCCAAAGCATTGTGGCGTCCAACATCTTCCGCATACGACATGATATTCAAGTCCGAATCAAAAATCATGGATGCATGGGTACTTCCGGTTTCTGCAAAAAGGCGTTGCCGCTTGACAAGCAAGTCGACACACAATTTGGCTTTTTCGACAGGAATCAGTATCGTAGCTGCAACCGGCTGAATGATTTGGAAAAGATCCTTCACCAGTTCCTTGCCGCAGATGCCGCAGCTGGTCTGACTTATAAAACCCCGTCTTTCCAATAGATTTTCAACGCGTTTTCTTCTTTCAGCGGTTAATGTTGCCGTTACGACATTGACGCCTTCTTCGGTGCAGAACCCAATGGTGGAAAAATCGTCCGGATGATCCACGATGCCTTCGGCCAGACAAAATCCGGCTGCATGATGGATTTCGTCACCCGGTGTTCTCATGACAACCGAATAGGGATTGCCGTCGATACGAATCGATAGGGGTTCTTCAAGTATAAGCGCCTGTGAGATTATTTCAACCTTGTTATTTTCGTGTAAAATCATTTCATGAAGCTGGGTTTTTTGCATGGTTTGCCTTTGATACAATCGACCAACGTGAACGTTCACGCACACGAGGACGACTGCAAAATAATCCTCTTTTAAGGGGTTATTTCAAAGCCGAACGCTTTGGATCTGGTCCCTTTGATGGTTTATCCGGATGCGGGAAAAACACATATCCGATGGAACGAATGCTTTTAAAATGTTCGGGCTTTTTGGGTGTTTTTTCAAAATATTTTCGAAAACGTACAATGAAATTATCCACCGTTCTTGTGGTGGTCCGCCCTGAATAGCCCCATCCGATCTGCAGCAGTTGTTGACGCGATAAGGGTTTACCCTGGTTGGCGATAAACAACTTTAGAAGCTTGATTTCCTGCTCTGTCAGACTTATTTTGCCGCATTTGCAGGTGGCTGTCATGGTTGTAAAGTCTATATGATTATCACCAAATGAATAAAAGTCCTTGTTGAATCCGGAATCTTTGTCAGTGACGGTGCGTAAATCCCGGGTCCATGACGCCCGTTTCAACAGCCTCTCCACGCGCAACAAAAATTCATCCAGGCTGAAAGGTTTTGTAAGATAGTCGTCGACGCCGTAAGAAAGCCCTTTTACTTTATAGTCTATTTCAGTTTTGGCGGACAGGATCAAAATCGGGATCTTTTCATTTTCGAGGCGGATACTTTGAAGGACGGATAGACCATCAATGCCCGGCAGCATGATATCCAGCACCACAAGATCCGGCTGCCATTCTTTCCATGCCTGCAAGCCTGAAACACCGTTGAATGCGAGCCTGACATCATATCCTTGCAAGGACAGGTTTAATTGAAGCCCTTCTGCAATATGATGATCATCTTCGACGACCAGTATTCGTTTTTTTGTTTTGTCCGTCATATCGGCAGTATGAGTGTGAAGGTTGTGCCTTTGCCTAGCCCCTCGCTATGGGCGATGATTTTGGCGTTATGGATATGAGCGATCAGTTCTACGAGATAAAGCCCAAGCCCGCTTCCCCGCGCGGACATATCATCGGATTGGCCCACCTGATAGAATTTCTTAAAAATTTTTTTAATTTCCGATTTTTCAATCCCAATACCGTTATCCTTAAAGCGAATATATATTTTTTTTCGATGAATCTCAAATGTAATCGTTAATTTTGGTTTGACGGCGTTGGTATATTTTAAGGCATTGGTCGACAGGTTCATTAGAACCATTTCAAACAGCGGTGGGTTGATAATATAGATTAAAGATTCACCATCAGGAGGATGAAGATTGATCTCACAGTTTTTAAAGAGATGCGAATTTTTTTTATAAAATTGTGCAACAACAGATACCAGATCCTGTGCTACAAAGTCACTTTTATAGCTTTTGCTTTCTATTTGAGCGAGATTCAGAATGCGGTTGATATTGTCCGAAAGACGGTCGGTGTCATTGAGCATATATTGTGTATATTTAAGTTGATCCTCCCGGGAAAGTTCATGTTTGAGAAATGTTTCAAGGTAAAGCTTTAAAGAGGTTACCGGTGTTTTTAGCTCATGGGTGAAATTGTTGATAAAGTTATGCTGCAGACGATACAGATGAAAGGTTTTGAGATTGTATACAAAGATGATGAATATTCCCATGAGGATGACGCCCACGAGGATGGAAAGCACCAGAATGACCACCCAGGTTTGGGACGCAAAGACCTGCCCGGTATCGAGGTTGAATCGTTTGACAATCGATTTTAAGCCGGCGCTGACTTCAATATACCAGTAAATATAAAGAAAAAGAGATGCGGCAAGTGCCAGAATGGAGAAGATAAAAATAACGATCGGGTGAAAAATCCAGTGCGCTCTGTTCATTACATACCACTCCTCGGAGACCTTTGGAATTTGTCTCAGTTGCACTATACATAATTGCAAAAAGTTTGTAAAACCGAATCATTATTGACTCTTTAAATATAGTTGTCATAATCTATGACAACCAGTATAAATTGACGGCAGTGAATCACCAATGATCAGCGTGGAGAACCTTAAAAAAAGTTTTGCCGGTCAAACCCTTTTCGACAAGACCAGCTTTACAGTCACCGCAAGAGAACGGATCGGACTCGTGGGCCGTAACGGACACGGCAAGACGACTCTGTTGCGCATGATTATGGGCGAAGAGACATTTGATGAAGGAGCCATTATCATCCCAAAGAATTATAGAATCGGGATGGTGAGGCAACGGCTGTCGTTTACGAAGGATACGATACTGAAAGAAGGCATGGCGGAATTGCCGGCGTCTAAAAGAGACCACTCCTGGGAAATCGAAAAAATTCTGGCGGGTCTTGGATTCTCAGCAAAAGATATGGGCAGGCATCCGGGTGAGTTCTCAGGCGGATTTCAGGTCCGTCTGAATCTTGCAAAGGTCATTGCTTCCGAGCCTGACCTTTTATTGCTGGATGAACCGACAAATTATCTTGATATTGCTTCGATAAGATGGATTGAAACGTTTCTTGTCAAATGGCCGCACGAGCTGATGCTGATTACACACGACCGGGGGTTCATGGATAAGGTTGTGACGCATATCCTGGGAATTCACCGCCAGCGCATACGCAAAATCAAAGGGAATACGGAAAATTATTATGCGCAGGTCGCTCAGGATGAAGAGGTTTATGAAAAAACAAGAATCAACGATGAACGCAAAAGGAAAGAAGTCAGTCATTTTATCACACGATTCAGGGCAAAGGCGAGGCTGGCCAATCTGGTACAATCAAGGATAAAAACCCTTGAGAAAATGGAAAAGAAGGAGAGGCTTGAGAAAATAAGCACTTTGGATTTTTCCTTTCGATATAAACCCATGAGAGGAAAGCACGTGATGCGTGCGGAGCGAATTTCTTTTTCTTATGATCCGGACATGATGCTTATCAGAGATCTGAGCATCACCGTAAACAATGGCGACCGGATCGGCGTGATCGGAAAGAATGGAAAAGGAAAAACAACATTACTGAAACTTTTGGCTGCTGCATTAGAACCGGGATCCGGAGACATTCACTACAGTCCGAATTTAGAGATCGGTTTTTTCGAACAGACAAACACCCGATTGCTGGATGATACCCGAACTGTTGAAGAGGAGATACTGTATTCCCGCACGGACATCGACCGGCAAAGGGCTAGAGATATTTGTGGAGCCATGATGTTTGAAGGGGACAGCGCTTTGAAAAAAATCGCCGTTTTGTCAGGGGGCGAGAGAAGCAGAGTTCTCCTGGGCAAAATACTCGCGACCCCTGTAAATCTTCTGATACTGGATGAACCGTCCAACCATCTGGATATGGATTCGAGCGATGCGCTGCTTGCGGCATTAGACAGCTATGAAGGAACGGTGATTATGGTTACCCACAATGAGATGTTTCTGCATGCGCTAGCGGACAGGCTTATCGTTTTTCAGGATGATCATGTCGGTGTATTTGAAGGCGGCTATCAATATTTTCTTGAAAAGGAAGGCTGGCATGATGAGAATATTGACAGATCGATATCAAAGGCAACGGATGAAAGGGCGATGCCGGCCGATAGGTTGACAAAAAAGGAGATTCGGCGAAGGCGGTCTGAGATCATTACAGAAAGGGGAAAGAAAATTAAACCCCTGGATCAAAAAATTGTAAATGCGGAAAAAGATATTGAGCGTTATGAAGAAAAAATTCATGAACTAAACGATACCTTGATTGATGCGTCCCAATCAAATGACGGAAAAGTCATTGCGGAGATATCAAAAGAGATTCACAAGTATCAGGTCCTTATAGAAGAGCGCTTCACCGAGTTCGAATTGCTTTACAAGCATAGAGAAAATATTGAATCACAATATAATAACTCTTTAAAAGACCTCGTATAAATTTTCATATGGAGTAAATGCAATGCGCGGAATAGCTATTCGGTGGTTGACACTGACGGGAGCGGTCATCATTACATCATATCTTATCGATGGGATTGTTATTCACGGCTTTTTATCTGCTTTTTTTGCTGCAGCAGCGCTGGGTGTATTCAATGCTTTTTTTCGCCCCATTGCGATTATCTTAACGCTTCCGATCAATATTCTCAGCCTCGGACTGTTTACTTTTATCATCAATGCATTTATGCTGAAAATGGCTTCGGGTGTTATCCCCGGGTTTGACGTCAATGGATTTTGGGCGGCTATTATCGGTTCTTTGGTTATCAGTATCATAAGCTGGGCACTTAATTCTTTTATCAGTGAGCAGGGCACGATTGCATATATCGACTTAAAGCATAAGGGCGGTAACCGGTGGGAATAAGACAGGGTAGTTGTCCGAAAAACAAACATCCGTTTTTTCTTCTTGCATTGGCATGCCTGATACGATACAACTATATGATAAAATTCAATTTGCGGACGGGCACCTGTTAAGACTTCTTACACCATTCACTCTTTATCACTATTTGTTACTCAGCGGTTATAGCCGAAACCTAGTTTGAAAGTGCTTGTTCCTGTGCATACACTGCCATAAATTTAATTGCTTTTATCAAATTTAAAAAGGAGGAAAATGCGCATGAAAAAACTATCAGTTGATTTGAAAGCCGTCAAAAGAGAGATCAATGCCCTGTCCAAAAAACTGGAACAGCTTTCCAAAAAAGCGGATAAGCTCATACTAACCCCGGCGGCAAGCAAGGCAAAGCCAAAGGTTAAACCAAAAGCGAAACCCAAAGCAAAAGCTGTAAAAAAATCCGCCAAGAAAACAGTTGTAACCACTAAGATTACGCCCACCGATCAGGTTCTTAATATCATGAAACGATATAAAAAGTGTGTTAATATTTTAAAGATCAAGGAGTCAACAGGGTTTAGCGATAAGCAAATCAGCAATATTGTGCACAGGGCAAGCAAAAA
>CAYTAQ010000153.1:0-9714 GCA_964435695.1 uncultured Desulfobacterales bacterium | reverse complement strand
GGAAAAAGGATTCACCACCAGGGAAATATATGAAGGGGTTTACACCGTGTCACCCGGGGAGGAGCAGTACGGACTGACTGCCAAAGCCTATCTGGTGAATGCTTTCGGGGACCAGATATCCGCACTCGACATTGCTCATACGATCGATATTGACGCACAGCCGCCTGCTGCAACCGCCGGCCTTACGTCCGAATCATTAGATCAAAAGGTTAATATTCGCTGGCTGCCCAACAAGGAAGCAGACCTCGCCGGATATGAAATTTGGACCAGTTCATCACCACTCAGCGGATTTATACACATTAAAACCAGCGAAAAGAATGATGTAACCTTAGAGAATTTAAGCAACTTTGATCGCTTTTACCTGAAAGTCAGAGCAATGGACCGGGCCGATAACAAAGGATCTTTCAGCGAGGCTGTCGAAGCTGTTTCCCTTCCTCAGCAGGGGTTATATGACCTGCCCCGGCCGGGTCCGGTTCTTGAGGGTTCCATCGGCGACAGCATGTTGCTCGTCAAGGAGAAAAGCCCTTATCGGGTGCTGTCGGAAATTCAGGTGAAACCGGGTGCCACGCTATATGCGGAACCGGGTGTCGAAATACGATTTTCACCGAAAGCCGCCCTTGTTGTGGAAGGGGGAAGCTTTGTCGCCTATGGCCGCAAAGATCTTCCCGTTCAATTAGTGCCCGCTGTTTTTGAAGCGGAACCGGGTTCATGGCGCGGCCTGATTTTGAACCATACCGACCACACCATGCTCAAGCATGTGGTCATTGAAAAGGCGGAAAACGGCATCACCATTATCAACAGTTCACCGGAGGTTTTTTCCGTCACCATCAGCGAGTGCTCGCAGGCCGGACTTTATTTAAAAGAAAATGCACGGCCGAATATCACCTGCTCGGTTTTTTCATCCAACCGCGGTCAGGGGGGGATGGTCATCGAAGGGGCCGGAATTGCACCCAGGATTCGCAACAACGCGTTCATCGGCAATGAACCTTTTGAAGTTCAGAGTCATACCCCGCTTAATGTTGATTTGACCGGCAATTATTGGGGCAAACCTGTTCCGGATGAAACCCTGTTTTTAGGACATGTCGCCTGGAACCCGTTCCTTTCGGTACCGCCTGATAACTGCCTAAACCATAATACCAACAGATGACTTTAACCCTGGAAGGATTTTAGCGACAGTCAGTGGTGAAACCTAGAAAATAGAATACAGAAGACAGGAGACACCCATGAAAAAAATACAGATTATCAACGCGATAACTATTTGTTTCATCCTGCTCATTATCGCCGCTCAGTCATGTTATGCCGAAACCTCGTCCCAGGAACAAATCGGTGAAAACGGCTATATCAATTGGCTGACACAGAGAGTCTATGCAAAAGGCGTCGGCATCTTTCCGGAAAATAGAACGAACGAAGCCCAGGCAAAAGCTATGGCTCAGCGCGCCGCACTGGTGGTCGCCCAGAGAAATCTCCTTGGCGTCATTAAAGGGGTACATATCGATTCTAGAACGATTGTTGAAAATCGGATTGCGCAGGATGATGCCGTTGTCGCGAAAATCGAGGGAATTGTTCAATTTTGCCAGGTTGAAGAAACCCGGACGTTAACCAACCGTTCGGTTGAAGTGATCGTGAGCATGCCGATTTTGGGAAAGCTGGGCAAGGTTCTCGTCGATGTGATTGAAGAAACCGCCGGTCGCAGCAGCACCCGTCCACCTCAGGAAGTGGAACTTCGATTGAAGGATCTGGAAAGCCGCGTGCAATTGCTTGAAGAACGAATTTCCGACCTGAAAAAGATTTCTGTTCAAAAAGAGGATCTTCTCCATCTCTTCCAACTCCTGAACGCGGCATGGCAGGACTATGTTGCCGACAGACCCGTGGTTTCATACGCAGGATATGCATCGGATGCTGAAACAGCAGCTATTAGAAACTCGCTGAATGACCAGGAAAGAAGCCTGGCTTCCCTGTCCGTCCACATGGAAGACCTCTCCCGGAGACTCACTGCCCTCGAGGCGACCATCGATAAAAAGGGGGCGGTACAACCGGCACAGCCTTCAAAAGAGTCCTCCCCCTACACAGGACTGATCGTTGATGCCCGCCATACCAACTTTAAACCCTGTTTGAAACCGAGCCTCTTTATCAATGGCGAGGCGATCTATCCGGGAGACTTCCTGGACATCCAAAAGGCTGTCTCGGAAGGTTACGTCCGATACTACAGTGACCCGCGACAGGCTCAACAGAGTGATCGCATCGGCTCCCTCCCTTATGTGGTAGAGGCGACCGGAACCTATGAAGGCGACCGCAGTCTGTCCCTCAGCGACGGCGCTTACCAGGTTTTGAAATCCGTTCTCCAAAGCCCGGACAATTTTTTGGCTCAAGCCCGGGTGGTCATACTTTTTTAACGGGCCTATAACCAGTAGCAAGGGTGCTTTTGAGACTGATAGTCAATGGGCAATAACTATCTGGTGAAATAAGTTAAGCTATCGAAAACACCACCTTTGTTTGAGCAATTATTCCGTATTTAAAATACCACATATTGTGCCACATAAATCTTGACATACTACATGTGCAGTATTATAGTCTTTCCATCAATAACGATTCATAATGTTTTTATCCCACCACAGGCGTACGGTTATATTCCGCGGGTTATAGTTTGAACATAACGCAGATATTGGGCCAAAAGACCCTTTATGAACAGACACAAACGAATTGAATTGGAGGTAACACCATGGCCAGTATGACGATTGAAAGACTTCATGAATTATTTGAAAGCCACCCGGACAAAAAAGTATTGGCATGGTCCGGCGCATGCCATGATTGTCATGCGGATGCGATGGTAACCGCAACACCGAGAGCCGACGGTATCCATATCACCGGTGGAAGTGTGTACGAACCTGAATCCAATAAGTTTATAATTAAATGTGATGACTGCTACAAAGAGGATCCTGTCCTAAGAAATTTCCAGGATTGTGAAGTATACAGCAGGGTAGTCGGGTACCTGCGTCCGGTTACCCAATGGAACGATGCCAAACAGATGGAATTCAAGGACCGGAAAATGTTTGATTCCAGTATCCGGCAGGAAGCGTCATAAACGTTTAAGGGGTTATCAAGTCTGCCGTTGACTCTTTTACGACGATAGCAGGAGAATACATAGATACCGCAAGCTGAAAGCGTCAACGGCAGACCCTTTTTTATTTTTTCTTATCCTCAGGAAGTTTGCTTGTCACCTGACAAGAATTTTTCATTCAGGTGGAGATCCCCAGCTTAGGCAGAATATACGCCTGTAAAAGAACCCATATACCCACTACAATTAATAATGTAATAATCTCTTTCATCAATACTCCTCTTGCCCGATTAACGGGCCGGATATTTCTTTTCGATTAAATCGGCCAGCTCTTTGATTTGATCCATTCGAAACCTGGGCACGCGCACCTCTACGGAATCATCCGTTACAAAAGCAAAAAGATTTTCATCGTCCGGGTTGATCGGCATTTTATGATACGCGACGTTGAAAACCTCAATCTTGGGTCGTTTTTCTTTCTTATAACCTTCCACAAACAGGAGATCCATGTCCGTAAAGTAGGCCTCCAGATTTTCCAGTGAATCAGAATCCACCTTCTTGATCAAAACGATCTGATGGGGCGATGCCACGGCCACTGTTTCCGCCCCGGCTTTTTGGTGCCGGTAACTGTCTTTGCCTTCCCGATCCATGTCGAATCCATGGGAGGTGTGTTTCACAGAACCGACCCGGTAACCGCGCCGTTTCATTTCAGGGATCAGCTTCTCAATCAACGTTGTCTTGCCGGATTCAGATTTGCCTATAATAGAAATTGTCTGCGCCATATGATCAAAACCTAACCGCGTTTGGTCTTATATGTATTTCAGTTTAAAATATTTCTGATCTCAATATTCTTGAAATTTGAAACGCTCATTTTAGGATTATGTCCGACCAAACTAAGGCCAAAGATAGTAATTGTCAAGCCCAAGCAGAGCGATTGCTGAGCTAAAACCCATTGCATCTGTCTCTCTTCCTTGATAAAAAGAAATGAAATGACATTCTTTAAAAAATCAAAACTCTGGCTGCCTGCTGCGTTTTTCGCAGGACTGTTTATTGTTCTCTTTCTATTCAGAACCGGATTTTTCAATGACAAGTCAGCGGAATCAGTCGCAACCCATTTTTCACCCCATGGGATATCTACGGATAGCAGCTCATGGATGAACATCTACCAGAATCATCAGAAGATCGGTTATTCGCATTCCCGGTATTCAAAAACAGATGATGGATATCAATTCAGTGAAACCGTTTTCATGAGGATAAATACCATGGGATTGATCCAGGACGTGGATCTGAAAACCCATGGGACGCTTCATGCCGATTTTTCTCTGGCTGAATTCGCATTTGAAGTATCTTCCGGGCGATTCAGTTTTTCAGCCGAAGGGTCCATATCCGACACGGTGCTCGCATTGACCACCGAAAGTGCCGGTTCAAAACAAACCGTCAAATTAAATTTAAACGACAAAATATATTTTACTTCCGGGATTGTCCAAGCAGCGAGTTCCAGCGATTTAAAACCTGGAGACCGTCTGGTGCTGAATGTATTCGACCCCATTTCAATGGGCCGGGAGCCCATTCATCTCGAAATTCTTGATCAAGAAAAAATCGAGATACTGGGACAACCTACGAAAGCGACAAAGATTTCCTTGAAATACAAGGGGGTCACCCAACTGGCATGGATCAATGAAGCGGGCGAAATTCTAAAAGAACAGGGGATGCTTGGAATCACTCATGAGAAGACAACCAGAAAAGATGCGCTGCTCGGTCTGTCCATCCAACCGAGCCAGGATCTTACGAAAATCGCCTCTATTCCGTCAAATATTGCGATTGCCGACCCTGAAGCCCTGACCCGGCTGATCGCTGAAATCGACGGCGTCAAGGACAAGGAACTGTACCTTCACGGAGGGCGTCAAATCTATCAGGCACCTGTTCTCACCATTGAAAAGGAAAACATTAGAGATATACAGGGTTCTGTAAATACAGACAAGCTGTCGGCTGAACAGGCTGTGTTTTTAAGACCGGGTCCGTTTATAGAATCCGAACACCCGGTCATCAAGAAGCTGGCCGGGGACATTACATCCAACACGAACAATGAGCTTGAAAAAGCCCGCAAGATTGTTTCGTGGATGCAGAATCATATCAAAAAACGCCCGGTTTTATCATTGCCGGACGCCCTGGCTACCCTTGAAAATCGTGTGGGTGACTGCAATGAACATGCCGTGCTTTTCGCAGCCCTGGCAAGGGCCGGCGGCATACCGACAAAAATCGAGGCCGGCGTGGTTTATTTGAAACAGCGCTTTTATTATCACGCCTGGAACGCCGTTTATATCGGTGGCTGGATTACACTGGACGCCCTTTTTGACCAAATACCGGCCGATGTTACCCACATCCGCCTGACGAGCGGCGACCCGAAAGATCAAATGAATATCCTGGGCCTTATCGGAACAATCAAGATTCATATATTGGATGGAACGCGTTAAAATGATAGAACTCAATCATATCGGCAAGCAATACGGCAATATGCTGGCAGTGGATGATTTGACGCTCCACATACCCGGAGGGGAAATATTCGGCTTTATCGGACCCAACGGCGCCGGGAAAACCACCACCATTAAAATGATGGGCGGCATACTGATGCCGACCTCCGGATCCATTCATATCTGCGGTATCCCTATGAAAGAAGAACCGGAAGCGGCAAAGCAAAAAATCGGATTCATTCCGGACAGACCCTATCTATACGAAAAGCTCACCGGCCTTGAATTTTTAAAATTCATCGCTGATCTCTATCATATGGAACCAGGCCGTTTTAAAGAAAAGGCCCGGAGCAATTTAAAGCTGTTTTCTCTGGCGGACTGGTCGGACGAACTCATCGAATCCTATTCCCACGGTATGAAACAGCGTCTGATCATGGCAGCGGCGATGCTGCACGACCCGGAAGTCATTATCGTGGATGAACCTATGGTAGGACTTGACCCCATCGGCATCAAACTCGTAAAAGATTTATTCAGAGGCCTGGCCGCAAAAGGGATTACGGTATTTTTATCGACCCATACGCTGCAAGTTGCCGAAGACCTATGCCACCGGATCGGCATTATCAACCAAGGCGTGCTGGTTGCAGTCGGTTCGCCTCAAGATCTCAAACGAAATTTTCAAGCAATGGATGAAGATCTGGAACAGATCTTCCTGAGGCTGACAACCCATGAATGATGTCTGGACACTGATAACACCCAGAATTTTAAGCTTTAAAAATGCTTCACGCTTTGGCAAAAACCGTGGTGCACTTATGAAACTTCTCCTTTTCGGCAGTATCGGGCTGGCATTTTGGGCGGGCATATTCGGTGTATCGCATCGGGTGCTTCATTATTTTAAGAGCATCGAGGGACTTGGGGATCTCCTCGCCTTCAAGCTGTTGTCCATGATTCTCATCACCCTGTTTTCACTCCTCATCTTCAGCAGCATTCTGACATCCCTTTCCAAGCTATTTTTAAGCAAGGATCTGAGCCTGGTTCACGCCACGCCCGTTTCCAGTTATAAAATATTTTTGGCAAGATGGATTGAAAGCACCATCGACAGTTCATGGATGGTGGTGATCTACATGCTTCCGGTTTTCCTATCATATGGCATCATATTTAAAGCAGGGATCTTCTTTTACCTGATGGTGGCATCCGCAATTCTTTCGCTTTCCATCATTGCATCCAATCTCAGCGCTTTACTGGTCATGTCTGCCGTCGTTATTGTCCCGGCCAATCGCATCCGGAATATATTTATTTTCCTGGGCTTGACGCTTTTTATTGTTCTTTTTATGGCTTTCCGTCTCCTGAGACCGGAACGGCTGGTCAATCCGGAAACTTTTTCTACGGTCCTTCTTTATCTTGCCGAACTTAGAACCCCCGAGTTGCCCTACATGCCCAGCACCTGGGCCTATGATGGATTAAAATCAGCTTTATCAGGAGAATTCACCGCGGGTCTCTTTCATATGGCGCTTTGCTGGAGCTTTGTCGGTCTGGTGTTCTCGCTCACCTTGATGTTTGCCGATAAGATCTACCTGAAAGGCGTATCGAAGGTACAAACCTCGCCTGCCAGAATTTTCCGCCATAATTTTTCCGGCGACTTTTTGCTCTGGTTTTTACCGAGACATCTCAAGGCGTTTACCATAAAGGAAATCAAATCTTTTTTTCGGGACCAGACGCAATGGTCTCAGATTTTTCTCATCGGCGCCCTGGTATTGATCTACGTCTATAATTTTAAAGCGCTGCCCTTGGAAAAAGCGCCCATCAAGACCATTTATCTTCAGAATCTGCTGTCATTCCTCAATATGGGACTGGCCTCTTTTGTGCTGATTGCTGTCACGGGAAGATTTGCCTACCCGGCCGTAAGCAATGAAAATGAAGCAATTTGGATCGTTCAATCAGCGCCCATTCCCATCCGGAGCTTTTTATGGGTCAAATTTTTCATCTATATGATCCCGCTGCTGGTTCTGACGGAAATCCTCATCATCGCCACGAATATTTTTCTCAATGTTACGCCCTTTATGATGGCGCTGTCTACCATTACGATTTTCTTCATGGTCCCGGGCGTCATATCCATCGGCATCGGGTTTGGCGCTGCATACCCGAATTTTAAATCCGAAAACCCGGCGCAATCCGTTACAAGCTTCGGCGGCCTGCTGTTTATGATGCTGTGCGCGCTGTTTATCGGTGCCGTCATCATGCTGGAAGCCGGGCCGGTGTACAACCTCTTTATGGCCGAAATTCACCAGCGCTCACTGACGATTCTCGAATGGATATGGATCAGTGGCTCTTTTTTACTGGCGTTGATTATTTGCGCTCTCGCCCTCATTCTGCCGATGCGTTTTGGTGAGAATCGGCTTTCGGAATTTTCTGTCTGACAAGTGATAAAAACAATGACCTTATGCTTGACAAATCTCAGGATTGTCTGCAAAATAGTCCTGTTTTAAAAGAGAAAATCTGGACCGGACAAGTCGGAACCAGAAAGCACGAAGGACACAAAGGTTTTTTCTTTCTTTTTCCCTTTGTGCCTGGTTAAAAAGATTCTGCCAAAAAAAGCGCAAAATTATGAGATAGGACGCTAAATGAAAATCAGGGTTACAAAATTCAAAATCGGAGGAGTGGCATGAAACAAATCCGGGATGTTGTAATGAAGTGCTTGGATGAATACGAAGACGAAGAGTTGCTGCTTCCCGCCTTGAACAAAATCATTGAGGAAAGGGGACAAGACGCTTATCCCGTCATTCTCCATATTTTTACGCATGTCCTTTTCGAGCCGGCGGAGGCGGAGGAAAGCTGGAAGGAAATTATCAGCCTCTACAATTCCATGACCCAGGCAATAGGAAGAAAAATCAGTATTCGGACAGCTATCTGTGAGTATTTCTGCTCCGTCCATAAGACCTTAAAGAATCCGAAGGTCGTTGAAATTCGTGTCTTTGAAAAAACCCTTAGGGACAGCAGGTATGACGGGCTCACCGGTCTTTTGAATCGGCAGGCGTTGGACGAAACGCTGGAGAATGAATTCAATCGTTCCAAACGTCACAACCAAAACCTGTCCATTATATTTTTTGACCTGGACAATTTTAAAAGGGTCAATGACCTCTACGGTCACCTGGCCGGTGATGAAGCCCTGAAGCAGGTATCCAGGATCCTTTTAATGGGAAAACGCCTGGAAGACATAGCCGCCCGGTACGGCGGAGAAGAGCTGGTCATTGTGCTTCCTGAAACGGCAAAGAAAAATGCCCACATTACAGCGGAAAGAATTCGCTCAGAGGTCGAAGCCATGCCCATTCCTTGGAATGGACAGGAAATCCGCCTCACCATCAGCGGCGGCATATCATCTTTCCCAAAAGAAGCGGAAGATGTGCGATCGCTGATCCAGAAGGCCGATGAAGCGGTTCAGCGCGCAAAGGATTCCGGCAAGAACAGGATTCTCTAACTAAATTAAGCGATTCAAATTTTAAGAATTCAAATGGATTAAATCCTTTGAAAATATTTCTAATTTCAATATTCTTAAAATTTGAAAGGCTCACTTTGGTTAATTCACAATCAGAACCGACACCTCTTTTGAGGCGCTTAACACCTTTTGAGATGTATCGCCGAAAAAGAATTCCTTAACGCCGGAAGTGCCCCGCCTTCCCAAAACAACCAGATCGTAGCTTGTGCCTGCTTCCTGAATGATGTCCCGCGCCACGCCCTTTTTCATGCTCTCAAGTTTGAGGCTGATATTCTCGGCTGAAAACCCTTTTTCCATTAACATGGTTTTAGCCGTTTGCATTGCCTTTTCCACCAGTTCCTTTTTTTTGTCTTCCATGGTACAAAAGGTGCTCTGTTGTGATTTGAAATAGGGTGTCAGCTCAGGACTGTTCATCTTGCAGAGCGCTTCCGTATCCATCGCTACATGAAACAAGGTAACCCGCGTATCGTTTGTAAAAAAGTCGGTTATCGCTTCCACCGCCCTCATGGCGTTCTCTGAATCGTCAAATGCGACTAAAATCTTTTTTCCCATAGTCAGTTCCCTCCGCATGGTTTGATCTGACATAATACACCTCCTAATATATTTGACAATATTAATTTTGCCATTTTGAAACCGTAGTGTCAGCCTTGTATGATCGTAGTTTCATTTACGTGGTCTATGCCGACAGTTTGTTGTTCACCTGG
>CAYTAQ010000152.1:7191-9733 GCA_964435695.1 uncultured Desulfobacterales bacterium | reverse complement strand
AAATCCGTGGTTGTGCGTACCGTCCTTTCGAGCAGTTTACCGTTGCCTACACGTTATCTATCGGCAAAAAGAAAACTTTGGCAAAAAATACTAAATCCGAAAAACAGCGCCTTGATCGGCCGATGTCACCTGCTGCAGATACCTTGCCAGCCAGCCGTGTTTGACCTTGGGTTCGAAAGGCGGCAGGGAGTTTACTCGGCGCGTTATCTCTTCCTCGGGAACCAGCAGATCGATGGCTCGTCTGCGTGCATCGATGCGGATCCTGTCTCCGTTCTTAATTACCGCAATAGGACCGCCGGACGCTGCTTCCGGAGATATGTGGCCGATACAAAGGCCGCGGGTGCCTCCTGAGAACCGTCCATCGGTGATGAGAGCTGTTCTCAAGCCTGCTCCGGAAATGAGCGCTGTCGGGGCCAGCATTTCCTGCATACCAGGACCGCCTTTGGGGCCTTCATAACGGATAACCACCACATCTCCGTCCTTGACGTCTCCATTCAGAATCCCGTCGACGGCTGTTTCCTGGGATTCAAAGGTCCGTGCCGTGCCTTCAAATGCCATCATATCCTCCTGGATCCCGGCAATTTTTACCACGGCGCCATCCGGCGCAATATTGCCGAAGAGGATAGCCAATCCACCGTCCTTGGTAAACGCACGTGAAAGCGGTCGAATGACATCGCCGTCCGGATCCGGTGCTGTGGCAACAGCATCCCCGATCCTGCCGGCAACGGACGGTGCATCCATGGAAAACCTGCTGCCGGGAACGTGTGATATTTCCTTCAATATCGCCGGGATTCCGCCGACGCGGTGGACATCCTCCATGTGAATTTCAGGACGTGATGGTGAGACTTTGCAAATACAAGGTGTTTCTGCCGACAAACGATTGATGTGTTGCAGATTATAGGAATGCCCCGCAGCAGCAGCGAGGGCCAATGTGTGCAGCACGGTATTCGTACTGCCCCCCATGGCCATGTCTGCGATAAACGCATTGTTGATGGCATCTTCCGTGAGAATATCATGAGGGCGGATGTTTGAATCGATACATCGTTTCAGGGCAAGAGCGGCGGATTTCACCAGCTTGAAACGTTCGGGATTAAGCTCGGTCTTGTCGTCATCCATCCAGATTTCAGCGGGTATGGTGCCATTTCCCGGCAGAGCGAGTCCTACGACTTCCGCCAGACAATTCATGGAGTTGGCGGTGAACATTCCCGCACAGGATCCGCAGCCGGGGCAGCTTGTTTCGGCCAAAGCATCCAGTTCCGCGTCGCTCATCGCGCCGACAGCGTGTTTTCCCACACCTTCAAAAACCGTAATGACATCCCCGCCGGATTTGCTTGCCAGCATGGGGCCTCCGGATACGTAGACAGACGGAAGGTTGAGGCGGGCCATGGCATTGAGCATGCCGGGACCGATTTTGTCGCAATTTCCAATGGCGATCCATCCGTCGCAGGGGTGGGCGGTGAGAACAGACTCTATTTGATCGGTAATCAGTTCCCTGGATGGAAGCGAATATTTCATGCCGAAATGCCCCATGGCGATCCCGTCGCAAATGGCACTGCCGATATGGGTGTGCCAGACATTAAAACCGAGATTTTGCAGCTCCATGCGCAAAATATCACCGAGGATATTAAGGTGGGCGTGCCCGGGGATGTGGTTGGTATGGGAATTGACAATGGTGACAAACGGTTTTTTAAGGTCACCCATGCAGGTGATCACGCCGGCGGCCTTCATCAACGCAGCCGGGGGGTGTTTTGTCTTTCCTTCTGTAACAATTCGGCTTCCCTTTAACCGGAGTTCCTCAATTCCTTCGTTGATATAAGGCGCTCCGCTTGCATCTTTGGTATCCATTTTTTTCTTCTCCTTATGATCAGCTTATTCTGAATGGAATCGCTTGCAAAATCATTATCACGAAAAGAATCGAAAGAAAACAGTCAAGATGAGCGGTGTTTTAATCGGAAATTAATCATCCCCTCCCAGGAATTAGGTCAACGCCGGGCATTTCGGGCCCAGATTTTTTAGGCGCCCATTGCCATTTGCACTGAAATCAGCCTGGGTTTTGAGAGTGGCTCGGATCAAATCCTTGCAAAACGGAATAGAATTGCTGCATTTATTGCGGATCGCCCCAATTGGATATACTGATCCAAAACATAAACGACGCCATTCTGACATCGAACCGGTTCATCAAAGATTTCAAACAATGAAGCAGACGGGTTCAGTGCCTGATGACTTATTTTACATCAAACCTCGGATTTTTGCGCCGGTCGCTCCCGTTTCTGCGCTCTGCGCCGGTTCGCTGATCGGTCGAAGGATTGTCATGGTCTGTCTGTCTTCGTTCTTCGCTTGAGCGTCTGCCGCCATTGTCAAGCAGGATAGATTTTGTCATGTGAGTATTTCCTTTCCAATTCTGCCATAATAGATTTTGTATTGTTGACTTTAAAAAGAATTCCAGTATACGAAAAAGTCCTGCGGGAATCTGTTGTGCCTGAATCCTGCAATTGGACCATATTATAACAGAATTGAAAACAGAATTGAAGCGAAATGAAAA
>CAYTAQ010000152.1:0-7091 GCA_964435695.1 uncultured Desulfobacterales bacterium | reverse complement strand
ATGAACAGCAAAAACCTGCAAAAATTTATCGACGAACATCACATTCAAGCCACCATCATGCCCCTGAACGAGCACACCCCCACCGTGAGCGATGCCGCCCGTGCCCTCAAGGTCGAAAACGATCAGATCATCAAATCCCTGGTCTTTCATATTGACGGTGACCCGCTTCTGGTGATCAACAACGGCCTGGCCCGTGTGGACCGTAAAAAACTGGCTGTTTATCTGGAGGTGGGCAGAAAACGGGTCAAATTTGCTGCCCCGGATCATGTTTTAGAAATTACGGGATATGTTGTGGGCAGCATGCCGCCATTCGGCCACAAAACAAAGCTTCGCACCATTGTGGATGGGGCTGTTACGCGGATGGACGTGATTTATGGCGGCGGCGGGGATATCAACGCCATGATGCGGCTCACTCCGGATGAACTTGTAAAAACAACCCAGGCGGAGATAACAGCGTTGTCGGAGTAACTCCTTTTCATCAATTTCCATGCGTATTCAGGCAAAAACCACCTGCCTGACCATACACCGAGGAATGAAAACAATTGCAATTTATTTCCTGTATTGTTAATCTCACCTATAGTGAGCGTTTCAAATTTTGAGAATATTTTCAAGAAATTTGATCCATTTGACCTGAATGATTGTGCGGAGAGGACGTTGATGACCCATCATGTACTGTTTGTTTGTGTGAGAAATCGTGTTCGAAGTGTATTTGCCCAATATTATCTCGAGAAACTTTTGAGAGAAAAAAATGAAATACTTGCTGAAAATATCAAGATTTCTTCGGCCGGACTTTTTCCCAGATATTTTAACGTTATCCTGGACCAAGCCAATATCCCTCTGCCGGATCCATTCTTTGACAGGGACATGAGCGACGTTGTTCGTGAGTTTCTGCGCAAAAAAGGCATTGCCTCACCTGACGGGTGGCGATCCAAGCCATTGACGCCGGAACAGGTTTCTGAAGCCGATTTGGTCATTGTCGCGCTGTCGGCACAGAAAGAAGAGATTTCGGAACAGTATCCAGATGCCTGCAAAAAAGTATTTACCTTCCGGGAAATGGCTGCATTCGATGAACCCATTCTTTTTGAAAGCTTTTCAGGGTTGCCGATGGATGATACATTTTGGGAGTATTGTGAAGAAGATCCCCCTTATGTTACAAAAGTAATCAATGAGGTGGAGGATCTCCTGACATTGGGATTTCCTCACATTTTAAAACAGTTGGGTGTTGAGTGACCCAAGGGAAAGGAAAATTATATGCCTGCCGTCCTTTATGAGAAAGAGAATCATATTGTAACGATTACACTGAACCGGCCCGAGAAACTCAACCGAATCGATGCGGAAATCTTTAAAGGATGCAGCGAGGCATTCATGAATTTTCGGGATGATACGGATGCCTGGGTGGCTATCGTCACCGCAGCGGGTGAGGCTTTTTCCACCGGCGCCGACCACGACAGGCTGCTGCGTCAATGGGCGGATAAGTCTTTTGATGTGCCGCCGATGATTACCAGAGGCCTCGACATCTGGAAACCTATGATTGCCGCCGTCAACGGTCCGGCCAGGGGTGGCGGCGTTGAAATTCCGCTGGCCTGTGACATCCGACTTGCTTCAGAAAACGCAACGTTTCAACTGCCGGAAGTCGGGAGAAGTTTGATACCCGGATGGGGAGGTACGCAACGAATGATTCGGATGGTTTCCCCGGCCATAGCGGCGGAGATGATCTTTATGGGGTCGGTTGTCGGCGCTGAGGAAGCCTATCGGATCGGCTTGATTAACAAAGTCGTTCCCCTGGATCAGCTTTTACCGACCGCCAAAAAATGGGCGGCAAAGATATGTGAAAAGGGTCCGCTCGCTGTTCGAAGGGCCAAAGAGGCCATGATTCGCGGCGGCAATATGCCTTTGGACGGAGGATTAAGCCTGGAACTGGCCTTTTTCGAAGAAATGCTTCAGAGTGAGGATTATCAGGAAGGGCTCAGGGCACTGGTCGAGGACCGCAAGCCTGAATATAAAGGACGATAAGTTAAGGATGTCGATGACCCGGAACAACGAAAGCGATGGGATGCATTATGAAGGAAACTGCATCCGGCCGCCGCCCGAGGCTTCCAGCATATTGCTCCAAGTGACATTGGGCTGTTCGCATAATAAATGCACCTTTTGCGGAACCTATAAGGATAAACCGTTTCGGATCAAAGACGATGATATTGTTCTGGGCGATATCCTGTTTGCCGCAAAGTATATGAGACATCAGGATCGGCTGTTTTTGATGGATGGAGATGCCTTGATTCTCCCTCAGAAAAAGCTTGTGCGGATCCTGGACATGATCAAAGATCATCTTCCTTGGGTAACGGGCATCGGATCTTACGCCAACACAAAATCGATTCACCTGAAAACACCCCAAGAGTTGGCGCTGCTTCGAAAAAAAGGACTAGACAGGCTTTATCTGGGTGTTGAAAGCGGAGATGACGATGTTCGCAGAAGTGTCCGCAAAGGATCGAGCGCGCAACACTGTCTTGAAATGGGCAAGAAAATCAAGCATGCCGGAATGAAACTGGTTGCATTGGTGCTTTTAGGTATCGCAGGGAAAGAAAACTCGCTGAACCACGCTCGTGCCACCGGCAAACTGCTAAGCGCCATGGATCCGGATCACGTGGCTGCCTTGACAATTATTTGCATTCCCGGAACTCCTTTTTTTGAAGCATGCGAAAAAGGGGATATCGAGCTACCGGATGAGCGTGGATTTTTAATGGAAATGAGAGAGATGATTCTCCATACTACCCTGACCCGGGGTGTATTTGCATCCAACCATGCTTCAAACTACCTGCCGGTAAAAATACAATTTCCGAACGGCAAGCAGCAAGCGCTCAATCTTATTGATGCCGCGTTAATGGGACAAATCGCCCTCAAGCCGGAGTGGAAGAGGGCTTTTTAAATAAACGGCGGGAAATTTCCTGGAAGGAGCATGTCTAATTTGAATATTACAAAAGAAGATAGGTCAAACATCATTCAACGAGCCCTTAAGTTGGGCATTGCCTATGAACAAAATATTACCGGCTGCTGCCAATGCACCATTGCCGCTATACAGGATGCGCTGGAAATACGAAATGATAGCGTGTTTAAAGCAGGAAGCGGTTTGACGGCCGGCGGCGGTATTTCATGTAAAGGTTCCTGCGGCGGCTATACCGGTGGCGTGATGGTCATGAGTTCCGTATTCGGCCGTCAACGGGAAAAATGGGATAATGATATAAAAGAAAAGGACTGTGCCCACAATATGGCAAGCGTTCTTTTGGACAAATTCAATCGGGAATACAAGAGCAATATCTGCGAAACGATCCATCAAAGAATTTTCGGCAGGAATTTTGACCTTAGGGATCCCGCGGACAGGGCCGCCTTTGAAAAAATGGGCGCCCATGTCGATAAATGCAACTTTGTGGTGGGAAAAGCCGCTGCCTGGGCGACTGAACTCATCCTGGAAGAATTATCACGAAGGGGGATGTCTTTGGGTGAAATCCAGATGCCGAAATAGAGATTTTCAAGCTTTACAATCAGATCCGAATAAGCATATATAATATGTTTAGTTTCGGGCCAAGCACTTCATTGAAGGAGGATGTTTTAGATAGAGACTAAAAACGTTAAACAACACACGCTCCCGGAGCATGTTTCTCATGAAAATATTGTTATTCGAAAAAACCGTCAAGCTCCTATCGTCGTTTTTCAACTTATTTGCATCGGCTTCGCTAGCGGCCATGATGTTCCTGACCTGTATCGATGTGTCGATGCGCTATTTCTTCAATCGGCCGATTGCAGGAATCTATGACATTGTGAGTCTTCTGGGAGTATTTGTTGCTGCATTCGCAATGCCTTACACGATGTTGAAAGGAGGGCATGTCGCCGTCGATCTTCTGCTAAGAATGCTGTCAGACAAAAAACGCCTGGTGGTTGAAA
The DNA here is from genome assembly GCA_964435695.1 of uncultured Desulfobacterales bacterium. Classification (GTDB taxonomy): domain Bacteria; phylum Desulfobacterota; class Desulfobacteria; order Desulfobacterales; family B30-G6; genus CAYTAQ01. Next base: position 3,155 of record CAYTAQ010000152.1, on the reverse strand, counting down.
CCGCTACCCATTTTGTCGGTATTGTGTTATTCCTGATTCTGGCCTGGCAGAGTTTTGTGCTTGCATTAGACATGAAAGCTGCCGGAGAAGTCATGCCAACCCTGCTTCTCCCATTTCATCCCATTGTCTATTGTATGGCCGTCTGCTTTTTTGTTCTCTGCCTTGCCATCCTGGTTGATCTTTTCGGCGTATGGTTCAAGAAGGGGGGAAAATGAGTCCAATTCACGCCGGCATCATCGGGGTTGTCGCGCTCATTGTCATACTGTTTTCAAGGTTGCCGGTTGCATTCTGCATGACCCTTGTGGGCCTTTTGGGATTTGGCTACCTGGTTTCACCGAATGCGGCGTTAAATATCATGGCCAAAGATTTCTATTCGGTATTCAGCTCCTATGGACTGACTGTCGTGCCTCTTTTTGTCTTCATGGGTCAAATTCTGTTCTTTGCAGGAATCAGCCGAAAGCTTTACGATGCCGCATATGCATGGTTAGGCCATTACAAGGGAGGCCTCGCCATGGCAACGGTTGGTGCATGTGCGGGCTTTTCGGCCATCTGCGGCTCTACGAATGCGACGGCTGCCACCATGGCGACGGTGGCGCTGCCGGAGATGAAAAGATTCAAATACCGCGATGAGCTGGCAACCGGTGTGGTAGCGGCCGGGGGAAGTCTGGGTATTCTTATTCCACCCAGCGTGATTTTCATCGTTTACGGAATCATGACCGAGCAATCCATCGGCAAGCTCTTTATGGCAGGCATACTTCCGGGGATTCTTCTCTCGGTACTCTTTATCCTTACCATATACATCTGGGTTTCCATAAACCCGAGCATGGCACCCCGGGTGGAAAAACAGAACCTTAAAACAAGGATCAGGTCTCTTACCGGACTTATAGAAGTGATTGCGCTCTTTATCCTCGTGATGGGCGGCCTTTTTATCGGCATCTTCACTCCCACCGAAGCCGGCGCTGTGGGTGCCTTCGGGGGCTTGGTCATTTCCATGGTACGGCGGCAGCTTAGCTGGCAGGGATTTTTAAAGGCCCTTTATTCATCAACACGTACCACCTGTATGATTCTCATGATTGTAGCAGGAGCGACGGTTTTCGGCCACTTTCTGGCGGTTACCACCATTCCGAGCGCGCTGTCGATCTGGGTTGTCGGTCTCCCCCTTCCCCCCTGGGCCATCATGATTGTCGTGATGTTCTTTTTTTTTATCGGCGGGTGTTTTATGGATGCGCTGGGCATGATTATGCTTACCATTCCGATTTTTTTTCCTGTTGCCGTTGCTCTCGGCTATGATCCCATATGGTTCGGCGTCGTCATCGTCCTCGTCACGGAATTGGGAGTAATTACGCCACCTGTGGGAATTAATGTTTATGTGGTGAATGGGATTGCCACGGATGTGCCCCTGGAAGTCATTTTTAAGGGGGCAATTCCCTTTGTTCTGACCCTGCTGAGCTATTTGATTATTATGATTATTTTTCCGCAAATAGCGTTATTTTTGCCGGGTTTTGCAGCCTATTGATTGTTGGGGTATCTCTAAAAGAGTTAAGCCCTGGATCCTTTTCTCCAACAAAAATTTAAACGATTAACCATCAACAAAGAAAGGAGGATTTTGTCTTAAAACGATTGTAACCGCAAATCAAATTTAATGACATTGTAGTTGTCTAACAAAAAAGGAGGCGTGATAATGAGAAAACCATTATATTTAACCATGTTTGGGCTGATCCTTGTAGGTGTGTTCCTTTTTTCCATGACAATTTCCGCCGCAACAGCCGAAGCAAAAACATACGACTTTACCTACAGTACCTTTTTCCCACCCACGCACATCCAAACAAAGGTGCCCGAAGCATGGGCAAAAGAGATCGAGAAGCGCTCCAATGGTCAAATAAAGATAAAGATTTTTACCGGCGGCTCCCTGACACCGGCACCGCAGATCTACGACGGCGTGGTTAAGGGGATCTCGGACTTTGGGCTGTCGGTTTTTGCCTATTCTCCGGGACGTTTTCCTGTTATTGCGGCCATTGACAACCCATTAGGCTATCCCAATGCCTTTGTCGCAACGAGGAGCATCAATGAGCTTAATCGAAAGTTTAATCCAAAAGAACTCAGCGATGTTCATGTGTGCTATCTGTTTGCCCATGGCCCCGGCCTCTTGCATACGGCGAGAAAACCGGTGAGTACTTTGGAAGAGGTCCAGGGGTTGAAGATACGGTCAACCGGAACAAGCCAATTGATCGTGAGGGCCCTTGGGGCGGCACCGGTAGCCATGTCGCAAGGCGAAACCTATGACGCGCTTAAGAAGAATATTGTGGACGGGACATTGGTCCCGATCGAGGCCCTGGAAGGTTTCAAGCAGGCCGAGGTTCTCAAGTATACCACACTCACTTACAGCGCAGCTTACAGTCAGGGATTCTTTGTGGCAATGAATCTCGGCAAATGGAATTCTCTTCCCAAGAACCTACAGCAGATTATTACAGACGTGAGCAAGGAATATGAAGAAATCACGGCCAAGGCATGGAATGACAGCGACGAGTCGGGACGCAAATTTGCCCTTTCGCTGGGTCATGAATTCATCGAGCTCTCCGACGCGGAATCCGCCAAGTTCAAAGAAGCGGTCCAGCCCGTATATGCCGAGTACATCAAGAATGCCACTGCAAAAGGTGTTGACGGCGAAGCCGTCTTTAAATCAGTAAAGGAAATGGTTGAAACATACAGCAAGGTATATAAATAGTCGTCAATATTCGAGGGTTACGGGACCCGTATCCCGAGATTCGGATGGCTTACCTGCCTGGTGGCACATATATCGGATGGATGATGCATCAAGACATCATCCATCCGACAGCGTCAACCCTAACTGAGAAAGGAACAGCTTATGCCCAGCCATGTTGAGATCAACAATATGGCATTGTTTTGTGATTTCGAAAATGTCGCTTTGGGCGTGAGAGACGCCAAATTCGCAAAGTTCGACATCCAGAAAGTGCTCGAGCGCCTCCTGCTCAAGGGCAGCATCGTCGTCAAGAAAGCCTACTGCGACTGGGAACGCTACAAGGAGTTCAAAGAGGTCATGCACGAGGCTGCCTTCGAGTTGATCGAAATCCCCCATGTGCGTCAGTCGGGCAAGAATTCGGCCGACATCCGCATGGTGGTCGATGCCCTGGACC
>CAYTAQ010000151.1:0-9775 GCA_964435695.1 uncultured Desulfobacterales bacterium | reverse complement strand
ATCGATACGGGCTTGACAGTGGAATTCATCATGGCATACCTCGCGTCATTCGGCCCCAGCAGCGTTAAAGTATGCACGTTGTTGAATAAAAAGGAGCGGCGGAAAGCATCCGTGGTTATTGATTATATCGGTCATGAAGTTGAAAAAGGATTTCTTGTTGGGTATGGCCTGGATTTTGATGAGAGATACAGAAACTTGCCGGATATATATCACCTGAAATTTTAACCAAAGAGGGTAGTCATGATTATAACGTGTGAGAATTGCAACACCAGCTTTAATCTGGACGAGAAAATTTTAAAGCCTTCGGGATCCAAGGTGAGATGCTCGAAATGCAAACACCTGTTTGTAGCGTATCCGCCGGCACCGCCGGAACCGGAAAAAGAAATCCTTGAGGAAGCTGCGCTTGCCGGGGCGTCTGAAGAAACAGACGCCGGGGAGGCATTTGCATCAGAGTTACCGCCGCAGGAAGACCAGGAAAGCATGCCGCCTGAAACGGCGGATGTCAGTGAAACGGAGGAACCTTTGTCGGCGGAGTCTGAATCGGTGAGCGAGGAAGTGGATGAGGATAAATCAGGAGACTTCAATGTTGAATTAGATATTGATACGGTAGAGGAAGATAAAGATATCCTTGAAAGCGAGATGCCGGAGAGCCGGGAAGAGAGCTTTGATCTGCCGGGCATCGAGGAAGTCCCTCCAAAGGAAACGGGCGAAGCGGCGGCCGAGGAAACACCATCCGAAGCGTTGGATCTTGATTTAGATTTTGAGATGGAATCGGAACCCGAACCAGAAGTTGCTGAGGAATCAGCTGAAACTGCAGATGATGAATCCTTGGATCTCGATTTGGACGTGGATCTGGATTCGGAATCCGCGGAAGAAAAGACGGAAGAGAGCAAAACCCCTTCGGAAGAATTGGAACTTGATTTGGACCTGGATTTGGAATCCTCGGAGGAAACGACGGAAGTGGGAGAGGCACCGTCAGAAGAATCAGATCTTGATTTAGATTTGGATCTGGAGTTGGAATCCGAAACCGATACCGACGAGGATGACGGGGCGGCGGAAGATGTTGAATCTGAAAAACTTGACTTTTCTGACTTCGAAGAAACCATTGTGATGGATTCACCGCCGGTTCCGGACATTGAAATAAAATCGGAAGAGACAACAGAAGAATTTGATTTAGACCTCGATCTGGACCTTGAGATGGAGGAGGAATCTGAGACCGCCTTGGAACCGGATATGCCCGCTGTCGGTAAGAAAAAAGACGGTGATGTTGAGGACTTGGATTTGGAAATGGATCTCGAGATGGACCTTGAAATGGAATCGGCCGATGGAGAAAGCGACGGTGCGCCGACAGAAGACCAGGAAGAGGATATTGATTTTTCGGATATTGAAAAAATGCTGGATGCGGAGGATGAAGAATCTGTTGGAGCCGTGGATACGGGATCTGATAAAGATGAAGTTGACGCCGAGTTAGAAAGATGGAAGCAACAGCCCGTACAAGATGGTTCCATGGATAAGACCGCTGAAATCGATTTGTCGAATATTGTGCTGGATACCGAAGACGTTGAAGAAGAGGAAGCTGAGGATGTAGAATTAGAGCTGGATATTAATGAAGAACTACCGGAGGAAAAGGAGGCGGGCGCTTTTGCTGGACCGCTTAAGGATGCTTCGGACATCGATATCTCTGAATTTGAAGAATTTGAGATTCCGGATGAACAAGAATCAGTGGGAGACGATTTTTCCGGCGGAGACATAGAACTTGAATTTGAAATGGAAGGTGAAAAAACGCCTGCGGGAGTGCAGGCTTTTGAAGCCACTACAGAGTCCGAAACTGTAGCATTTGCAACGCCGTTCATTGACTCCGGGGAAAATGCTGAAGAAAAGACAGGAAAGAAAAAGTCAAAAAAACGTAAATCGCAAAGAAAGAGCAGTATTGCAAAGCCGATCCTGATTGTTTTGATTATTCTCGTTTTGGCCTTTGCCGCCGTGATTATTCTTGACAGAATCGATATCAAGATTCCCGTGGTCAGCGATTACGTAAAACAGATACCCTATATAAGCCAGTTGATGAAACCCGAAGCCATGCAGGTTGGTGAAATCAGCATTTCTAATATCAGCAGCCAATTTGTCGAAAATGCCAAACACGGCAAATTTTTTGTGATAAGGGGAACGGCGACGAATGAATTCCCGGAGGGCAGACGTTATATCAAGTTAACCGGAACGCTGTTTCGAACCGGCAAAGTCGTCGTGAAACAGGAATCGGTTTATTGTGGTAATGTCCGCTCGGATGCAAATCTTGCCGACATGGATCTTGCTGAAATTAAAACAGTGGTATCGAATCGGTTTGGAGACAATAAGACCAATTTCGAGGTAAAGCCAGGGCAGGAAATACCTTTTATGATCGTGTTTTCGGATCTGCCGGATGATCTGGAAGAATTTGCCGTTGAAGTCGCCGGATCTTTTCCGATTCAACAGCAGTAACGCCTTTTCAGCTTGACTTTAGAATTTCGAGCTGATAGGAAACCCGCTGTTCAATTTCGGGTAACGGCGATGTAGCTCAGACGGTTAGAGCATGCGGCTCATATCCGCAGTGTCCGGGGTTCGATTCCCTGCATCGCCACCAAAAAGCAGTCCGGAGAGATCCGGTAAAGCATATAACCCCAAGATTCAACAAGGATTTTGGGGTTTTTCTTTTCCTATGTATTCCAATAAAAGCTATTGACATCCCGTCAACTTTGACGGTATTTATGACGGTATAAACACTTATTGAAAATGAGATACCGTCAAAATTAGGCTTTTCCCCATTAAATAAAGCGGTTGGTTCTCTCGACGGTTATTCCTTTCAAAGGGAAATACCGTCAAAAATTGAATGGAGATACCGCCATTCGTAACGCTAAGCCCCAAAATAAACAATACAAGCTGACTGATGAAAAAGGAATGTATCTTCTGGTCGACAAAGCCGGGAAATATTTTCGGCTTGATTATCGATTTGCCGACAAGCGCAAAACACTTACCCTCGGTGTAGAGCCAACTCCATTACCTATTGAGATACTTCCTTACTACTGCACACGATCTTCTACTTTCCCTTGCTTCGGGTTCAAAAAGGGAATTTTTATCACTTGGCTTTCCATACCGGCAGTTTCTTTTCTGAAAAATACGATAGCGGTCTGATTGCAGGCTGGCCGAAAACAGGTTACAGGCAGCATTTCTCGAACAGTGGTAGTTGTTAAATAAAAAGACGCTGGTAATCCCACTTACGCAAGTGTGATTATTTAGGGTTCAGGGATTCAAGGATTCCAGGGTTCAAGTGAAATGCTTTAAAGTTTCAAAGCGTTGAAGGTTTGGCAAAAGTCATACGACCTCTGTTTATGGTTCGACTATGGCTCACTGGAACTCCAGCTAGTGTAAGCCCGAGATTTAGCCTTTTTTAAAGGAGGAAAAATGAAAATTCTGGTTCTTGGCGGGTGCGGCACCCAGGGAAGAACGGCACTTTACGACCTGGCCTCTGATCGAAACGTCAGCCGCATCATCTGCGCAGATATTCAGTTTGATCAGTTATCAAAGATTAAAGACTTTACGGATATGGGGAAAATTACCACTGCCCGAATTGACGCTGAAAACAAATCAGATCTGCTGAAGCTGTACGGAAAAGTTGACGTGGTCATTGATCTTCTGCCAAAAGAATTCAAGACCCATGTCAACGAGGCGGCCCTGGCGGCAAAGGTTCCCGTGGTGAACACCAATTATATGTATCACCCGGAAACCATAGATAAAAAGGCCAAAGAGGCCGGGATTGCCATCATGCCCGAATGCGGCCTGGATCCCGGCATAGATCTTGTGATTTACGGGAGTGCTGCAAAGCGGTTTGACAGCCTGTCGGTTATCAATTCCTATTGCGGCGGATTCCCGGAAAGAAAGGCATGCACCAATCCCATGAATTACAAGCTGTCCTGGATTTGGCGGGGGGTCTTGAGCTCCACCATGCGGGACGGAAGGATCATCAAGGACCGGCAGATCATCGAGATTCCCGCTGCCCAACAACACGATGAATCCTTTATCCATGAGATCGTGTTCCCGAACCTCGGTACCCTGGAGGCTATTCCCAACGGGGATGCGGTTTTTTTCACCGACCGTCTGGGGGTGACGGAGACGATTGTCGAAACCGGCAGGTATTCCCTTCGATGGCCCGGATGGAGTGCTTTCTGGCGGCCGCTCAAGGAACTGGGCTTTTTAAGCGAAGACCCGGTGAAAGGTCTTGACGGCATGGTGTCGCCAATGGATTTTATGGAAAAACACTTAGGACCGCGGTTGGCCTACCAGGATGACGAAAAAGATCTTGTGGTCATGATTAATATTTTTGAAGGCATGAAAGATCATAAGAAAATGCGGTTTGCCTCCAGCCTGCTCATTGAGCGGGATCTTGAAACCGGCATTCTCGCCATGAGCAAAGGGGTCGCCTATTCAGCCTGCATCGTGGCCAAGATGATTGCCAAAGGTGAGATAAAAGCAAAAGGGGCGTTGTCCCCCATCACCCATATCCCGGCGGCGCTCTTTATGGAACGCCTCAAACAAAAGGGGATTGTGATTACGGAGAAAATGGAGGAACTGACAGACTGAGAAAGGATGATAGCGGTTATCATCAATACGTTTCCTTTTCTGAAAATTTAAGGGCCTGCCAACCGTCAAGCGAAACATATCCCTGGCAGGCCCGGCAAGTGAAAGATCAAAAGACGATGCAACCGGGAATTGCTGCTTTTACCGTTGAACGCATAACCTTGACCCGCAAAAAAAAGGAGAAAAACATGATTCAGAAAAAAGTAGTTGCAATGGTCCTTGCTTTAGTAGTGACACTGGTCTTCACCGGTATGGGTTTTGCCGGAACCCTGAGCGAAATTGTAAAACGGGGGGAACTTCGTGTTGCCGTGCAGTCCGGCGCAGCGCCCTATGCCTTTGTTGACAAAAATGGGGAACATGCCGGCTCCATGATCGACTTCGCCAAGGGAATGGCTGACAGCATGGGTGTCAAACTTGCAGTTCTCGATTTTGACTGGGATGGCCTGATACCGGCTCTTTTATCAGGCAAAGCCGATATTCTGGCGGCCGACATGACGCCCACGCTGAAACGGGCATTAAAGATTACCTTCACCGATCCCTGGATTTATGTTCAACCCTGTATTTTTACGAAAACCGGCGCTCCCTATCAGACCCTCGAAGACATCAACAAACCCGAGGTGACCGTGGGCGTTCTTTTGGCATCTACCGGCGAAACCCTTGCCAAACAATACCTGACCCAGGCCAAGATCAAAAGCTATAAAGGCGGCGGCAGGATGATTGTCCAGGCCTTGCTGGCAGGCCATGTGGACGCAGGGGTCAATGACGATCTGGCGGTTCTTACGGTGCTGCCGGATTTTCCGCCCAACTCCATCCGTCTTTTGGACAAGCGCCTGGGTCAGGGCAAGGACCCCCTTGCCTTTGCCGTCCGGCAAGAGTCCGTGAATCTGTGGCAGTGGATCAATCTTTATTTTAGTACCATCCGGGCCAACGGCACCTATGCTAAAAATATCGCCTATTGGATGGAAGGCACTGAGTGGAAAAAAGAGCATTAACGGATTGTCTCCAGCAGGGTGTAACAAAATCAAATACGGGTGTGCATCCATTGCGGGATGCACACCCATAAGGCGGAACGGGTGGAACCATGCTGGTTGATTTTAATTTCAGAATCATATTTGAGTACCTGCCTCTGTTTTTAACCGGGCTGAAATCCACATTTTTCATTTCCATTGTATCCATTGCGCTTGCCCTTGTAACCGGAATCATCGCTTGTGCCTTCAGGATTTCAGGCATTAAATTCATTAAGTATCCTGCCATAGCTTTTATTGAGATTATTCGGTCCACCCCCCTTCTGGTTCAGATTTATTTTCTCTATTTCGGGCTACCCACCCTGGGCTTGATGATTCCCGAGATCCAGACCGGTATCCTCGCTTTGATGCTCAATTCGGGAGCATATATTGCAGAAATCATCCGCGCAGGAATCAGCTCCGTGGATGAAGGGCAGCTCGAAGCTGGCATCTCCTCGGGTTTAAACTATCTCCAGCGAATGCGCTTTATCATTCTCCCTCAGGCTCTGGGGGTTACCATTCCCCCGCTGCTGGGGCAGGCCATTGTCCTGGTTAAGGACTCGGCCCTGCTCTCTCTGATATCGGTCATGGAATTGACTCGCTGCGGTCAGACCATGACATCGGAACGGTTCATGCCTTCGGAAGCCTTTTTTACCGTGGCGTTCTTCTACATGTGCATTTATTTCTGCCTCAAGGCCCTGGCGGAATGGTCTCAGCGAAAACTGATCTTCAGGGAGGCGTACTGATATGATGGCGTTTTATTTCAGCCGGCTGGTGGAGATCTTTCCTTTTTTTCTCAAGGGCCTGTGGATGACCAGTAAGATCGCCTTTATCAGCCTTTTGACCTGTACCTTGATCGGGTTTATTCTGGGTATTTTCAGGTCCGGCAAGAATATGATTATAAAACGCATTGTCGGGGTCTATGTCGCCTTTGTAAGAGGCACCCCCTTTGTGGTCCAAATTTTTATCGTCTTTTTTATTCTGCCGGAATGGGGAGTTCAATTGGATCCCTTTCCTGCCGCCCTTCTGGCCATGGCCATTATGGGTTCGGGCTTTATCTGCGAAATTGTGTCCGGTGGAATTAATTCTATTCCAAAGGGCCAGTGGGAAGCTGCGGCCTCATCCGGATTTACGCTGGTCCAACAGCTTCGCCTGGTGATTGTGCCCCAGGCCATGAAAACCATTTTACCTCCCCTGGTGGGCCAATATGTTCTTTTGATCAAAGACACGTCCGTTGTGTCCGTGATCGGTGTCATGGAACTGACCCGGGTGGGATGGGTGACCGTGGTAAGGATTCCGGAGGGACTGATGGTATTTTCTTTGGTCGGAGCCCTCTATTTTGTGATCTCATATCCCCTGATTCTACTGTCCAATTTCCTGGAACGAAGAATGGCGGTCTCCTAAAAGGAAGGATCGAATAAAACATGATAGAATTTATCAATGTGAATAAGTGGTTCGGAAAACTCCATGTGTTGAACAATATCAACCTGAAGGTACCCAAAGGCGAGATACTGGTAATCTGCGGCCCGAGCGGATCGGGCAAATCCACCCTGATTCGATGTATCAACCGGCTTGAAAAAATCCAGAAGGGTCAGATCATTGTCAACAACATCCCAGTGCATGACAATTCGGCTAACCTTACCAAGCTGCGGGCCGAGATAGGCTTTGTGTTTCAGCAGTTCCACCTGTATCCCCATATGACCGTAATGCAAAACATCATGCTGGCGCCGGTGAACGTGAAAAAGCTTACTAAATCTCAGGCCGAGAAAATCACTATGGAAAAATTGGTACAGGTGGGGCTGACCGATAAATGCGATGCCTACCCTATCCAGCTTTCCGGCGGGCAGCAGCAGCGGGTGGCCATTGCCAGGGGTCTTGCCATGTCTCCTAAAATCATGCTCTTTGATGAACCCACCTCTGCTTTGGATCCGGAGATGATTGGCGAGGTTCTGGATGTCATGGTCAACCTGGTGTCCGAAGGTATGACCATGTGCATCGTAACCCATGAAATGGGGTTTGCCAAAAAAGTGGCGGACCGGGTGCTTTTCATGGATGATGGAAAAATCGTTGAAACCGGAAAGCCGGATGATTTTTTTGACAATCCCAAAACAGGCCGGGCGGCGGATTTTATCAGTAAGATCCTGACCCATTAACCCATAAGGGGGTTACATGAAATTAGACAAGCTGCCCAGATTTCATCTGGCCGAATTTCCAACGCCGATCCAATACCTGGACGTTCTGACAAAAAAATATAACGGACCTGCCATCTACATGAAACGGGATGATCTTACCTCCCTCGGTATGGGGGGGAATAAAACCCGGAAACTGGAGTTTCTCATCGGAGACGCCTTGGAACAGGACAAAGACACGCTGGTCACCGCCGGCGGGATACAGTCCAATCATTGCCGTCTGACTGCCGCCGCCGCGAGAAAGGCTGGTCTTGACTGTCACCTGGTGTTAAACGGTACGCCGCCGGAGATTCCCAACGGCAATCTTTTGTTGGATAGAATTTTCGGGGCGAAAATTCATTTCTGCGACAGAAAAGACAGGGATGAAAGACTGTTACGAGTGGCGGACGAACTGGCTGAAGCGGGAAGAAACCCGTATGTGATTCCCGTGGGCGGCTCAAACAGCATCGGATCCGTGGGCTATGTGAATGCCATGCTGGAACTTGCCAACCAGATGGCTGATATGGATATCACGCCGGATGCCATTGTATTTGCCACCAGTTCCGGCGGCACCCAGGCAGGCTTGGCCCTGGGGGCAAAAATCACCAGGTTCAAGGGTGATGTTCTGGGAATCAGCATCGACCAGACCCTGGACGGATCTGATCCTTTTCCTCCTATCCTGGCCAAGATTACCAATGCCACGGCTGAAAGGATCGGGTCTGCCGTCCGGCTGACGGCATCGGATTTTTCCCTTAATTGCGACTACCTGGGAGCCGGGTATGCCATGCCCGGGGATCTGGAATTCAATGCGATCCGAGATCTCTCACTTCATGAGGGAATCCTTTTGGGACCGGTGTACACGGCGCGGGCCATGGGCGGTTTGCTGGATCTGATTCAAAAGGGCTATTTTACAAAAAAACATACGGTGTTGTTCTGGCATACCGGTGGCACCCCTGAGCTGTTTGCATGGGCGGACTCGTGCCTGAAGGCATTTGGGTAAGGACACCCGAATCGCAACTGCAAAACGGCATCAAAAAGTACCGACCATGGAACAGATCAAACACGTCATCAGCACGATGCCGACCGACACAGAAATAGAAAAACGAAACCGCGCTTTAATTGCATTCACATTGTTGACCGGTGCGAGGGATATGAGGAGGGGAGAGGCAGTGTTAACACCTATGTATGGCTCAAGGATTTTAATTACCTGATTATTTTGAAGAAATATCCAGATGGTGGCAGGCGAATACTAACAGCCTAGTGGGTTGAATATGGTCACGAAAAAAGGAAGCTGATGAAGAAATACCAGCGAAGGATTGCCCCATAAATACGAAAAGCCGACGCGGAACGTCGGCTCAACTCCTTCAGCAACTTGGCAGATGAGATACATATAATATCGGCTTTCTAAACTAAAAAGTCAAGTTTTATTTTGAAAAGGCTATAGTTACGGGCTGTCAAGGTTTTATATTTTACAATGTCTGTAATATCTTGCCGGGGGGCTATTGCATTCGGCTTCCGTTCTTGAAAAATAGTTTTGGGGGGTAATATAAGTAATGTGACGGTATTTATGACGGTATTTTTTTAATAATTAAAAATATATTCTTTAATAAACAGTTAGTTAAGTTAGTTATTCAATTCCCTGCATCCCATGAAAAAACATATGCCGCAGCCTTTCGGGGTTGCGGCATTTTTGTTTTTTACGTAACAAATTCTATGTCCGAGGAATGCACGCCCATTAATCGTGGAAAATGCATGTGGCTCAATTTTAAACGACCGTTGGCACACCGCTATTCGTGTTTTCTTGACGGGGTTAATAAAATCTTATGAATGCATGTTTGCAAATATTAATATATAAAGGGCCCCTATTTTCCCGGAGTGGATGTCTAAAAAAAGATTTGATGCTGGAAAAGGTTGGACGTTCTGCATGAGGCCGGAAAGAATATGCCATCATGCCAAATCACATTCATGGCATCATCGGCATTGTAGGGGTGC
>CAYTAQ010000150.1:3895-9784 GCA_964435695.1 uncultured Desulfobacterales bacterium | reverse complement strand
ACTTCCACAGGATCATCCACTTTGGCCTTTACGTTCCCGTTTTCGTCCATAAATTCGCGAATGTCTATTTGTCCTTCTGATTTGTAACCGATATCGACCAGTACATGATCTTTATCCACGGATATGATTTTTCCGGTGACGACTTCACCTTCGGCAAAGCGTTTGAAGCTTTCCTCATACATATCCATCATTTTTTCCATGCTGTTTTCCGGCTGTTTTTCAGCAGGTGCTTTTGCGTCTTTTTCCGATGCCGGTGGAGAATCCGCCGGAGATCTCTCCGCGGGTTTTTCTTTGTTAGGTTTTTCGGTTGATTTGTTTTCCACAAGGTCTTCCATTAATATGATTACCCCCTTAGTCGATTTATTGCAGCTTATTCAAGTTGCATAACCTAAATTTTTTAACAGATAACTTTGAATAATACAACAATTAAATTAATTATTTTTCTATGCCGATTATTAAGAGAAATTTCGGATATGCGTTAACAGGGTGTCGACAACCTGGTCAACGGAAAGATGGGTGGCATCAATCATAATGGCATCCGCAGCCGGTTTCAGCGGTGCCAGGTCTCTTTGGCTGTCATTCGCGTCGCGACGGCGCATATCGGCTTCCACTTGTTCCAGGGTCTGTGTATTGGGTCCTTCCAATTCTTTATAGCGCCTCAAGGCTCTTGTTTCCAGATCCGCATCAAGATAAAACTTAATGTCCGCATGGGGAAAAACCACGGTCCCCATATCCCTGCCTTCAAACACTGCCGATTTTAAGGCGCCCAATTCCTGTTGAATCTTTAAAAGAAATTTTCTTACAACCGGTCTTGCTGAAATGGCGGAGGCCATCATGGTAATCTCGGGGGTACGAATTTGATGGGAAATATCTTTTCCATTCAACAACAGATGCGTGCCAAAATCGTCCGCCTGTAACTGAAGGCTCAAATCACTGCACAGCTCTTCAAGCTTTTCATCGTCTTCGGCTTGAATGCCGGCATCCTTTGCCGCCAAAGCAATGCACCGGTAAAGGGCGCCGGTATCCACATATCGATAAGCCAGCGCTGCAGCAATCAAACGGCTGACAGTTGTCTTGCCGGCGCCTGCCGGTCCATCAATGGTTATAAGCAGCGGCCTTGGGAGATATTCGAGAATTTTCTTTTTTTCATTATCCATGGGTCTAAGGTTCAGAACCGATTCGCAGCCTTGATGCCTTCTTCAATTGCCTGCATATTAATGGGAATCAATTTCTTTTTTGCAGCGAATTCTTCTTTTACGGAAGCGGTGAATGCCTCCAACCCAACAATTTTGCTCTTGGCCACAAAGGAAGAAAGGGCAATGATATTGGCGGTTTTTACATTCCCCATATCTCTTGCAAGTTCGACGACGGGAACAATCAGTTCCATTACATCATTCCGACCGCTGCGAATGTTTATCAGCGATCCGTTGATGAAGATAATACCGCCGGGTTTGACCATCGGCGCAAATTTTTCCAGGGAAGGCCGATTCATGGCCACAAGATGTGTTGGATTCTTAATAACCGGAGATCCGATGGGACAGTCGCTGATAACAACCGTGCAATATGCCGTACCACCGCGCATCTCAGGACCGTATGAAGGCACCCATGATACCTCAAACCCTTCTTCCATGGCTGAATGTGCTAAAATTTTTCCCATGAGCATGATGCCCTGTCCGCCAAAACCGGCGAACTGTACTTCACTTTGCATGATTCCTCCTGCGATTCGCGCGATCACTTCCGCGTCGACTTGGATACCTCAGGGCTTTTATACTCCCCCAACCGATAATACGGTATCATAGTTTCTTCAGCCCATTTCACGGCTTCCACCGGTGTAAGCCCCCAATTGGTCGGGCATGTGCTGATCAGCTCGATAAAACTGAAACAGCGCTTCTCCAATTGGTATTGAAATGCCTGCTTGATGGCTTTTTTTGCTTTGACGATGTATTTTGGTTTAATCACCGCCTGCCGAACTATGTATGCAGGCGTCTGCAGGGCGGCCAGAAGTTCAGCGACCTTGATCGGCATGCCCACTTCTTCTACATTACGGCCGAAAGGCGATGTGGTGGTTCGCTGACCCGGCATGGTGGTGGGCGCCATTTGTCCGCCGGTCATTCCGTAAACAGCATTGTTCACAAAAATGGTTGTAAATTTTTCACCCCGGTTGGCTGCGTGGATAATCTCCCCCATGCCGATGCTGGCCAGATCGCCATCACCCTGATATGTAAAAACGACCAGGTCAGGTCTGACCCGTTTGATGCCGGTTGCCATGGCAGGCGCACGACCGTGCGCCGCTTCCTGAAAATCGAAGGTGAAGTAATTATATGCCAGCACGGCACACCCCACGGGCGCGATTCCCACCGTACATCCCCTGATACCCAATTCATCGATAACTTCGGCCACCAGTCGATGGATGACGCCATGGGTGCATCCGGGGCAGTAATGCGTCACCGTCTCAGCCAGGGCTTCAGGTCTTTTAAATGTTTTTCCCATCTTATTTTCTCCTTATGCGTCAAGGATGTTCAACTGAATTATGATGCAAACATTCCATCCATTGCAAACGCGTTAAATTATCGTATGGATAAAATCCGTTACTTCTTCGGGCGTAGGAACATCTCCCCCGCATTTTCCATACCAGTGCACAGGCTTTTTCCCTTGAACGGAACGCTGCACGTCTTCCAGCATCTGCCCCATGCTCATTTCAACGCTCACCACCATCCGGCAGCTCTTTTTAACCGCTGCCGCCAGCAATTCTTTTTCCGGAAACGGAAAGAGTGTCTGGGGCCGGATCATGCCGACTTCAATGCCCGCTGCCTGCATATTGTCGATGGCTGTGCGACAAACGCGGCTCATGGTACCATAGCTGACGATCAGCACCTGGTAATTTCCATTCGTATGGTAGTGTTCAACCATCACTTCTTCTTTTTTCATCTGGTCATACTTGGCCTTGAGCACCAGGTTGTTGTTGTTTAGCTGCTCCGGGTCCAGGAACAGCGACTTCACCAAGTTCCTTTCACTGCTTTTGCGCGTGTCCATGCCGTTTGTGGCCCATGCGTCTTTATTGGAAGGTTCGGTTTTCAGGTGGTCCGGAAATTCCACCGGTTCCATCATCTGCCCGATGAGACCATCTCCCAGAATCATGATCGGATTGCGGTATTTTTCTGCCAGGGGAAATGCTTTCATTACCATCTCCACCGCTTCTTGAACGCTGGCCGGCGCCATGACCAGGAGGTGAAAATCACCGTGGCCCATGCCTTTTGTCGCTTGCAGATAATCTGCCTGGGAAGGAAGGATTCCTCCTAAACCGGGTCCGCCACGCATGATATTGACAAATACGGCCGGGCACTGTGCTCCTGCAATGTAGCTGACTCCCTCGCTCATCAAGCTGATGCCCGGACTCGACGAGGTTGTGAAAACCCTGGCGCCTGCGGCCGCTGCTCCAAAAATCATATAGGATACAGCAACTTCGCTTTCTCCCTGCAAAAACACACCGCCGACCTCCGGCATTCTTCTGGATAAATATTCGGCGACTTCCGATTGAGGTGTAATCGGATAGGCAAAATAATTGAGGCAGCCGGCCCTGATGGCTGCTTCACCTATTGCTTCGTTTCCTTTCATTAAAACCTTGGCCATTTTTTCCTCCGTATCCTATTGATCGGTTGTCTCTCCGGCAAGTTCTGTAATGGTTATCGCCACATCCGGACACATGCGGCAACATGTCGCACAAAAAATACAATCTTTTGGTCGTGCCTGAAATGCCGGAAAATAACCTTTCGGACTCACATCGACTGAAATTTCCAATACACTTTTGGGGCAAACGGTTACGCACAAACCGCACCCTTTACACCGTTCTTCGTCAATTTGATATTGATACGCCATAATATGTCACTCCTTAAGATAACGATTCCGCCAGCAGCCACGGCGGTACAAGCTGTCGTTTTATGGTTAATACCGGGCATGAAAATCTTGTCAATTCAATTTCGGGCCGCAACGGTTCGCCAACTGTAATAAATTCAAGGGGCAATCCGCTTTCCCCGGATAATTTTTTGACAAAATCGTAACCCGCATAGATATGGGTCGGTTGCGTGTCTTCAATCAGGTTCGCATTGCCGATGATGCCGTTCATTTTTATTTTCGAAGCGGTTTCAATTTCCCGGCAAATCTTCATGCACCCCTCCACCGTGTCGGTATACGGTCTGAAGGGATTGATCACTTGAAGCATTTTTACCGGCCTGCCCTTCAAGGATTCGCCCAGTGCCGCCAGCACCGTTGCGCCGACGTCATTTCCACCGGCATCCAGAATGGCCAAATGATTCCGCTGCCGAATCAAAGCGGCAACCCGGGAGCTGAGAATCGGCAAATCGGCCGTCATATACTGGTCCGGAGGCAATACCACTTCGATGCCGATGGCCTGAAGTTGTTTTCTTGCCTCTCGCGTTCTGAAATAGGGATTCACCAGATCCAGGTCGGCAAGTTTAACATCTTTGCCGTTCTGTTTTTCATATACCGCGAGATTTATGGCGATCTCGGTTTTTCCGCTGCCGTAGTTGCCGGCGATGATGACGACGTCGTCGAAGTCAATATGCATTTTTCAGATTCCCGCTGCCGCGTCTTTTATCACACATTTGGACAACTTTACTTTGTATTTTCAAATTCCTATTGTGTCAAGGTTTTTACCGGCAATATTTTTCTCTTTATATGCGTCATCCTCTGTGATACTTAATATTGATGAAACCGGTCCGCACAGGTCTCGAATCCTTTATCGCATCGCCGCCGAAATGGCTTAGGGGACATCGGCTCGGCATTCTCTGCAATCCCGCCTCGGTGGACAGAATGTTTCAACATGCCCGAAAGCTGATCCACGACGTGTTTCCCAAGCAAATTACGGCCCTCTTTTCGCCGCAGCATGGTTTTTTCTCGGAAAAACAGGACAACATGGTAGAATCCGCAGATACGGTGGATACGGTGCTGCAAATTCCGGTGCACAGCCTTTACGGCGGGTCGCGGGTTCCGAACAAGCAGATGTTCGATACGATCGATACGCTCATCATTGATCTTCAGGATGTGGGAACCCGTGTTTATACCTACGCCACAACCATATCCTTCTGCCTTGAAACAGCAAAAAAACTGGACAAGCAGGTGGTGGTGCTGGACCGGCCGAATCCTTTGGGCGGTATGGCCGTCGAAGGCAATTGTCTGTCATCCGATGCCAGTTCTTTTGTCGGTCGATATGCCATTCCCATGCGCCACGGCATGACCATCGGCGAGCTATCCATGATGATGAATCAGCACTTTGGAATCGGGTGCCGTTTGCATGTGGTGCCAATGAATGGTTGGCGTCGGCGGATGTATTTTCCCGATACCGGGCTCCCATGGGTTGCACCCTCGCCCAACCTTCCGACATTTCAGTCTGCAATGGTTTATCCCGGCCAGGTTATCTGGGAAGGAACCAATGTATCGGAAGGGAGAGGAACCACCCAGCCGTTTGAATGTTTCGGAGCGCCCTATCTGAATCCAAGGAATTTGCAATCATTTTTAAAGGGAAAGGTGTTTCCCGGCATCATTCTTCGTGAAATAGCCTTTGAACCCACCGCCAACAAATGGACGGGCTCGTTGTGCAAGGGGTTTCAGATTCATGTTGTGACCCCGGGCAGCTATAAACCCTATGAAACATCGCTTTTCATATTGCAAGCCATCCTTTCCTGCCATGGGGAAAACTTCAAATGGAAACAACCACCCTATGAGTACGAATACGAAAAGCTGCCCATCGACCTTATCATCGGTAACAGCAATATCCGCGAACGTATTGAAAAGCAGGAGGATCTGGACGATATCGTCAAGTCCTGGGGAGCTGATTTGCTCCGGTTTCAAACACAGAGCAAAAAGTTTTAT
>CAYTAQ010000150.1:0-3795 GCA_964435695.1 uncultured Desulfobacterales bacterium | reverse complement strand
AGTCTGATGGTGAACCAGCCTATGCAAAACAAAAAAACAAAACTTCCTCCTGTGCCGGCAAGCGTATCGCCTGACTGGAAGCGTATGCGCTTTAAGAACAACAAGGTTTGGGTTGCCACCGATAATAACGGGGAACTGGTGATTGAAAACGGTAAACACCCGATGAAGTACCAGCTGGATCAGGAGTATATATATTGGGTCCATTCGGATCATATAAAACCGCTGAATGCGCCTGTTGATAAAACCTGTCAAAAAAAATCAGCCAAAACAAAAATAATTGCCGACGGTGTAACCGGCGGCCTGCAACCCGCGGGCAGTAGAAAAAAGATGCCCAAAGACACAATTCACATTCATACGGATGGAGCTTCATCAGGGAATCCCGGCCCTGCCGGCATCGGGGTTTTGCTGCGGTACGGCAATCATGAAAAAAAAATATCAAGATACATCGGGGAAGCCACCAACAATATCGCCGAATTGGAAGCAATTCGGGTCGGCCTATCTGAAATCAAAAACCCGAAACTGCCGGTTGTGATTTATACGGACAGCAATTATGCCTATGGACTGCTCACGCAAAATTGGAAAGCAAAAAAAAATCAGGCGCTTGTGGATGAAATACGCGCACTGGTTTCAACATTTAAGCACCTTCGCTTTATCAAAGTCAAGGGACATGCCGGTGATGAAGGAAATGAAATAGCGGACAAGCTTGCCACGTCCGCCATCAAAGAAGCAAGCCATAACCGATAAGGAGATTGCCCCATAAAAAAAGAGCGGTACATTTATCATGCACCGCTCTTATCGGGGTATCGGGGAGAAGATTTACGCTTTATCAGATTTCATGGTTTCTATTTCTTTTTTTAACTCGTCTATTTCTTTTTTATAATTTCCAGCTTCGTCTGTTTTGTCTTCCGAGTTGTCTGCCGTATCGTCCTTTTTCCATGATTCTTTCAACTCGTCAAAACCGAGATAGAGTGCCAACCCTCCTCCCAAGAGAAGCATTACAGGGATAGCACCGGCTAAAAGCTGCAAAAATTCGCCAAACCAAACCGAAAGACCAATAAGGCCCAGTACAGCGGCTACCGCACCACCAATTAACGTTTTCATGAATCGTCATCCTCCTTTTATTATATAAATTAAAAACGTAAATTCAATAAGTTATGATTTGATACGCTGCATGCCACACTTTTTGAAAAATATCATAACAGATGTCGTAACGCAAGCTAATTTTTTACATATTGCAAACCTGACAATCTTCTGATAGCTTTTCAGACCGCCCTGGAAAATAAAATTATTATCACAACATGAAACGGCATATGTCAACCCCATTCACCTCAATCGCTAAAAAATGGAGAAATTGTGCTGACGCCTTTCTCAATGGAACCCATTATCATTTTTTAAGCTTTGTTCCTTCCCAAAAAGGTTTTGTCTCATCCTGGTTTCTTCGACTTTTCTACACAGGCATAAAAGACAATGACGATCAACTCAGCATATTGCGGTCGATACCCGAAGATGCCTGCATTGTTTATCTCAATAAATATAAAAGTTATTTTGAATTCTTGTTTTATCACACACGATATGCTCAGCGTAAACTGTCTCCGCCTGAATTGGGTTTTGAATATCGGATCGCTTTTCTCCAACCGATCACACGACTGATGCGTGTATTGTTTTCAAACGTGGATTATTTTCTTCAGAATTGGAAATTTCCGGCCCCCTACCGTGACGGATACTATCGGCATGAAATTTTGAACGGAACCTCCTCATTTCTATCCCTCGTGAAAAAGAAAGGTTTTTACGAGCGCTTCATCAAGGCCAAGACAGATCCGATTCGACACCTTATTGAAATTCAAAAAGCGACCGAACAAGAAATCTATCTTGTTCCTCAAATTATGTTTTTCGGTAAAAAACCCACGCGGTCAGTTCCGACGATTATGGACGTCTTCTTTGGCTCGGAAGCAAGGCCTGGGATCATTCGACGGCTGATGATACTCTTTCGGACTCCTGAAAAAATTTTTTATGAGATATCCGAACCCATAAATCTAAAACAATTTTTAAAAAATCCTGAACTTGGCAAACGATCCATCGAACACGAAGCCCTTATTCTCAGACGCAACATTCTGTTTCAACTCAACCGGCACCGGCAAAGCATCACCGGCCCGGTCAAAAAATCATCCGAGGAATTCAAAGAGATCATTCTGACCAATGAGCGCTTGAAATCCTATATGGATGATCATGCGTTAAAACGTGGCGTGCCCCTGTGGAAAGTCAGAAGAGAGGCCGACGCCTATCTTGAAGAAATTGCCGCCAAGCAAAACGCCGGTTTATTGAAATTCGCAGAAACCTGTGTCGGATGGGTTTTGAACACCATGTTTCAAGGCGTTTCCGTGAACCAGGAAGGGCTTAATCGCATCAAAACCATATCCCAAAAAGGAACACCCATTATATTTATTCCCTGTCATAAAAGCCATGTCGACTACTTGATGCTGCCGTATCTCATGTATCGAAACAATATGCCCGTACCCCACATTGCCGCCGGCAAGAATCTGTCTTTCTGGCCCATCGGTCCTGCTTTCAGAGCACTGGGCGCTTTTTTTCTCAGGAGAACTTTTCGAGGCAATGTCCTTTATGCAAAAGTATTTGCCGAATACATCCACAGGTTGCTTGAAGAAGGTTACAATATTAAACTTTTTATCGAAGGTACGCGCAGCCGCACCGGCAAACTGATCATGCCCAAATTGGGTTTTTTGTCAATCCTGTTAAATGCTTATAAAAACGGTGCCTGTGATGACCTGATATTCGCCCCTATCTTCATCGGCTATGACAGGATCCTGGAGGAAAAATCCTACCTGCATGAAATCGAAGGCGGGAAAAAAAAAGACGAAAGCTTTCTGCAGGTCATCAGCGCCAGAAAATTCTTAAAAAACCGCTATGGAAAAATTTACATCAAATTCAACGAGCCCATATCATTAAAGACGCTCCTGTATCAATATGAGGCGGACCTCAACGTAATGAGCCTCAAAGATACAAACGCCCTTTGCCGGAACCTCGGTCACCGGATTATCAATGCCATTAACACGGTAACCGTGGTTACACCCCATGCCTTGGTTGCCGCAATTCTATTGAATATACCCAAAGAACGGATTTCGTACGATCAAATAGTTTCCCGCGTTGGAACCTATCTGCACCATCTCAATCAGCAAAAAGCAGATATCGCCGACACCCTCATGATCAATCATGTCCATGCGGTCGACAATGTACTCGAAACTTACATCAACAGGAAATTTATTGAAAAAATTTCAGAAGAAAAGGACAGCCCGCTGGAAGACTCCCTGTTCAACATCAATGTGTCTAAACGGCCCCTTCTTGAATATTATAAAAATAATTGCATTGCCTTTTTTATTCCGGCGGCGTTTGTGGCGGTGATCATCCTGGACAAAGATGCGTTTCAGTTCTGTGCCGGCGACCTCCGCGACGGATATGCCTTTTTGCAGGACTTTTTCAAATACGAGTTTGCTTACGACATCGATCAGTCGCCGGAGTTTTTTGTCAGAAAAACCATCAAGGCGTTTATTGATGATACCATCATTATACCGCACCCGGCACTTCCGGAGACGTACAATATTACCTCTGCCGGTTTCAGGAAGCTAAAACTCTATGCCAGGTTTCTCAAAACGTACTTTGAATCTTACTGGGTGGTCCTCAGTTATTTCGAACGGAATCCACAAAATTCCACCGACCCCAAGGACCGGTTGAAAAAAATTCAAAACCGGGGGGACAAAATGTACAAACGAAATGAAATCG
>CAYTAQ010000149.1:0-9792 GCA_964435695.1 uncultured Desulfobacterales bacterium | reverse complement strand
CTCCATTTTAATTTTTAAATGGTCTTTTTCCCCGATATCTGCGTGTCAATTCAGGTGATACTTAACGCCAATGCCATAACGACCTTGTTTTTCGCCGGTCATTTCTCGACACCATTTGACTTCACCCAGGGCATTCCATCGAATGTTCTCAGGATCTTTGAATCGATCGGTGTGGTCAATGCAATTCAGAACACGGATGAGAACTGTCAACCCTACACCGAGGGGCCGATCCGACTCAAAATAACTGCCGTCTCGGCTGAAGTTGAGCGCACGCGCTTTGGAGGTATCTTTTTTGTTGAAAGAAGCCAAAATTATTTCTCCATCGCAACCGTGACGTTTCGCATTGCGCTTATCCAACAAAGCTCCCATGGTGTTTCTCTCCTTCAAAAACAAAATATGTCGTTCGGACCTGCCTTCTCAAGCGATCACAAATGCGCTTTATGGTCTTAATAAAGCTGACTTGAGAAGAATGATAAAGAATCTAATCTACTGATATAATTCATCAATAATTAATTGAAAGGGCGCAATCTGATTGGCTGTTGCGAGGTCAGCTCCGGCTGAATTCAAGCCGGTGTCAGTTAAAAAGTAGAAACAGAAAAGAGAAATGTTACGATATCAAATTTACTGCAAAAAATATGCATGAAGACCCATTTTGTCAAGCTGCTTCAGAATTAAAATCTGCAAAACAAGTTGGTACGCCGCCCTATGGAATGAAGCTCTCCGAAAGCCCGTGAAACCGCAACCCTTAAAAAGGCAATGCATGAATGCATGTGCGTCCCATGGTATCTATTCCCTTTTTGTGAAATGAACCACGTTTTTGCATTGATTATCCGTTTCCTTTAGGCCATATTCCGTTTCATTAGAATCGGTTTGGAGCCGGAAAAAGGAGCAACCACATGAAACGTCAGATCATGGGCCGTGAGGTGGTGGCGGCGGTGACCGAAGGCAGACTCGATTTCGGCACCTGGGAACAGATTTTTTACGGCGAGTTCGACGGGCGGCGGCGCAAGCGAGTGCTGGTCAAAATTATCGGGGAATAGCGAGCCGAAAGCAATTTACCTGGCCGGATCAACCGGTTTTGTTCGATGATCTTGAGCGATATTTTCTGGCGGCCGGCTGCCGTTCCCCACTGATGTATCTGCACAACAGCCCGGGACTTGTGAAAGTCAAAGAAAAGGCGAGGAAACGCCGCGATTGAAGCCTTGAACACGCTGCTAAAAAAGAAACACTGAATTCTGTCCCGCAGAACAACCAATCACCTAATGGACACCCTGAAGATCACGTGCTGGATTGATGCCATTTCCCACGATTGTCGAGGTTGCCGCCCCTATGAAATCCCCTTCGGGGTCTGCTTCGCAGAATTTAACTGGGCAGGCAGCTATCCCGCCCTGCGGGAAAGATGCTATTTCGCTATAGTGGTCTATGCGGCATGGCATCTGACGCCGTAGATGCGGTAAGATCGGCAATCCCAACGGGTTTCAAATTTTAAGAATTGAAACGCTCACTTTAGTTAAAAGCCTCCCGGAAGCGAAAAAATAATTGATAAGGCGCGAGGCTCCGCCTATCAGGCAGGGAGTTCACGATCGAAGCGTTCGAAAAGGTCTTCGATGCGGACCCGGGGAACGGCGGATTCGAAGACGCCGGAGGAGAGGGTCAACGAGCCACGGCACCCGGACAGGCCCATACCCAGCACGGGGGGCGTGGTGGGCGGGACCAGTAAAAAGGCGTCCACAACCTCGGCCGGGCGGAAACCCAGGCTCTCATGGCCGATGCGGCCCATGTTGGTCAGTGTAGGCGGCATGTTGCCGAGACGATTGAACAGTTTGATGTTCTGATTCATATACCACGTTCGGATACGGTATGGTATCGGGCGGAGGATCATATATCCGAACAGGTTGAAACCGAGTCCGATGTAATCTTTTTTAATAAACCCGCTCTGCCTTTTCACTTTTGTAAGGGTTTCCCCCAAATCCCGCCCTAAATTCTTCCTCAGGTTGAGAAAGTACCAGCCGCTCAGATTGCCGACCACTTCTCCGCCGCCGGGCGGCAGATAGCGCCTCATATCCACGGTCCCCACCATCCGCAGGGTGCTGCGACCGTTCCAGTCCACGGCCGAAACCAGAGCGCGGAACATGGCTGCGGCGGCCAGGTCGTTGACGGTGGCTCCATGGCAGGCGGCGTATGCCCGAGCCCGTTCGACTCGTTCGGATTCAAACCGTTTGAGTACGAAAACGGGTGCGGTCGATTGTTCCCTATCCATGGGAAAAGTCAGGTTGCCGATGGGATAAAACACGGCTTTGAGGTCCCGGGCGTACCGCACGGCAAAAGCCGGTACGCGGCCGGTCAGAAAAGGCCGATATATCTGGTCCTGGCCTCGGGGAGCGTTGTTGGATTCGGGTCGATACGACGGATCGGTTTCGAGTCGGTTATAGATATCGGCCAGCCGCCGGCCCATGTATTTCACCCCGGCCGCATCGGTAACCTGATGGTCGGCCTTGATGACGAGCCGGTCCGCTTCACCGCGCCGCGTGAGAAGGACCTTAATCGGTGGTTCACTTTGCGGAGCAATTTGTTCTCCTAGAAAGGTGTCCATTTCATTCGGCCTGCCGGGTTCCTCAACAACGAACCGGAATACTGGCCGGGCGTCCAATTCATCCTTCGGCAAGCGCTCCCAGAACGGACTGAAAAAGCGTGACCGGTACAGACAGCCCAAAACCGGTTCGGCATCGAGGAGCAGTCGGCTGGCCCTGGCCGCCCGGTCCGGATCGAGCCGGCGGTCGAAATCGATGACCAATTGGATATGGGAGATGAACGCCTCGGCCATGCCGACCACGGCGGTATCAAAAAAAGGCGCAGGAAGACGTTGGAGCTGTTGTTCGGGCATAACACAGGTTCCTCGATGGAGACCAGATATTCAGTCCGCTTACAAGGCGGGCCGTCAGACTGTCATAATCCGTGAATGATTGCCACCATCATGGTATCATTTAAAAAATCCATGGCTGCTATCTCATGTTGTTTAATCATTTTGTGACTTCACAGCGAAAACGGCAGTTGGGTGTGGCGCCGGACAGAGGGCAGCGATGAAGATCACTGGTCAAAACATTCACATGTGAGTAGATTTTTTCATTAAGAGCACCTTCTCTTAATAAATTGCTGATATGCAACCTATTGTCCCTATTTCCAAAGGCAAGCCACGGCCATTTGTCTGGATTACTAACATCCCCGAACCATCTCATCCATCATTTTGGATGCGATTTCTGCAAAAGCGATATCGTTGATATGATAATCCACCTCTTTAATTTCGATTCGGGAATCGAGAGATTCCCTTAATCTGTCCACAAAGACTGCGTTTATTTCGGGATCATACAAGGGACCGCCTTCGCGGTCGGCTTCAGACCAGCCCCTGGTTGGAATTAGAATTCTTACTCCAGTCGAAGCCCGGTTGAGTTTCTCCACAAGCTGCTTTGCCAAAATTGTGGTCTCTTGGTGGTTGAGCCTGATCGCCGAGCGAAAATCATAGAAAAATATTTTACGATCTTTGAACTGATCAGGGATGTTTTGACGGGTAAATTCCTTGACCGCACAATCCAGTCCTCCAGGCACAACCAACCGCGGAATTTTTTTGCCGGGGATCGGTTCATATCGTTGGGGTCCAATGGCTCCACAGTAGCCGTCCATCAAATGATCTGCAAGTTCATGGGTTGCAAAATCCAGGATACCGTTGAAATATCCCTCTGCCGCAAGTTCCTCCATTGCCATGCCGCCGGTTCCATTCGCATGAAAGGCAATGACCTCGTAGCCCATTGATTCCAGGATGCGTCGCGTGGATTCTGCGCCTTGGGTGATAAATCCAAAAAAGGACAGGGCAATACGTTTTTTTTCAGCTGGAGCTTGCCATCGGTCTTGCAGCATGCCGCACAACCCTGCAGCGGCATTGTCTAAAATCCTGCCGGAAATGCTGTTGACACCCAACAGGTCTACGACACTGTGGATCATAACAATGTCTTTAGTTGAAACAATATCGGCCATGTTACGGGACGCCACTGTTGAAACCATTACTTTCGGTACTCCCAGGGGAAGCTCACGCATGACCGCAGAACAGATATGTGTGCCTGAACCGCCCCCAGCAGATATGATACCGTCGACCTTTCCCTCCTGATAAAGCTTTTTAATCTGAATCCGGGCTTCCTTAATGATAGCGTTGATGGCGTTGTCTCGATCATTATGAATCGGTTTACCGTTTCGGCTCACCGTCGAGAACAGATCAAGATCCACGGGAATCAGAGGGGGGATTCGAGTACCAACATTTAATGTGAGGGTTTGCAGTCCTTTTCGCTCGATACGTTCTTTGAGAAAAGACAGTTCTTCTGATTTTGAATCAAATGTCCCTAATATGACAATCGTATCTCTTGTTTTCATTAGTTCTTGACCTTGTTAATTCCCTTTCTATGCAATTTAATATAATAACGCCGGGAATATCATCCTTCTCAGCCTCTCGAATATCAACAGTCATTAGCTTCCTCTAACTATAACCCAAATTGGGTTATAGTAACAACTGTCATCTCTCTTTCGTGTTTCGATTGCATGTATATGAGAATCAAGCACGAAAAATACGCTTTGAAAACAGAAAGATATCGCGGTCCCGATCTGAAATCCATTAAGCCTTATAGATAACATCATTCTTCCCTGCATATCAAGGCATTTAAAAATACAGATCACCATTTTCTATATGATAAGCCAGAATAGCGCCTTTCGATATCCGGGCGGCAAGGAGAAATGGGTCTACGGGGAAGCTTTCCGGCGATGCCCCGGGAGGAACGGAGGCATAGAGTCCATGCGGACCCGAATAATATTACCCGTTTTCACATGGTAGGAAAGGAGAAATTCTTGGGTCCTTACATTATGCGTTCCACCGGAAGACAGAAAGCCGGCAAAGTCCTCGACGCTAAAAACAGGATGTGTACGGAAAAAAAACCCTTAACTTCTCTTTTTATGCATCCGGATCCCAAAAAAATAAAGATTCATTAAATAATATGCTTGACATACCTTATATAGTAGCATATCGATATCATACATACAAAATGTATGATTTAAACGAATATTATTTTCCATGCTGAAGGGCTATGTGATGTTCTTAATATTTTAAACATCAAGGGAGGGTCCCATGGCAACTACCAAGAAACCGGCGGCAAAGAAACCAGCGGCAAAAAAAGCAGCAGCAAAGAAACCGGCAGCAAAGAAACCAGTAGCAAAAAAAACAGTAGCAAAAAAACCGGCAGCCAAGAAACCAGCGGCAAAAAAAAAGTAGCAAAAAAAAGTAGCCCTTTGTTAAAGCCCTTTAGTTAGGAACGGGAAGGCAGCAATGCTTGTTTTATGATGCCTTCCCGTTTTCTTATTTTTTGTTCAGTTTCGACTGATAGTTTAGAGGCCCATCAACTCTCACGATATAAAATAATCAGTGTCTTTCACTCCCGCCCCATGGCTTCCGCAATTTTTAGCACCATATAGGTCATATTTTCCATATAATTACCGGCAAGCGGATCCAAAGGGATGACCGCTCCCTGAATCGTGCCCGCTATTTTTTTGGCAGCCTGCTGATCAAATTGGGGCTGTACGAAAATAATCCTCGCCTTTGATGCTTTTGCCATTTGAATGAATTGGTAAAGGTCTTTGCCTTTGGGCGATTTGCCTTCAATCTCGATGGGCACCTGCCGTAGCCTGTATGCATCGGCGAGATACCCGAATGAGGGATGAAATACATAGAGGTTTTCACCTGCAAACGGTTCCAGAACCCGTCGTAATTTCTGATGCAGCGCCTCCAGATCGGCAACGAACGTTTCAAGATTTGCTCGATATGCAGATGTGCCGTCCGGATCGAGCGCTATCAATGCGTCGCATATCGTCGCCGCCTGCACTTTAACCAGATTGGGATCCAGCCAGATATGGGGATCATCGCCTTCGCCGTCCTTTGTATGCGCTGTTTCCTGCGTTGCCCCGGGCTGTTTGTGAACCGTTTGCTCCTCATCATGATCATGATGACCGATGCGCATTTTTCGCAGTTGAATCCCCTTGCGGGTATCAACCACCAGAAGGTTTGCGGCAACACTATCAAGCCGTGGCAGCAGAAAATTTTCAAACGGCACACCAATACGGAAATAGACATCCGATTTCGCCAGATTGGAAATTTGGTCCGGCTTCGGTGCATAGGTGGCAGGACTTCTTCCCGGCAGCACCAGCACATTCACCAGGACGCGATCTCCCCCGATTCGTTCAACAAAATAGGCCTGCGGAAGTATGCTGACCGACACCCGCAACGGATAACGCCCATCGGCTCTGGAAAATACGGCTTGCAGGCAGATTAAGCCGAGAAGAAAGCCAATCAACCAAACGTGATTGTGTTTACTGATATTTTTCATAGCTAATGACGCTTTCTCGGAATCCTTTTCAGACCCATCACCACAAGGTACGTTATACCGGCGATGAGAATAATCGTCGGTCCGCTCGACAGTTTAAATGCAAAGCTCACCGAAAGCCCTGTCCACATGAATCCAATACAAAAAATTATTGCCAATATCATCGTTTGCCACAGACGCTTGGTAAACTGTCCTGCAATGGCCGCCGGTAGCGTTAACAACGCGATGACCATGACAATTCCGACGATGTGAACCAGCAAAACAACCGACAGGGCTGTGAGGCACAATAACAGGATGTAAAACGCTTCGACGTTGATGCCCCTCAAGCGCGCGAATTCATCGTCAAAGCTGACGGCCAGGATGGCATTATAGAAATATATCGCTATCCCTGCGACCAGGATATCGAGCGCGATGACCAGCCAGAGATCCTGCTGCGATATCAGAAGAATATCTCCGAAAAGATAGCTCATGATGTCGAAATAGCCGGGTGTGATATCGATAAAGAGAAGACCGACGGCCATTCCGACGGCCCATAGCGCACCAATGGCCGTGTCTTCGCGCTCTTTTGCGTAAAGACTCACGAGCCCCAGGATGACGGCGGCAAGAATTGCCGCCGCAAAAGCGCCGTGCATGGGGTCGACCCATGTATATCCCATCTTATGCTTCAAAAATAATGCAGCCCCGATCCCGCCGAATACGCAGTGCGCGATCGCTCCCGAAAGGTAACTGATCCTGCGTGTCGTGACATACGTACCGAGAATGCCGAATGAAAAACTCGCGAGTGTCCCAACCAAAACAGCCAATCGCAGAAATGCATTGTCCGGGTCCATAAGGGCTCTAAAAAAATCAATCATGGAAATGCCCCTCTTCGCTGCACCGATGGTCGTGCCGTATCATGCAATAGTCGCCGCCGTAGATATCCTTTATCAGCGTGCCGTTGATTTCGCTCGTCGGATGAATGACGACCCTGCGGTTCACACAGATAACGCGCTCCACTACCTGTGAGACAAACCCGATATCATGGGAAACCATGAGGATGGTCATCCGTTTGTTCAGATCCTGAAGTATCTCAAGAAGATTTTTCTCGACTTCCGGATCTATATTGGCTGTGGGTTCATCCAACAAAAGAAGTTCCGGATCAATGCACAATGCCCTTGCAATCAATGCCCGTTGACGCTGTCCGCCCGATATCTCACTGAAAAGCGTATCGGACAGGTGGGAAAGCCGCATCTCATCCAGCGCGCGCTCGGCCATGTCCCGGTCCTTTTTGGTATACCGTCCACCGATCCGCTTGCCCAATCGTCCCAAAAGGATCACGTCCAGCACGGTCACCGGAAACTTTGTATCGAGAAAGACATGCTGGGGCATATACCCGATGCGAAGACGCGATTTTTCAGGCGTATCCCCGAGAATTCGGATATCTCCGGCATCCGGATGCAATAATCCGAGCATCAGTTTCAACAGGGTTGTCTTACCGCCGCCATTGGGACCCACAATGGTGACAAATTCGCCGCGGTCCACAACAAAATTGACATCCTCCAAAATCGGGACCGAATGATAGGCAAAGGATACATTGCGAATCACTATATCATGTTCCGACATCACCTTTCACCCCTCTGTCGTATCGATTATTTTTTATTAATTAATATAACACCAAACATGCGAATTGCAATTTTGAATTATGCATCCATAAAAAAAAGGCTTGAAATTACCCTTCCGCTGGTTTAACTTAATAAAAACCAGGCAGAAGCTTGGCTAACAAAATGTATCGTAATAAGCGACAGTAAACCAGAAAAAATAAACCACGAAGGTTAAACGCTGATTGAGAGCGCCTTTGTGGTTTTTTTATGTTGCTGAAAGCCCTTTCAAGGGCAAACCCAAGCCTGATCTCTGGGCCGGAATTTTTTAGTGAGGTTTTTATGCATATATCCGAAGGGGTACTATCTGCGCCGGTGCTTATTTCCGGCGGCGTGTTGGCTTTTGCCGGAACGGCCATCGGTCTGAAAAAGATTGATTATGAGCATATTGCTCAGGTGGGGGTGCTTTCATCCGCCTTTTTCGTGGCATCCCTCGTCCATGTCAATATCGGGCCTTCCAGCGCACATCTGATTTTAAATGGGCTGATGGGTCTCATTCTCGGATGGGCTGCATTTCCGGCTGTGCTGGTGGCCCTGATGTTGCAGGCCGTCTTTTTTCAATTCGGGGGCCTAACAACGCTGGGCATAAATACCGTTAATATGGCCCTTCCGGCGGTTATCTGTTATTACACCTTCACACCGATGATTCATAAAGAGAATGCCCTGGCACTCTTTGCTGCATTTTCGTGCGGATTCGCTTCGGTTTTTTTGTCTGCCCTTTTCGTGGGACTGGCACTCATTTTTACAGAAGAAAACTTCTGGGAAGTCTCTACGCTGATCGTTATTGCCAACCTGCCGGTGATGATCATCGAGGGAATCATAACGATATTTTGCCTCATATTTCTTAAAAAAGTTCATCCGGCGATGCTGCCGGGATATCTGAAATAAGAATATATGTCCTATCGGTCGAACAGGTCCTATATTTACAACCCCCAAAAGAGGAATTTGGCAATGAATATGTTTCAAAATTTATCCGGATTAAAACACAAAATGACCGCAGGATTATTCTTGGCCTGTTTGTCAGCGATGATCGTTATCATCCCCTCCCCGGTTTTTGCCCATAAAGTCAGCATTTTTGCATGGGTTGAAGGAGATATGGTCTATACCCAAAGCAAATTTTTCGGCGGCAAAAATCTCAAGAACGCACATGTGGAAGTGTTTGATGCCTCAGGAAATCGACTGATTGAATCGGAAACAAATGAAATCGGTGAGTTTTCCTTCAGGGCCCCGCTAAAAGCTGAAATGAAGATTGTTGTTTCAGCCGGCATGGGACATCAGGCGGTCTGGTATGTTAAAAAAACCGATTTCGACGGGATCCAACAGGATCTGCTCAATGATTCGAAGCTTTCCGCAGATGTGTCCCATGCTCCCCCGGCCGCAGCCCGGGATGCAATTCCATCAGCACCGGATGCAGCGCTTTCAGTCGATTCAGATGAAATCCGGATCATTGTCGAAAAAGCATTGGACAAAAAGATGGCTCCCGTACTAAAAATGATCTCAGAATTGAGAGAGCGGGCGCCATCCATGAGTGATATTCTGGGCGGAATCGGTTATATTATCGGCCTTGTGGGGCTTGCTGCATATGTGAGCAGTCGAAAGAAAAAGGACAACTTACCGAAATGATAGAGGAATCTTTCGCAGATGGGAATTCGGCCATCCATCGTTTGGACCCGAAAGCAAAAATCGTTTTTGCTGCACTTTTTTCCATGGTCGTTGCTATCTCCAGCAATTTTTCCACCCTG
>CAYTAQ010000148.1:0-9794 GCA_964435695.1 uncultured Desulfobacterales bacterium | reverse complement strand
GCCCGGGAACATCCGGGAGCTGGAACATGTCCTTGAACGGGCCGTGATCCTGTGCCCGGGGCCGTTGTTGCTGCTGGCGGATAAACTGGACACTTCCTTCCCCCCCCTTCTCATCCGGCATGAGAACCCTGAAAGAGACCGATCAAAACCAGATTCATAAAATTCTCTCGGAAACCCGATGGCGCATCGAGGGAAAGGATGGGGCCGCAGCGATCCTGGGCCTCAACCCGAGTACCTTGAGAGCGAGGATGCATAAGCTCGGGATAGTCCGGCCGGAGACAAAAGAACCAGATTAGACTGTCTACCCCCTCTCAGAGGTTCCCTCAATATATGGAGGTTCCACTAAATATTGAGGGTGAACCGATCGTTTCACCCTTCTCTACGCTTCCCTCCTATTAATATAATCCCCTGTTATTAAAGAATGATTCCAACCTCTTGCCTTTCCCGTGTTGTTGGCAGGACAATTGCACAGACTAAGACTAAGATTAGTCCGTTTGTCATAGGGATAAAGCTTTTCGCCGAAAAGCAAAAGGAAAAAAGATGAAAAAATTACGGAACTATGACGCAAAAAAAGGTTGAAGAGAAAAGCACCTAATCCCGCTGTTTACGGTTCGTCGCAACAGACGACCGAAAGCGTTTGATAAATGGGAACGAAGCCTGGTCATGACCAGCATGGGTGGAGTCATTCATATTCTTCTGGTCATCGCCATCGTTGTGGTGCTGGTCCGTGTCGTTCAGGGGCGAAGACCAGTGTAATCATTGCGCGACTTCGTTGATTGTTTCGAAGCTACGACAAAAACAAAAACTCAAGACAATAAAAGGAGCTCCAAAATGAAACAAAACTTATTATTAATCTTAGCAATTTTTTGCATCGACCGCGCTTCTTTACCTACCCGCCTCAGTATTGGCCACACCAATACTGGGGTCGGCGGCGGACTATGCAGTTTTAGGTGCCTCGACGGTGACCAATACTGGCGCAACCACCATCACCGGAGATCTGGGTGTTTACCCAGGCACTTCGATCACTGGTTTAGGAACCATCACGCTCATCGGACCTTCAGCTTCGCATGGGGGTGACGCGGACGCGCAGCAGGCGCAGAATGATACCACTACTGCGTACAATGCCCTGGCAGCCCTGCTGCCCATTAGCGACTTGACTGGTCAGGATCTGGGCGGACTCACACTCACATCGGGCGTCTATTATTTTGACTCGTCGTCTCAGTTGACCGGAACACTCACTCTCGATGCCAAAGGAAACGACAACGCGTACTGGGTATTCCAGATAGGGAGCACGCTCACGACCGCAAGCAGCTCGGTGGTTGATGTGATTAATTTTGGTGGCAATAACGGCCAAAATGCCGGCTTGTTTTGGCAGGTCGGAAGCTCCGCGACTCTCGGTACCAGCACTGCGTTTGCAGGAAATATTCTCGCGCTCGCGAGCATCACCCTGAATACCAGCGCTACAATTGAAAATGGCAGAGCCCTGGCACAAACTGGCGCGGTAACGATGGATACCAACACCATCAGTAACATATGTCTCGACGACTTCGGCGGTTATATCGGCCCCGGTTTCAGCCGCGGCCTTGAGTTTGGTGAAGAGGGCAATGTCGTGCTCTATGGCAGCGACACGCCCTTTCCGATCGCGCCCGTTCCCGAACCAGCTACCCTACTTCTACTTGGGACAGGGCTGATAGGGCTTGCGGGAATGGCTCAAAGGAAAATTAAAAAAGCTTAAATACCTTATAAACATAGTGAAGTGTGGTATGCCCGGCATGCTTAAAACCCTGCCGGGCATTTTATTATTTGCGGGCAGGGAGGCCGGTTCGAGATCGCCAGACGTATCTTACGAATGGTCTCCACAGTCAGCATCTCCTGCCCGCCCTTGTGCCCTTGCGAGTTCGATTCTCGCCTCCGGCACCAAATGAAAACAAGGGGTTATCAAGCATAAGCGATGGATAACCCTTTTTTTATATTCAATACGTTTTGGAAGAAAAAACCTGCTTATTTCTCTCCCGTTTAATCATTTTTTAAAATCACTATCTTGTCGATTCAGCTTGTCGATGATATTGAACAGTTAAATTCTTTATCTGGGCGATGGATTTCAGGAAGACTGACCCATCGAAACGGGACCGACGTATCAAAGGTCTTCCGTTTAAGAGTCGATTTATCAGAAAGACCGCAGAGCTTCAGCATGGAGGGGAAATATGCAACCGGTAACGATCATTTGTCACACCTTGGAAGTCAAGATGAAAACAGGTCCGGATATTTATGACATTACTACAGCCTTAAACCGTTTGATAAAGGGTTCCCAAATTTTTTTCGGCAGTTTATGCGCCAGCATGATTGGATCCACGGGATCCATAACAACGATCGAGTATGAACCCGGCGTGATTGAAGACTTAAAGAAAGCTATCAACCGCCTGGCTCCGCCGGGTATCGAATACGCGCACGAGGAGGCTTGGCATGATGGAAACGGGCACAGTCATGTCCAAGCCGGGCTAATGGGACCGTCGGTTGTCCTTGCCGTCAGAAACGGCTACCTTAAGCTGGGAACTTGGCAGCAGGTGGTGGCTGTCAATCACGACAATCGTCCCCGCACCAGAAATATCGAAGTGACCCTTACCGGCATCGTAGCTTGACTCTGCTTGCTTCAGGAATTAATATCGTATGGGGGTAACAGCACAGACAGACAAGGAGGTTATGAATGGAAAACCAGGTACAATTGAATACGGAGCGCATGGAGCTTTTGGGAAAATTTAGAGAAGCTGTTCCCGAATTTATGGCTGCAGAGGCTAAAGTGATTGAAGTTGCCTATAAACAAGGGGCATTGAGCAGCAAGGTAAAGCGATTGATAGCAATGGCAGTTGCCCTTAAGGTTGGATGCACCAACTGTATCCTTGCCCAAACCGAAAAGGCACTGGCTGAAGGTGCGACTAAGGATGAAATCTTAGAAACGCTTCAAGTTCTCATCGCCATAGGAGGTACGACAGGAATTGCTGAGTCGTTGAGGGTTATCAAGTTTTTGGATGAGTTAGGCCATTTGAAATAATACACATAGTGACCGTTCCAAGAGGTGCGACAGCACAAGCCCCTTCGGGGGCTATGTCCGTATGGCCCTGTCAGTCTGTGTCTATCCTGTCGCTGTCGATGCGGTGGCATGTTCCCACTGCAATAAACCGCTGCAGCAGGCAAAAACCTTTCTTCACCAGAAAGGTGTTGCTAAACATATTCATTTTGCGTACGATCATGGGTAAAGAACTCCGATGGGCGACATTAGCCCAAGACCCAAAGAGGTGGAAGGAGGGACGATATGTCAGGGAACACATACACCATCATCGAACTGGTTGGGACGAGTGGCAAATCTTGGGAAGATGCGGCAAAGGTCGCAGTAGAAACAGCCGGCAAGAGCCTTAGAGACTTGCGCATTGCGGAAGTCTCAAAATTAGATATGAAAGTCGAAGATGGAAAGGTTGTCGCCTACAGGGCCAGAGTAAATCTCTCCTTCAAATATCAAAAGGAAGATGAATAGAGCAAGATTCGATCACAACCTTATAGCACCACAAGGGCTATAACATGTCAGTCTGTCGTGCGGTGATACAACCTGTCAAGCCCCAAATGGGGCGTCTGTGCTATAGTGCTGAATAAAATAGGACAGTACAGGTGCCAGAACCCATACCGTCCTTTGTTATTTGTGCATCTTAAATCTTGCCCAGACTAAATATTTATCTTTCATTGTTTACCTCCTTTCAGCCGTGATATTATTTTAGGTTTTCAATCACCGGTCTCAAAAGGAATGACATTTACCCTTATCTCTTTGATCTCATCCATATCTTTAAGCATATTATTGACGCTGTCGATCATATCTTTTTCCAGCGAAAGATCTGTTTCAATAGTTACATAGATGATCGCATTTTTGCATTTAACACCAATTGAAGGAATCTCGCCAAACAAGGCAGCCTGTACTTTGGCCGCTAAATACTGATCTTTTATTTTCCCTTGAGATTCCCGTGAAGTCTGGAAACAAGGCCGTTTTGCAATATCGGTCAAAATTTCAACGGCGTCATTCACCTTTAACTCATTAATATGTAAAACGATATCATAAAGACTTGAGTCTTTGGTATCGATTCCGTAAAGGTGCAAACTCCATTGTCTTCTTTCCTCATCATCTTTTGCTAAAAGAAAGCGGGCTTCTTTTTTGCTGATATTCTCACGTTTCATTTCTTCTTTAACTCTGTCTTCAATATTGGCGATTACCCTGATCTTCAATATATTGGGAATATCTTTAAGAAAAAAGTGACCCGCAAGCCCGTGGTAGACCAGATTGTCCTTCTGAACATGCTCCAAAAAGGCTTCACGAATAAAGTTGATATACTTTTCTTTCCCGTGCCCGAAGCGTTTAAAAAATGAAGGGGCATCATGGATCGCACGAATCAGCTTTACTTCCGGAACATTGAAATGCGTTGACGCTTCCAGAAGAATATCTCTTGAAATACATTGATACCCAAGATTCCGGGCGAGCTGTTCGGCAATCTCCTTGCCCTTGCTATATGAACCTCTGGAAATTGTAATAATACCCATTTTATACTCCTTTCATATTTTCAGATTTCAAATGGATCAAATCCTTTGAAAATATTTCTGAACTCAATATTTTTAAAATTTGAAACGCTCATTTTAGGTTTAAATCTATCTCAATAATACTGTAACTTTCAATTAATGGCAAGTCCTCTTGCATATTTTGACCCTTACGGGCGCTGAGATATTGACGTCCTGATTGATTTGGAATAATATTTAATGTTTATCAAGACGATAGGCCATATGATGAAGCGTATCATTCAAACCCCGACCTTTATCCCCACCACCGCACGGGAGTTGCATTCCCTTGGATGGAAGCAGCTGGAGGTGATCCTGATCACCGGGGATACCTATATCGATTCCGCATACATCGGCGTGGCCGTCATCGGCAGGGTCCTATTGAACGCAGGCTACCGGGTCGGCATTATTGCCCAGCCCGACATCCACAGCGAGCGGGATATCGCCAGGCTGGGGGAGCCTAACCTTTTCTGGGGCGTCACCGCCGGCTGCATCGACTCCATGATCGCTAATTACACCGCCTCCGGAAAACGGCGCAAAAGCGACGATCTGACGCCGGGCGGGCTGAACACAAAACGCCCGGACCGGGCGGTCATCATCTACAGCAATCTCATCCGGCGCTATTTCAAACAGACCCGGCCCATTGTTCTGGGCGGTATTGAAGCAAGTCTCCGGCGCATCTCCCATTATGACGTCTGGTCTGATTCGGTCAGACGATCCATCCTCTTTGACGCCAAGGCCGACGTTCTGGTCTATGGAATGGCCGAGCAAAGCATCCTGGAACTTGCGGAAAGATTCAAGCGTCAAGAGGACATCCGTTCGATCAGAGGAATTTGCTACATCAGCCGGCAGCTTCCGGAAGAAGTCGCCGGCTTTGGGCGTCCGGATATCGAACTTCCGGATCATGGAAATGTGTCTCAGGATAAAGAACAGTTCAGCCGGATGTTTAAGACGTTTTATGAGAATGCGGATCCGTTTACGGCCCAGCGTCTCTGCCAGCGGCAGGACACCCGTTATCTGGTCCACAATCCTCCCCAGTTTCCACTTCCCGGCGATGCGCTTGACCGGATTTACGAGCTGCCGTATGCCCGGGATGTGCATCCCTTCTGCAAGAAAGAAGGCCGTGTGGCAGCGCTCGACACTATCCGATTCTCCCTCACGACCCACCGCGGGTGCTATGGCGAATGCCGTTTCTGCGCCATCACGGTTCATCAGGGCCGGCACGTTGTGTCACGCAGCGAAGCTTCCCTGTTGCGCGAAGCGGCCGCTTTCACGAAGCATCCTGATTTCAAAGGTGTCATCGCCGATGTAGGAGGCGCCACTGCCAACATGTATGCTATCGAATGCGACCGTAAGTCGTCCCGGGGCGCATGCCGGGACAAGGGGTGTCTCTATCCAAAGCCCTGCAAGCATTTGCCGGTCCATCACGGTCGCCAGATCCAGTTATTGCGAGCGCTTCGCAGCCTGACAGGGGTTCGCAAAGTTTTCATCGGATCCGGCATCCGCTACGACCTGATTCTCAGCGACCCCGATGAGGGTGCGCTTTATCTGGCAGAAATATTGCGGTATCATGTCTCCGGTCAACTTAAAATCGCGCCAGAACACGTGCAGGATCCCATCCTGAAGCTGATGGGCAAACCCGGCCGTGAGCACCTGGAAGCGTTTATTCGCTTGTTTGAGAAGCTTCAAGCCAAGAGCCCTCAGAACTCTTTTTTGACGTATTATTTAATGGCCGCCCATCCCGGATGCACCTTTGAAGACATGCAGAAACTGCGAACGTTTGCCGTACGGACACTGCATTTACTGCCCGAACAGATTCAGATCTTTACACCTTCCCCCTCTACTTACGCCACGCTGATGTATTACACGGAAACAGATCCGTTTTCGGGCCAAAAGATTTTTGTGGAAAAAAACACCCTAAATAAACAGAAGCAAAAAGCCGTTTTTGAAAGACCGCGGTTAGCTGTAAACAGACGATTCAACCGCCGGCGACACTTGCCATGAAAATTGCCCTCATCTATCCGCCTACGTGTGATCCAACCGGTCCGTATCTTTCCGTTCCCATACTCACGCCCGAACAGATACAGGCGGATGCCCAACCCGAAAAAAATCCCTTTCACGATTACTTTGCCGGTGAACTCGCCGATTTGCTGTCATGCCAATCTCCGGATGTGATAGGTATCTCCCTGGCCTTTCCCGGACAGGTTCAGC
The DNA here is from genome assembly GCA_964435695.1 of uncultured Desulfobacterales bacterium. GTDB lineage: Bacteria > Desulfobacterota > Desulfobacteria > Desulfobacterales > B30-G6 > CAYTAQ01. The sequence goes on along the minus strand of CAYTAQ010000148.1, from coordinate 2,993 downwards.
CCGGTTATGCGCTGGCATACACGCTTCGGCAGGCACTGCCGGCAGCGCATATTACCGTGAGGGGACCTGCCATCACTCAGATGCTCGTACACCTCGTCGCAGAAAAGATTCCGCAGGTGCTCGGCCCCTTTCATTCGGCCGTGCTGTATGAAGGCGAAGAGATGCTGCTGATGCTCGTGCGTATGCTGGCAAACGGCCATACCCTGCCCCGGGTGCTCTACGGCAAACAGAACACGGATCTCGGCCTGCTTCCGCCGCCCGATTTTGAAGGAATGCCGTTGGACAAATACCTTTCGCCCGAGCTGGTGTTGCCCTATGATCCGACACGCGAGTGCTACTGGGGGAAATGCGCCTTCTGTCATTATGGACTGAGTTCCCAGGGAACGGCCGTCTATCGGCAGCGCCCCATCGATCAGATCTTCGCGCACCTCAAACAGATAGAAAACCGCTGGGGCTGCCGTACTGTTTACTTTTCCCAGGATGCCTTTGCCCCCCGAACCGCCAGGGAACTCTCGCAAAAACTGCGGTCGGCCGGATCGTCCCTGCAGTGGGCCACCGACATGCGACCCGAACCCGGGCTGACGCCGGAATGCTGCCGGGATCTCAAAGATGGTGGTGCTCTCTCAATGGCACTGGGAATCGAAACCGCCTCTTCCCGTCTGCTGTGCCTGATCGACAAAGGGGTTTTTCTCAAAGACATGCAAACGGCCATTAAAAACCTTTCGGATGCCGGTATCGCGGTGGAAGCCATGTGTTTCACTGAGTTTCCCACCGAAACCTATGATGTTTTCAGGCGTTTTGCCGATACCCCACGCCGGACGGCCAGGCCGCAAAAATCATCTTTCCGTTCTAAACGCTTTGCTGTCGACCGGATGGTGCGAGCTGCCGGCCGGCACGAGGCAGAGATCTGGCACAGGCTTATTTATGGTTCGACATCAAAAAGCAGTGAGTTTGGAGCTCTACGATTTGTGCAGCAGCGCCTATGTAGTGGAATTACCGAAAAAAAAGAAATCAAAGACCACGCGTCCGCGTCTCCCGGATAAGCGGCAAAGGCGTTCTTAAATGAGAGGCCGGGATGGGATTACAGATTGTATTAATAAAAGGGCCCTTTTGCATAGATTGTCCATAGATTCTGAAAAAACTGTTCAATTCGTCCATTCATATGTTTCCATTGCAGGCGAACCGCAGCATTTGGAACATGTTCTGTTGCAACTTGCCTTCCCATTCGATTTTAGAACCCGCCCTTTTCGAACCCATTGTTCCATCATGCCACGCATAGTTTCCGTTTCAGTATCGAAATGAATGGCCAGATCTCCCAGCGTAACCTGCTTGTGCTTCATCAGATAGTGCTTTATTTCAGAAAGTATCATTCATAGCTCCGTTTAAGTTGGGTCAATATTCAATTTAAAGCGTTGGGGGAGCTTCAAACGAAGGCTTCCCCCTATCGCAAGATTCAATCGATATTTACGCCTGCGCGCTGTTCGGAATGCCGGGCACCAATTCTTTTTCTTTGTTACCCATCTGTCGCATGATCAAGACCACAACAAAGAAAAGACCGCACAGGATGGTAATCCATACCAACGAGGAAACCGGGTGACGTCCGATGGTCGCTGTTTGATAAAACAGGACAGATGCCATATAAGCTAGGCCCGTGGTCCAGGAACCGACAAAGGTTGTCCACATTAAATTGGTTTCGCGATAAACTGCGGCGACGGCGGCCACACACGGGAAATAGAGCAGAATAAAAAGCAGGTAGGCAAATGCACCGATTTTGCCGTCAAACAGGCTCACCATGGCGCCGAAGGTTCCTATAGCAACTTCCTGCTCCTCGGCCGCGGTTTCTATTGTGCGCACATCCCCGACAGACAGACCCAGGGGATCAAGCATGGTATCTGCTACTCCGCACAGGTTTTCAGGTATCGTAGCAAAAGATGCCTTGATGCCGCCCCAGAAATCGAAGGCATCTTCATCAGTTTTTTCGGTCTCGGCGGCGCCTATCTGAGTGTACATGGCATCCAGGGTGCCCACCACCGCTTCTTTGGCGAAAATGCCGGTAAAAATTCCCACCGTGGCCGGCCAGTTCTCCTGGGTGAGCCCCAAGGGGGTGAAGACCGGAGTGATGGATTTGCCGATGGCGCTCAAGGCCGAATTATCGCTGTCTTCGTTGCCGAAGGAGCCGTCCGTGCCCATGGAGTTTAAAAAGCTCAAGATCACCACCACCGGGAGGATGATTTTTCCGGCACGGAAAATAAAGGTCTTAAGCCGGTCCCAGGCTCGCAGGAGCACACCTTTTACCGTTGGCATGTGGTAAGGCGGCAACTCCATCACAAACGGGGTGATTCCGCCCTTGAGCAAAGTGCTTTTTAATACAAACCCGGTAAGAACGGCAAAACCGATGCCCAGCAGGTACAGTCCGAAAACCAGATTCTGGCCGCCCATTGGAAAAAATGCAGCGGCAAACAGTGCATATACCGGCAACCGCGCTCCGCAGGACATGAATGGATTCATCATGATGGTCAGTGTTCGGTCGCGTTGATTTTCCAGGGTGCGCGTGGCCATAATGGCCGGCACGTTACAACCGAATCCCAGCAGCATGGGGATAAATGATTTGCCGGGCAGGCCGATCACCCGCATGAATCGGTCCATGACAAAAGCGGCCCGGGCCATGTAGCCGGAGTCTTCCAGAAAGCAGAGACACAGGAACATGAAACCGATGGGCGGAATAAAAGTGGCGATGGTTTGGATACCGCCGCCGAGGCCGCCGGCAAGAATCGCTTTGAGCCACTCAGGCGATCCCATGGCTGCCAGCAGTTCACCAAGGCCATCCACAAAGATGGTTCCGGCGAAAATATCGAAGAAATCGATGAACGCACCGCCGATATTGATCGTCACCATGAACATTAGGTACATGGCGACCAGGAAGATGGGAATGCCCATTGCCCGGTTGAGCACGATGTTATCAATCTTGTCCGATAGGGTTTTGCTGACACGGT
>CAYTAQ010000147.1:8274-9985 GCA_964435695.1 uncultured Desulfobacterales bacterium | reverse complement strand
AGGTTTCAGGGGGTGTTTTGCTGACACCTGAACACTGAAACCTCATTATCACTTCGACATTGTATGTATGTTGGCCGTTCAATTAAAGTCGGCTATGGTCGCGGTGGAATTGTATCCATTAAATCGACCAGGGGATTGTCGCCATCGAGCCCCGGGGGAATCCGCATATTCAATAAATAAGCGACCATCGGAATGAGGTCCAGCGTAGACGCTTCCCGTTCAACAACGTGTTGTCCCGGGATAATATGCGACACCCCTGGGCCGGCTATCCAGAAAGAAATGATGCTGTCATCCGGGTAATAGCTTCCGTGATGACCGTATTTTCTGAAATCCCCTTCGAAATAGAACCCTTTTTTATTGACGAGTTTGATGTCGGGCGTGGTTTCTCTGGTGTACTGATGGGTGAGTCCCTTTTGGATGTATTCACTGAGTTGAAACTGCTGAAAGGTTTCCTCCAGGGTTAAGAAGGCCGAAAAAAAATCAACCTCTGTTTTGGGGCTCCTGCTGTAGCTCTTCCAGTTAAACCCCCACCAGATATCCTTTTCGATCATTCCCTCGCTGCGCTCGCCGGGATATTGACGGATGACCATTTGATTCAGGTTCTCCTGAATATCGGGGCTGTCCACGAGCAAATCGACAGCGGGTTTTACATCCGCCAGGAGTCCCGGCGGATCAAGCCAATTGCCTGTTTCACGATTTTTTAAATAGATTTCCTTGGTGCATGCGCCGCGCATGACAACGGCATCTGCCGATTTATTCTGCGTAAGGGGCCCCGGCAGCTTATATTGATCTTCCAGGGCAAGGCGGACGATGTTATCCGGAATATGTTTCTCTATTTTAACAGAGCCCTGCTGAGAAACCAAAAAAAATATCGTACGGTCAAAGCAGTTCTTTTTTTTAAAAAAACGGATCACTCTCCCGATCAAAGGATCGAGAACGGAAATGGTGTAATGGGTTTGAATTTCATCCATGGAGGCCTGCCGTTCAACAAGTTTTTGATCAGGGTAGTGGGAATAGATATCCATTCCAAGAAGCTGTACGACCATAAGATCCGGCAAACGCCCTTCTGTTTCCAGAATACCTGCAAGGCTGTTGGCATAGGCAAATACATGACCGGTTAAAAAACCGCTGATGGTTTTATGGTCCATGTACCAGGGATCCGGGAACAAGTGACCGCGTTTAAAAAGTCCGACCATGGAAGCATTCCCCCAGAAAAACATGCCCGATTTAATCGATCGGTCGGCGCCTTTGTCCATCATGAGCATGGTGCTCATGGATCGTTTTCCGGCTTCTCCCATATAATCGAATATGGTTTTCACCTGGTTTTGCTTCAGCTTCCGATTAATTCTCTGCTGAAAATAGGAGATCATGGTATGTACCTTTGTTGAGCGTCGGTCATACCAGATGGTTGAAACAATACCGGTGTGCTGCGGGAATCTGCCTGTGTACATGGAAGTGCAAGCCGGAACCGATGCGGCCGGTATGGTCGTAAATACCTTGGGAAGGTGGATATATGCCTGTTTGCCGGATGGACCCTGGATAAGTTCTTTAAAATTGGGTAAACGATTCAGATTTTTTTCGATGATATCCTTTTTGAGACCATGAAATTCCAATATGACGATTTTAGGTGAATCATCCACCGGCTCAATCGCATGTAAATGAGAAACGGTGAATACAAGGACCATGCATGTGATGAGAATGACACTGCGTA
>CAYTAQ010000147.1:0-8264 GCA_964435695.1 uncultured Desulfobacterales bacterium | reverse complement strand
TATCAAGGGCCGGTAACCAATACCAAGGGCGTTTTTGGGAACGATAGTCAATGGGGCATAATGATTTTCTGCAACTGGAGTGTTGGAGTGCCGGCGTATTGGACTAGGCACAACCTGGAGCAGTTGATTATGGGTGTGTTGAAAAAATCGTTTTTTTAAACTGCTGTTACAACGCTCCATAACTCCAATACTCCAAAAACATATAAGGTCTAACAAACAGGCTATGTTTGCAGTCAGCTTTGCGTGTATCATGAAATAACATGCCGGCGCAATGAACACATGAGCCAAAATTGCGCTTTACAGTTTATTGACATCATATCAATTTAGCATTATTTTAGCTATCGGTACTTTGTCAAAAACAGTATCAAATAATTAAAAATTAGAAAGGGTTACCGATGCTACTCAGTGAAATGAAAAAAGGGGAGAGCGCAAGAATTGTAAAGGTAGGTGGAAACGGTGCCCTTCGGAGACGGATTCTCGAAATGGGGATTATCAAAGATTCGGTGATTCATGTGGAAAAATATGCCCCATTAAAAGACCCGCTGGAACTGGTTGTCAAAGGCTATCATATTTCTTTAAGAGTCGAGGAAGCAGCCCAGATAACCGTCGAGAAAATTCAGCAGGAATCAAAACATGCCCGCTAAGACGTTCACCATCGCGCTTGCAGGTAATCCCAATGCCGGCAAGACATCTATTTTCAATAACATTACCGGGACACGTCAAAAAGTCGGCAACTGGCCGGGTGTAACCGTTGAGAAGAAAGAGGGAACCATCCACAAGCACGGTTACGACCTCAAAATCATCGACCTGCCGGGAACTTACAGCCTCACCCCATTCTCCATCGAGGAGATTGTTGCGCGGGATTTCATTTTAGATGAATCCCCGGATGTCGTCGTGGATATTATCGATGCATCAAGTCTTGAACGCAGTCTTTACCTGGCGACGCAGTTGAGAGAGTTGGATTGCAAGGTTGTATTCGCTTTGAATATGGCGGATGTTTCCAAATCCCGCGGAATCAAAATTGATGCCCAGAAATTATCTGAACTGCTGGATGTTCCGGTGGTTTTTACCGTGGCAAATAAAAATGAAGGCATTGATTTACTTCTGGAAAAAGCCATCGAGCTGGCGGAATCGGATCATGCCTCGGCGCAGAAGCGAAAGGTAAAATATCGCCAGGACATCGAGGATGCCATTAAAGAAATTCAAACCGTCATTGAAGAGGATATTGCCGGAAGCATCCGCTATAAAGCCAGATGGACGGCGGTGAAACTTATAGAAGACGATAAAATCGTCAAAGAACGGCTGCTCCAGAGAGCCGGCACCGCATGTCGGCGGACACTTGAAACCGCATCGAAACAACGGGAATTCCTGATGGGAAGATTCGATGAGGAACCGGAAATTCTGACCACGGATGAACGTTATGGATTTATTGCGGGCATCATCAAAGAGGTGCATACCACGGCCGTTCGAGAGCGCATCGATATTTCCCGCAATGTCGACCTGGTTTTGACCAACCGGTTTTTGGGCTTTCCCTTATTTATACTTTTTATCTGGGCCATGTTTGAAATTACCTTCACAGTGGGTGAATATCCCATGGGATGGATTGAGAACGGTATCGGATGGTTTTCGTCCGTATTAGGCAGCGTCTTGCCCGAATCCCTGGGCAAAGACCTGCTTTTAAACGGGGTCATCGCCGGCGTCGGCAGCGTTATCATCTTTTTGCCCAATATTCTGATTCTCTTTTTGTGTATCGCCATTTTTGAAGATACCGGTTACATGTCCCGCGCTGCATTTTTGATGGATAAGATCATGCATCTCATCGGCCTGCATGGAAAATCCTTTATCCCGATGCTCATGGGTTTCGGGTGCAATGTGCCGGCGATCATGGCTTCCCGTACACTGGAAAGTGAAAAAGATAGGATTTTAACCATTTTGATAACGCCCTTTATGTCGTGTTCGGCCAAGCTGCCGATCTATATCGTTTTGGCCGGCACCTTTTTCGGACCCAGGGCCGGCACCGTTATTTTTGTTATTTATCTGATCGGCATCGTACTTTCCATCGCAACCGGCCGGCTGTTCAGATCCACCTTGCTGCGGGGTGCGGATGCGCCTTTTGTCATGGAACTGCCCCCCTATCGGGTGCCCATGATCAAAAGCCTCGTAATCCATATGTGGGACCGCAGTAAAATGTTCCTGCGCAAAATGGCGGGCATTATCCTGGTGGGGTCCGTTGTGGTATGGAGCCTCACCGCTTTTCCCCGGGATGGCCGCTATTCAATAAATTATGACGATGAAATACAAAAGGTTGTTGATACGTATCAAGCATATCGCCCGGTGGGAGACAGTGATTTTCAAAAGGAGCTTGAGAATAAAAAAGATGAGGCGGTCGCGTCACTCAGAAGAGCGCAGGCGGCCGAAGTAGCTGAAAACTCGTATATGGGGCGTATCGGCAAGATGATCGCGCCTGTTTTCCAACCCATCGGTATCGACTGGAAGGGGGGCGTGGCGCTCTTGACGGGTTTTGTGGCTAAGGAAATCGTGGTCAGCACCTTGGGCGTTCTCTATGCCGTGGACACAGCATCAGAACCCGAAGCGCTCGAAAAGGCGCTGCTGGATTCAAGCATCACGCCCCTGGCAGCATTTACCATGATGGTTTTTGTTTTGCTCTACCTGCCGTGCCTGGCCACCGTTGCAGCGATTCGAAGGGAAACCGGTTCCATAAAATGGATGGCTTTCAGCATTTTTTACACAACCACCGTCGCATGGATTGTGTCGCTGGTGGTGTATCAGGGGGGGAGGTTGCTGGGGTTTTAGCAGAGGATTCGGTGAGAATAAAAGATCGAATGTCGAATAACGAAGAAGCAATATCCAATTATGAAGCATGGAAATCCCCCCTAACCCCCCTTTTCAAAGGGGGGAAACGCGGGTGGTCATAAGCTGGAAAGGGGCTTCATGGATGCGGCCTGTTTGCGGTGCAACAGTTATAACCTAAACTCAAGGCAAGTCCCCCTTTCGAAAAGGGGGATTTAGGGGGATTTGTAAAATGATAGAATTCTTTACTTGGAAATTGATTAAATCGATATGGGATATGGGATATTTCAGAACCCTTCGGTGGGGCTTCTTGGATCCACTCACTTTGCGGGTGGAGGCTCAGTTGACAATTTTTCATTAACAATTGACCATTGACAATTATTTTTCGATGCCCACCCTTGCCGTGACGCCTTTGTCAAAATAATGCCGGATGGATTTCATCTCGGTCACGAGATCCGCTTTTTGAATGACCTCGCGGGCAGCGTTCCTGCCGGTAATCACCAGCTCAACGGAGTCCGGTTTGGCATCGATTAAATCGATCAGGTCCTGAATGGAGAAAAGCCCGCACGCGGCCGCTACATTTCCTTCCTCCACAATGATGACGTCATATTCGCCGGAGGCCATCATTTTTTTGATCTTTTCGAGACCCGCCCGTGCCGCGCCCACTTCTTCCTCGGTGGGTCGGTTTTTAATGAACCGTCCGAGACCGAACTGCTCTATGGTTATGACGTCGGATAGCCGTTGAAGCGCTTTGATTTCACTGTAATCACCTTTTTTCAAAAATTGGGCGATATACACCTTAAGGCCGGCACCTGCGGCACGCAACGACAATCCCAGAGCCGCCGTTGTTTTTCCCTTGCCGTCTCCGGTATAAACCTGGACATATCCTTTCATAAAAGAACCTTTCGAATGAGATCATTGGGTGAAGCTGCCTGTTGAAGCTTTATGGTTACAGTGCTTCCAGGCTGGGCAACTACAATGGGCTCGTGATTTCGGTCTCGGATTTCATGAACATGGTCCAGCCGGTCGGGTCCTTTGGCAGTCACGATTTCAATTGCCTGGCTTTGATGAAATTTATTGCGAACATCAATTTTTGTATGGCTTTGATCGATTTTTTCGATAGCTTTTGCCATGAAGCTGTGGCATTCAGATATTGCACCTGCATCATTCGGCAGGATCTGGTCCGGGTCACCCATGTAAAAACCGGTACAATAACCGCGGTTGCTGATTTTGCGAAGACTTTCCAGCCACTCCTGCTTGGTCTTATATGTTTCTGGAGAATCGAAATAGGCGTCGATGGCGGCACGATAAGCCTTGACGGTTGTCGCCAGATAATGAAGCCCTTTCATGCGGCCTTCTATTTTTAATGAGCTAATGCCGGCGGAAATCAGTTCAGGGATATGCGCGATCATGCAAAGATCCCTTGAGTTGAAAACATAAGACCCTCGGCCGTCTTCCGCCACCGGAAAGTATTGCCCGGGCCGCAATGCTTCGACGACCGCGTATTCAAATCGGCAGGGATGGCAACACATGCCGCGATTGCTGTCCCTATTGGCCATGAAACTGCTTAGCAGGCAACGGCCCGAATAGGAAATACACATGGCGCCGTGGACAAAGGCTTCGATTTCCATTGCGGTTTTTGAAGATATTTCTTTGATTTCCTCGAGTGACAATTCTCTGGCGACATTGATTCTCCGGACCCCGTGCTGTTTCCAGAATGTTGCGGCGTTGAAATTTGTGGTGTTGGTTTGTGTGCTGAGATGAATAGGGATTGAAGGGATGGTTTCCCGGGCCATCATCAGGGTGCCCGGATCGGCAATAATGACCGCATCCGGACCCACGTTTCTTAATGAAGCAAGAAAATCATGAATGGATTCCTGCTCGTGGTTTCGTGAATAAATATTGCAGGCCACGTAGACCTTAACACTTTTTGCATGCGCGAACACGACAGCGTTTTCCAGTTCTTCCATACTAAAATTTCCGGAAAAATTTCTCAGGCTGAAATCTTTTCCTGAAAGGTAAACCGCATCCGCGCCATAATGGATCGCAATTTCCAGCTTTTCAAAATTACCGGCCGGCGCCAGTAATTCAACTTTTTTGGGGGTGTCGGGAGTCATAAGTAGTTTTTTCCCAGTATTGAAAACCTCGTCCTCATCTCAAACAATTATGCTGGAAGGCTAGGAAGCTTGGAGGCTGTGAAGCTGCATCATGGCATCCCGGCATCTTAGCCTCTTTGAAATTTGGTCATTGTGATTTGTGATTTGATATTTTATACCTTTGCTATCCTCCCATATTGTAAGGAGTAGATACCGAATAGACAAGGAAAATCTCGTTTGCTTCTTGACATTTTTTATAATATTCATTTTCGATGATCTCGGTATTCGGAATAATCAATCGGCAGAAAGAAAAAGTGAAACAACGAACTGCGCCCATCGTACGGATTATCATTCTGCTTTCCGTAATCAGCGGGATGATAACAGGACATTCCGCCTACAGCTCTGATACCATTGCCGTAACGGATCTGCTGGGTCGAAGCATGGTCATACCCAAAAATCCCATGCGGGTCATTTCCCTGGCGCCCAATATTACCGAAATCGTGTTTGCACTGGGTGAGGGACCACGTTTGGTGGGTGTAACGATACACAGCGATTACCCGCCCGATGCAGCGCACATCCCGAAAGTCGGATCGTATGTCCGCCTGGATCTGGAGCGGATTGTTTCGCTGTCGCCGGATCTTTGTCTGGCCATAAAAGACGGGAATCCCAGGGAGGCGGTCAGCCGGCTTGAATCGCTCGGTATACCGGTATATGCCGTGGATCCGAGAAATCTTGAAAGTGTTATGGAAACGCTCATCAGAATAGGCCGTCTTCTGGGGGCTGATGAGAAAGCGCGCCTGATTGTCCAGGATATGCGTGATAGGATTCGCAGGGTTGAAGACCGGGTGCGGCAAACGGGTTACCGGCCGCGTGTTTTTTTCCAGATCGGTGTTTCTCCTATTGTTTCGGTGGGGTCGCACACCTTTATCCACGAGTTGATCGAACAGGCCGGCGGTAGGAATGTGGCCGAAGGGCCGACCCCCTATCCGCGTTTCAGCAAGGAACAGGTGCTGGGGTTGTCACCGGATATCATCATTATCACGTCCATGAGCAGGCACGCTGCTTTTGACGGCATAAAAGCAGACTGGAGTCAGTGGGAGGAATTGCCCGCCGTACGCAACAACCGTATTTTTATTCAGGAACCGAATCTTTTCGATCGACCGTCACCCCGGCTGGTAGATGCGCTGGAAGTTTTGGCGCAGCTGATTCACCCTGAATTCTTTGAGGAAATCAGGTGAGAAATCAAAGCCCATTTGTTTTAAAACGCATTTCAACGGTATCCATCGCGCTGTTGATTCTGCTGGCTGTCGCAATGCTGCTGGGTCTTTCCATCGGATCTTCCAGTCATGGCTTTCGCTCGGTTTTTCTATTTTTTTCAGAGCAAGTGGAAAAGGAATCGATGCTGACGACGATTATTTGGAAGATCCGTTTTCCAAGGGTATTGCTGGCCGCACTTGTGGGGGCCGCCCTATCGCTGGGGGGCATGGTTTTCCAGGCGATTTTGAGAAATCCGCTGGCAGAGCCTTATATCCTGGGTATCTCAGGCGGTTCGGCCATCGGCGCGATTATAGGCATTTTGCTGGGATTTTCGAGATTTCCCGGCGTGACGCTGATATCGTTTTTGGGGAGTATCGGCACATTGCTTTTGATACTCGGTATATCCGCAGGTCAATCGATTCTGAAAAAGAACGCGCTGCTTCTTTCGGGCGTTATGGTCAATGCCTTTTGTTCGGCCGTTATTATGTTTCTGGTTTCCCTGACACAGGATGCCCGGCTTCATAATATCATTTTCTGGCTCATGGGGGATCTTTCCCTTGCCGATATGCATCAGACCGTTTTTCTCGCGGCGTTATTGCTGCCCTGTTTCCTTTTGCTTTTCTGGTTTTCCAACACTATGAACCTTATGCTCATGGGAAAAGAGATGGCGCAATCCATGGGTGTAAACATCAAGGCGGTAACGCTTATCCTCCTGGTAGTCACATCGCTTATGATCAGTGCCACCGTCAGTCATTGTGGGCTTATCGGATTTGTGGGGCTGGTGATACCGCACCTGTTCCGCCTGATGCTGGGACCGGATCACCGTGTGCTTGCGCCGGCCTGTATTTTGGGAGGAGCGTCCTATATGATACTGTGCGACCTGCTGGCCAGGTCGCTTCCGCAACAGGGCGAGATGCCGGCAGGCGTCATCACCGCAATGATCGGTGCGCCTTTGTTCATTTATCTTTTAAAAAGGAGCCGGCGATGAAGCGCGCGATTGAAATCGAACAACTGGCGTATGCTTACGGCCGGGCATCTGTTTTGAACGACCTGACATTTTCCATTGCAGAAGGAGATTTTTTCATTATTATCGGCCCCAACGGGTCAGGCAAGACCACGCTGATGAAAATGATTTCCGGCATCGAAAAACCGGCAAAGGGCCGCATACGGGTATTGGGGCGTTCCCTGAAGCGCTATAACCGAAAAGATCTGGCCAGAAAAATCGCCTATGTGCCGCAGACAATGTCCATGGATTTTCCTTTCAGCGTTATTGAAATTGTTTTGATGGGGCGATCGCCCTACCAGGGAATGCTGGGTTTGGAAAAAGAAGACGATTTGAAAAAAGCAAAACAGGCCATTGCATTCACGGGAGTTGAACACCTGGCGAACCGGAGACTGGATCAGCTAAGCGGCGGTGAATGTCAAAGAGTATTTATTGCCCGGGCCATCTGTCAGGAACCTAAGATCATGCTGCTGGATGAGCCCACCGCATCCCTTGACCTTTCCCATCAGGTGCGCATCATGGATTTGATGGAAAAACTCAAAACAGAGAAGCAGATTACGGTTGTCATGGTTTCGCATGATGTGAATCTTGCCGCCATGTACGGTACCCGGTTGCTGCTGCTCGATAAAGGTCGCATCGTAAAGATGGGATCTCCGGGAGACGTGCTTAGCTACCAGACACTGGAAGAATCGTATGGGTGTACCCTGCTGGTGGATGAAAGCCCCCTCGGCGGATTTCCCAGGGTAACGCTGGTGCCGGGAAAATTCATAAAAAAAATGTTGACTTAAGAAGGATAATTATTTATCAGCATTCTAGTGTTCAGGCGCCTCTTAATCCGGAGCATTCAAAACCGGAGAGGCTTAATAGGGAACTCTGTTAAAATCGGAGACGGACCCGCCGCTGTAATCAGGGACGAACACCGCAGAAAGCCACTGTTAATATAATGGGAAGGCGCGGTTAGTAGGATGATCTGAAAGTCAGAAAACCTGCCTGGATGTTTGGTGACACCTTCGAGGCAAAAGGGCTGTCCCGTGATCAGCGGATAAAAAAGGGGAATCCCCGGATCGATTCAATCGGTCCGGGTTTTTTTTTGCAAA
>CAYTAQ010000146.1:0-9997 GCA_964435695.1 uncultured Desulfobacterales bacterium | reverse complement strand
TTTGGTGCGGTGCAGAAGATTTCCGGCGAGCCTGTCCCGCCTCCTATTCCTGAAGGAGAAAGAACGATCGTCAGAAAGCGTAAAAAATGATCACCAAATCCGACGGTATTCGATTCATTGATGGATCAGGCCACATCCTGGTGATCGCCCCTCACGGACCGTTTATCGACGGGGCATACCAGAACGACCTGCGGACCGGGGTTATTGCCGAAGAAATCCAGCACAGATTGAAATGCACGGCCGTCATCAACGATCGCTTTTTCAAACCCAAGGGCCCCATCAAAAAAGATGCTGCAAATTATTATCTGGATGTGTATCGCATCGACCATGCCGCAAAGGTGCCCGGTTATCTCGATGGAATCCGGGATATCGTTGATGCTCCGGGAAAAACGATGGTCCTGTGGGTTCACGGTATTGCAGACGATGTGGCCCTCCGCCAGGGAGAGGATCATGTCGCCCGGGGGCTTTTCAGCGGAGAGCCCGACGCACTTCACGCTTTGATCGGCTTTGGTCAGGGAAAAGATCCCAAGAAAGGTGATCCCAAGAACCGGCTGTCCGCCCGGACCCAAACAGTGGAAATATTCAGAGACGCACTGACCCGCGGCGGCTTGACAACGTTGTTGACGCACCCCGAGGGATCGAATTTCCGGGGGCGGGACGAAAAACGACTTAACCAGTGGTTCAATCATCTGGGATACGGTGTGGACCGGGTCGAGTCGATTCAGCTGGAAATCCGGGAAAAAGGCTTTCGGGATTCGCAAGCCAATGCTTTGAAAACTGCCGGCATTATCGCCGAGGCCTTGAGGGACATCGCCCTGCCTTAAATTTTTGTTTGTCACTGCTTTTCATTTGACAGTTCATCAACTATATATCACTATATTAGGCTAGTGGCAGGATCGGTGGTTTCATGTTCGGTTCTGCATTCTTCCACTAGGGTGGAGATAAAGAAATGGATTACTGGAGCAATGGAGGGATCGTTATGAAAAGGGTGGTTATCATCATGATGGCGCTGATGCTCATGTCGACGGCGACGCTGGCCATGGAACCTTACGGCGGCAAGAAAAACTATATGTCCTTTGCCCTTGGCGGGTATTCACCCTCGCAAGATTTAGACGATGAAGGATATAAGTCGGGGGCGGATTTTTGTGCCAGCTATATGACTGTGGTAAAAAATTATTTCGGATTCGGCGGAAGTCTTCATACCTATGGAACAGAGAGCAAAAAAACTTCCGAAGATATCGGCGATGGCGATTTCGCGTCCATGGGAATCGAAGGCCTGTTTTATGTCCAGCCCAATTATTGGCGGGTCCAGCCGTTTGTCGCATTGGGGCCGGCGATTTATTTCAACGGCCTGGAATATGACAGGGATGAAGATCACGAAAATATAGATGAGTCCGGCACGGGTTTCGGCTTCGTCATGGAACTGGGCGTCCGGGCATTCATCACGCCACGCCTTTTCGGCGGAATTTCGTTCAAGGGATTTTCCAATCAATGGGAAGTGGAGGTCACCGAAAACAAAGACAAAACCTATAATTTTGGCGGCGGCGTTTTTGCATTTTTGCTGGGGTTCACCTTTTAATATAAATCTAAAACTGTCATCTGACACCTGGCAACTGATGATGATTTTCCACCCTAATGCAACGAGGATGATACCATGAAACTATCTTTATCTTTCCGTGTGACGATCCTGTTTTTGATGCTTTTATTACTCACAGGATGCGGGTATAACTCACTGCAACAGCAGGAGGAGGCGGTCTTTCGGGCATGGGGCGATGTTGAATCGAACCTCCAGCGCCGTGCTGATTTGATTCCGAATTTGGTGGAAACCGTCAAGGGGTATGCAGCCCATGAAAAGGAGACCCTGCAGGCGGTGGTGCAGGCCCGTTCCCAGGCTGCCGGCGTAAAGCTATCATCGGAAGATCTTGGCAACCCGCAGGCCATGGAACGCCTGTCCCAGGCACAGGGGGCGCTTTCATCAGCCCTTTCCCGCCTCATGGTCGTTGTGGAGCGCTATCCGGATCTCAAGGCAAACCAGGGATTCCTGGATCTTCAGAACCAGCTCGAAGGGACTGAAAATCGAATCAACGTGGCAAGGCAGCGCTACAACCGGGAAGTGGAAATATTCAATGCATCCATCCGTAAGTTCCCTTACAGTTTGACCAACAGCCTGCTCCTTCACCTGGAGCGCAAGGAATACTATAAAGCCGAAGCCGGGGCCGAGATTGCACCCAAGGTTAAATTTTGATGAATTCGTTGATCAAATGGTTTCTCGCTGTTTTCGTTCTTATGCCAGCCCTTATGGCGGGTGCGGCCGAGGTACCTCAGCTCAGGGCGAGAGTCAACGATTACGCCGGCATGATATCGCAGGCAACCGAACGACAACTGGAACAGTCCCTGCAATCTTTCGAGACATCCCAATCGACCCAGATTGTCATTGTGACGATTCCATCCCTCGAGGGAGAAGCCATTGAGGATTTTTCCATACGGGTGGCGGAAGCCTGGAAGATCGGGCAGAAAGGGCTGGATAACGGGGCGATTCTGCTGGTTGCAAAAAACGACCGGAAGATCCGGATCGAAGTCGGTTACGGTTTGGAAGGGCGGCTTACCGATCTCATCGCCGGGCGCATTATCCGGCAGGTGATCTCGCCGGCATTCAAGGCCGGTAATTTTGATATGGGATTTATCAACGGCGTAAACGCCATGATGGAGGCGGTGAAGGGCGAATTCAAGGCGCCGCCTTCCCCGAATCCCACCGGAAATGCCGACAGGTTGTCGGGGTTGTTTATGCCGCTGATCGTGTTTGTTTTTCTCATTACGCAGCTGGGGAGAGTCGCCCGGCTGCTGGGAACACTTGCCGGCGGCGTGATGCTGCCGGTTTTCGGCAGCCTGTTTTTCAGCAGTGGCGTTCTGTTGCTGCTGGCCCTTATTCCTGTCGGCTTGATAGCCGGCTTTTTGCTATCCCTGATCGGCGCTTCCCTGCGCACCACATCGGGAGGCCGCGGCGGAATCTTTACCGGCGGTTTTGGGGGAGGATTCGGCGGCGGGGGATTTAGCGGAGGTGGCGGCGGGTTTGGGGGTGGGGGGGCATCCGGAGGATGGTAAGAAGATGAAATCATCAACCCAACAATTCCTGTCCGAATCCGATCGGGAAAAAATCCAGACAGCCGTCCGGTCTGCGGAATCGCAAACATCCGGTGAGATCGTGCCCATGGTGGTGCCGCACAGCTATCATTACCCCATGGCAAATGTTTTAGGTGCCGCAAGCTTTTCGCTTCCCCTGTCCATTCTTTTCACCTATTTCAGCGGTTATTTTTTTTGGCTGGGGTCTCAGAATATGTGGATTTTCATGGGGACCTTCGGGATTTTTTTCATATGTTTCCATGCCCTTATTAAACGGACGCCTTCTTTAAAGCGACGCTTTGTTGCAAAAGATGAAATGGAAGAAGAGGTTCAGGAGGCCGCTATCACCTCTTTTTTTAAAGAAGGTCTTTACCGGACACGTGAAGAAACCGGCATCCTTATTTTTATCTCGGTTTTTGAACACAAGGTGTGGGTTTTGGCGGACAGGGGGATCAATGCCAAGGTCCCTCAGGAATCGTGGAAAGAGATTGTCGATCATATTGTTCAAGGCATCAAACAGCGACGGCACGCCGATGCCATCTGTGAAGCGGTGGAGGCCGCAGGCCGTCTTTTGGCCGAACACTTCCCGGTCCGACCTGATGATACGGATGAACTCCGGAATCTCATCGTTGAAGAATGAATCTCCCGGCCGCTTGCGACGGGGAGCTTTATTTCCAGGGACATGCCGCACCGGGCATCTATGCCCGCGCTTTTCTTGAGGGACGCATCTCCAAAAAACATCTTGAAAACTTCAGGCAGGAACTGGAAACGACATTCCGCGGTGCTGGGTGGAATATCATCAAGGTGATCCGGCCATTGAATAAATAGTCCCAGCGGTTTTCCAATATCGAATTAATCGAATATGCCATCATGCCAAATCACATTCATGGCATCATCGGCATTGTAGGGGTGCCCCTTGTGGGTACCCGAAAAACCGTAGGCGATTTGCCAAAACGGGCAGACACAAGGCAGCTTGAACCTGAGATATGTGATCACGGATATTCGGATCGTCAGATCATCCAGATTCGAAGTTTTACATCGGAGGATTAACTTTCAATTCTGTGAGAAAACCCGGCGATACTTCTGCAGATAGTCGTTGAGGACATCTAAGCCGCATAACCCCACATCCGATAAAGGAAAGCGGATAACATCCGCGATCGCCAACTCATTCAAAGAGCATGCGTCGCTTTCCCCGGTTTTGACCTTGTTCAAGACAAGCCGGCGGATGCTTATTCCGATATCACCCAGCCGTTTCTTTATCCTTACGGCTTCTGCCGATGACAGGGGCTCATCGTTTAACACCAGGTTGATGGCGGTATCCTGTGATATGAAATGGTCTCGCACATGAGAATACATTCGGGTCAGTTGTTCCAGCTTTGCCATGACCTTGTCCTGTTCGATGGTTTTGCTGCCCAGTTTTATTTTTGAAATAATTTCTTTTTTGGCATAAATATTTTTTCTGAGCTTCAGCAGCTCTTCCAGCCAGATGAGGGTGACAAAAGGCAGGGAAAAGAATTTCAGGGTCAATGCGGTGGGCGGCATATCAAAGATAATGACCTCTTTATGGGTCGATGTATGCAGAATATTCTCAAAAGCTAAAAGGAGCGCGTATTCTTCAAGACCGGGCGAAAACCGCAGCACATTGAAACAACCCTGCAGGTTGAAGGCGGTATGGTATTGGTAAGCCCGCTTGATCTGGTTTTCAGTATCTTTGAGATACTTGGCAATCCAGTAATCGGTATCGACTTCCTTGACCGTCAGATGCTTACTGACCCTTACCGGCTTTTCAGAAAAGTTTTTGCAGAAAATGTCCCGCTGGTTATGGGCCGGATCCAGGGACACCAGGAGCGTATCAAATGCCTGTCCTGCATGGTGGAGTGCGCAAAGCGCCGATGTCGTGGATTTTCCGACCCCGCCCTTGCCGATGAAAAAATGAAGCGTCGGATTCACAACCGTCCTTTCAATCGATACTGAAAACTGAGAACAGTTCGCCCAGCGGATCATGCGCCGTTGATACCTTGTCGAGCATGATTTCAAGCTCGTTTTCCATTACAGGAAGCAGCCCCAGCGTAATTTGTATGGGCGGAGAAGCAATGCCGATAAAGGCGCCCAGAACGATGATGCCAAAAATATTGTCCAACTCCTCAACTTCATATTCAATGGTGTCTACGGCCTTTGTCCGGGCAACCTGATCAGCGGTTTGCCAGGCGTTCAGCAGTTTGGCATTGATACGTTTCAGGATCAACGGTGTTTTCAAGATGGCGACCTGTGATCCATGACTCTGAACAATCGTTTTTCGAATGTGAGTCGTTTTTTTGACGGATAAAAATAATAAGCGGCGTACAGGGCCATCAGAACGATTCCGGCAAAATGAAATCCGGGCACTTTGAATGCCAGCGCCATCAGGGCGAGATAGGGTGTCGTCAGCGCAATATAAATGAGATGTCTTTCAAACCGCATGAATTCCGACCATGAGACAGACTTATATCCTCGCAGCTTGTGGGCAACATAGGAGCGGTATAAAATCGGCAGCCCTATGGAGAATAGGGCTGCCATTGTGAATAGAGACGGTGCCAGTACCTTGGAGTATACGGCCGAATCAAAAAGGAGCAGTCCGGCGTTGTCCAGCAGATGCAGCATGATAAACCCTGCCGCAACCGGCACAAAGAGTGCTGTATAAACGTGTTTGAGTTCACCTGACATCGTCATTGCGGCTTTATCCGAATTTTTCTGTTAAGCGGCGATTGCGCCCGGTTCCCCGGCAGTCGTGTCACCCATGCTGAAAAATTTGATAACGCCTTCAAGGGTGATCCAGACAGCGATAATGATAACGATGATGTTGATAACCTGCAGCAAGGGATTGTTTGCTTTGCCGAAAGCCACCTGATTTAATATGGTTGCCCAGATAGTCATTACCGCCATGAACACGGCCGGAAGACCGGAAACCATCCACTTTAGGCCGCCTTTTGGTTTCAGGTAGAGCGTAATGATGATCAAGGCCAGGGCTGCCAGGGTTTGATTGACCGCGCCGAAAAGGGGCCAAAGCTTCATGGCGCCAGCGCCGCTCGCACCGGTTGCAAAGGCGAGTATCAGCGCTGTTCCGACAGCCACACCCGTTCCGACGTAACGGTCGTTCAGAAAGTTAAGCTTGAGGTTGTTGCCGAGTTCACCGATCACATAGCGTTGAATCCGGGTGGCCGTGTCCAGGGTGGTGCCTGCAAACGAGGCCACAAAAACCGCCATAATGGCCAGGGTAAACTGTTTGGGTATGCCCAGAACCATCATCATATTGGCCGAACCATCCACAAACGCGGTTATTTTCGAACCCAGACCATTTGCGGCGGCCCATGACGAATAATGGGTGGTCCAGGCCGCAATGCCGGTAAGGATTTCTCCTGATTTGGTGGTATACCCCATGCCGATTCCCGCTGCGACGGCAATGATGACCAATGTCGCCAGAGCGCCCTCCAGTAACATGGAACCGTAACCCACGAAAAGGGAATCTTCTTCGTTTCGAACCTGTTTGGCGGAGGTTCCCGATGAAACCAGGGAATGAAATCCTGAAATTGCACCACAGGCAATGGTAATGAAAAGGAACGGCCACAGGGGAGGTGCTTTTTCCGGGGAGGCCTGAAAAGCCGGGGCCACAATTTCAAGCCCGCCAAAAAACGCTGCAGCTATCACCCCCAGCACCAGCAGACCCATTGCAATGAGCAATTGGTGGGAATTGATGAAATCACGGGGTTGCAGCAAGGTGGTTACCGGCAGCACCGAAGCGAAAAAGGCGTATATCAGCAAAATAATGGTCCATACGCCCGTGGCCGGCAGACCTGCAATTGCGGGCATTTTCAAGGGGAGATAAGGCCCGAGAAACACAAACACGTACATGGCAATGACCGCATATATGGACCACTGCATGACACCGGCGCCCTTTTTATAAATCATGTATCCCAGGGTAATGGCAATGGGGATTTCTATCCAGACCGCCAGCACCGACTGCGGGTACATGGCAAAGATAATCGCGATGATGAGGCCGAAAATGGCAATGACGATCCACAGCTCTAAAAACACGATCAGAAAAAACAGAAATTTTGTACGGTCGTTGACATACTTGGCCGTGAAATCGGAAATGGACTTGCCCTGGTTTCTCATGGAAATCACCAGTGCGCCGAAGTCGTGGACTGCCCCCATGATAATACTGCCTATAAAGACCCATAACAGTGCCGGAACCCAGCCCCAGATAATAGCGATGGCAGGACCCACGATGGGTCCCGTGCCTGCAATGGAAGTAAAATGGTGGCCGAATATAATTTCCTTTTTTGTGGGCACGTAATCGATGCCGTCCTCCAAGGCCTGGGCGGGTGTTTGGGTATCTCCGGATAAGGCAAATATCTTCTTGCCAATGTACTGGCCGTAGAGCCGGTACATGACGATATATCCGGCAAAGGCCAAAATCATGATAATGAGTGATCCCATAATTCCTCCTTCCTTTTTGAGTGTTAATCGTTCAGGACATATGTTGTATGAATTCGCCTGCCCCACATGATATGATGCGCCTTTCCCTGAAAGGAAAGATAACAGCATAATTTGTGCTAAAAGGGCTTTTTATAAATAATTTAGTATTTACAAATAGTAAGGCTATGCATGTTAAAGAAAACCATAGAACTGAGGGCAAACGACAAAAAGAAGTTTTACAGATTGACAAAATTTTCGACGTTCCTCCCATCGGGAAAAATGCGAAAGCAACGGCGCAGATACAGGTGGAGGCTAACGCAATTTTCGATCAGCAAAGTTATCAAATTATATGAGGAGGCAGCAAAGGCAATCTATTTTGGTTCAGAAGGTTTTTTGGCTTCAGACCAAGGCCTTACGTTCAATTGCCGGTGCAGTTTGGCTGTAACCGCTTTTTTTGTGTTTGTCAATTGCTTTTACGAAATGTTAGCAAGAAGCATCACGATGCATAAAAAAAAGATGGCCTGAAAATTTTTCATAATTTTCAGGCCATTATCAAGAACCGGCATAATTCTGAAGGGTTTGCCGTGAGGAGCGGGACGTCAGGTCGTCCTCATCCGTATAAAATCAATCGCACCTGATGTCAATGCCACTGGTAGGGGACCATAGCGTTCGTCCTGGCCCATTCCTGAGCTGAACCGTCATAGAACTTGACATTTTCATATCCCAGAACCTGGCTCATGACGAACCACAACGTGCTGGCATAGCCTCCCACACCGCAATAGACGACGATTTCCCGGTTTTTTGGGGGAGTGCCGAGTGCGCCGGATACCATGGCGCCGAGTGTTTCTGCGCCCTTATAGGTATAGTAAGCGTAAGATTCGCCTTTATTCAGGTCCCAAATCCATGGTGCGGGTAACGACACGGCACCCGGGATATGTCCCGCCTTGTCGGCAAACATCTTTTCGATGACAATGCCAAAGTATACATCGGCGTCCCGTCCATCGACAATGACGGCATTTTTCGCTGATTTTTTAACATAATCCATGCTAACGAATATATCCCCATTTACCTTGCCCTGGAACGTCACCGGCGTTGGCACGCTAGCCGCCGTGGTGGTTTTCATCCCGTCGGCTACCCATTTGGGGTATCCACCGTCAAGAACCGCGACATTCGCCACCCCTGCATAGATGAGCGTATCGCCTATCCTTGTTGCACTGGAAAGGCCGTAGAATGGCGGCTCCGGAGCAGGATTCGGCGCGGTAACGACCACCACGGTTGAGGCGCTTGTGATGCCGAGGTTGCCGATGGTTTTAAAGAGGCCCGCGGTTTGCGGCACTTCAAGGAACAGGCCCTCTGCGCCGAAAGGCACCCATTTGGAATCCGGGGCGAATACAAATGGCTCACTGATTGAGCCGGGAATGTGACCGGCATTATAATCAGCGGCGCTTCTGACATCCAGAATGATTAGACCTGCTGAATTATCCGCCAGCCATTCGGTGGAGACGATGGGAGCGATTGTCCGGTTCAATGAAGCAAAAACCGCGGCGCCCGGCAATAACATGACAATAAGGAAAGACGACAGCAAGACAACTATTCGTTTGTTTCTCATTTTTCTCCTCCCTTTTAAGATGTGTTTGGATTATATTGAAAGTAGATTATAAAAAAAGGAACTCGGCAGGTCAAGATAAATCGATTAAAAATTAGCGTGACTTTAAATTTAAAAAAACATACACTTCTTCACCACGCAAATGTTTAAATGTTTACCGGAAGCTGTTAAAAAATACCAACTAACGCCCGATGGCCCCGCCATGACGGGATTGCGGCCCTCAGAAATGATCTGAGTTTTTTTAAACAGATTCGATGCGGGTGTTTTGAGGAAGAATCAGGAGGGACCCATGGCCGATTGTCTGGAGTATTCTGTATGGAGAGATGACCACGAAACGATCCTGGCGGGTTTGAAAGACAAACGCGTATTGATGACATATTCCGGGGGCAAGGATTCTTCCTTGATCCTGCATTTCATTCAGAAAGCCGCCGACGAATTCGGCTTTAGCTTCGAGACCCATGCTGTTCCCTTTCCAAAGCATGTTTTAACAGCCGATGAGACACAAAAACTGGATCATTACTGGCAGGAGAGGGGTATCCGGATTATCTGGCATCAGGTTGCTGTTGCGGATGAGAGACTAAAGGATGCATTAGACCGCAAAATTATGCCCTGCATGATATGCAATCAAACCAAAAAAGAGGTTCTCATGAACTTTTTCAAGGAGAGCCAAGTGCCGTTGAATCAAACGGTGATCGTCGTAAATTACTCGCTTTGGGACCTTGTCAGTGCAACGGTGGAGCATATTTTAGGCGGTGTATACCGGGATGAAAAGAAGGTCGACAGGTTCAAGGGTAAAACCTCAAGGGATCGTTTCAT
>CAYTAQ010000145.1:0-10142 GCA_964435695.1 uncultured Desulfobacterales bacterium | reverse complement strand
TTTTTACTTCTCTATATACCCCCTCATAAACACGCCCTGCAATCCGATTCTTGCTAAAGATGAAATTGATGGCGATTGTTAGTGGAGCAATGTTGAAGAGCTTGAACAGATACTGCCCAAGACTTTTAACTTGGCAGAACTCACTGAACAATCCTCGTCTACAAGGCGAGGGGTTTCAACCATCCCCGAAAGGGACACTAAAAGCCCCCATTTGAGTTTTTCAACCACTGAATAATAACAAAATATAAGCTACATGACTTGATCGTTCCCCGTGTTAATTCCAGCGTGGGAACGAGCACCCGACTTGCTGACCAGAGTATGAGCAGTCAACCCCGCCCCTGCTCCCTACTTCAACGCCTCTCGCTTAATCATCACCGTCTCGCCATATGGCGCCATATCAGGTACTAGAAATCGGAATTCACAATCGGCGAAATGAATCGTATCGCCGCTCTTTAACCGGATGGAGGTGTTTTGACTGATTAAGTTATTATTCAATTTGGTGCCGTTGGTGCTCCGGTGGTCTTCCAGATAGTAGCAGCCGTTTTTGTATTCAATGGTGGCATGGAAACTGGAAATCGATTTATTTGGGATGACGATGTCGTTGGTAACCTCGCGACCGATGCGAATGACTTTTTTGTTCAGGGGCAGGGACAGTGATAAGGACGTATCCGTAATGTTATTGTCTGCATCGATGAGTTCAGCAGGCGTCACGGGGAGTTCATCCTCTTCATAACTCGAATGAACACCTTTTATGGAACTTGCTTTGATGATAACATCTTTTTTCCGCCTCATGTATATAAGATATGCGAAGATGATAACAATGATTACCATGCCCGATAATAAAAGAGGTACGGGCGCTATGCTTTTGGCGGCAGGTTCCGGTTTAACCGGCACATCCGGTAATTCAATGGGCGCTGCGCGCGCTGCTTTTTCCGCAACAACCGGCTCCGCTTCAGGCAATTGGGCAGGTGCTGTTTCTTCAATCGTTTGGACCGGTTCGACAATAATCTGATCTATTTTATTGAAAACCGTTTGAATGTCGTCGGTATTATATGCTCTGAAATATTCCCCATCCGTTTGAATGGCCAATGATTGAATCAACCGAAAGTCGGCATTATCAGTAAATGCCACGCCGAAAATTCGAATACCGGCTTTCTTGCTTTCCATTGCCAGGTTTTCCTTTAACCATTTTTCCCCTTCAAGATCCTGGGCTTTATTACCGGTATCGACGATGCCGTCGGTTAACAGAATGATCACTTTTTGGGCATCTTCCCGCCCATGGGTTTTGAGTTCATAGATCGCACGTTCTACAGCGACCGGTGTATTGGTGAATTGTCCCTTGTAATCGATCATATCCAAACGTTTGAGAAGCTTTTCTCTAACCTCAGGCGAGGTGGTGGCTGTAAGTGGTTCCAGCAATCTGGCATCTTGGTCAAAAACAACCATGCCGATGCGAAAATTTTCTCTGAGATTTTTAAGATAATTCGTTACCACTTGCCGGGTAATGAATTGGGGGTCATTTTGGATCATGCTGCCGGAGTTATCGAGAACAAACACGAGATCCACTTTTAAATCGTCGTTTCGGGAATGCCCTTGGGGATCAGCAGCGTTGGTTTGGGCATGTACCAGCGCCGAGAGGTTAAGGAACAGAAATAAAGCTGTCATACAAATCAAACAAATATCATGTCTCATCAGGAATTTCTTGATTTTCATTTTGCACCCTTATTTGTTCCGGTCTTGACAACCTGGTCATCAGGGCCAGGTCAGAGATAGATGGCCCTGCCTTGGCTTTTCGTGCCTAAAAGATTATGTTTAGGCGACAGCAATGTCAAGGCTTTTCACGTATACCCGGGCAGGGTTATATTCGTTCATTGACACACGGTGTGAATTGCCATAAAATTACATTTTCGGAATAGCTCTAACGTAATTGACTCGTTGGATGTTCTGTTTGCCGCGTAACCCTATCAGGATTCAAGGGTTCAAGTGGAAAATAAAGAAGAATTACTGGAATAAACGCCCATGTATCTTTCTTATTTTGATCTTAAGGAAAAACCTTTTCAAATAAGCCCGGATCCGAAATTTCTTTGGCTGGGTGAAACCCACAAAGAGGCCCTGGCTTCATTGCAGTACGGTATCAGCGACAACCGGGGATTTCTTTTGCTTGCCGGAGATGTCGGGACGGGAAAAACAACCCTCATCAATGAATTTCTGGATAATCTTGATCAAGACACCCTGGTCGCAACCATACCCGATCCGGGTGTGGGAAAACTCGATTTTTATAATTTTCTCATTCACGCCTTTGATATCGAGAAAACATTTACAAGCAAGGGGGATTTTCTAGTCCATTTTATCCATTTTCTCCACAAATCCCATGCGGACGGGAAAAAGGTGCTCATCATCATTGATGAAGCCCAACGCCTCAACCACGAAATGCTCGAGGAAATGCGCCAATTATCCAATATCGAGAAGAAAGACACCAAGCTGCTAAATGTTTTCCTCGTCGGCCAGCATGAGCTTGTCGATGCCCTGAACGAAACAAAAAACAGGGCGCTGTTACAACGAATCACCACCAAATATCTTCTCGGTCCCTTAAAGAAAACAGATGTCCAGGACTATATCGAATTCAGACTCAAGGTAGCCGGAACGGAAAAGAAACTGTTCTCATCGGGAGCCATTCGCCAAATCACATCCTTTACCGGTTGTTACCCCCGCCTTATCAATGTTGTCTGTGATCATGCACTGCTAACCGCCTTTGTCAAAGGGAAACAAAAGGTCGATTCGACCATTGTGAAAGATTCTATAAAAGACCTTGAGATCAAGGTCGATAAACCTGATGACGAAAACAATGGATCCGGTGTGATCCATTCTGCGCAAGAGGGTGTGAAGAATATTCTGCGGCATCCTGTTTTTCGTATCGCAATTTATGGTACGCTTATTATCCTAGTCTTGCTGAGTTTTCTTTTGCTGTTTTATCCGTCTAAATCCGGCTTGATGTCACGCCTCTCTTTGCAAACAATCCCAAAAACCGAAAAGACACCGTCTGCCGCACAACCGGAAAACACTGTAATGAAAATTCAGCAAAAGGTATCTCCCTCACAGACTGTTTCGTCCGAACAGATTCCTGGATCTTTTTCCGCGAATCTCCCTGAAAGTCAAAATACGGAAATCGAATCCACATCGGCTGTACGGGTCAAAAAAGCGCCGCCTTTTAATGAAAAAAACTTCACTATTCAGTTCCCATTGGACTCCAATGCGTTCTCAAACGATACCTATGCCCTCCTGGATCAGATTGTCGATTTGGTATTTCAATATGACGGAATAAAAATCAACATCAGCGGACACACGGATTCCATCGGCAACTATGACTATAATAAGCGTTTATCGGAATTCAGGGCGAATGTGGTCAAAAGTTACTTCGTGGGTCAGGGCATCGATGCCAGGCAGATTTCAGTCGTGGGTATGGGGCCGGACAAACCGGTTGCCGGCAACGATACCCAGGAAGGAAGAGAGGCAAACAGGCGGGTTGAAATTCAATTAACGCGTATTTCTCGTTAAGGATATTACCCCAAATTGAGCGGTTTTTGACTCGATCTGCACCGATCTCTTCCCCAAAAATCGCTCAACTTGGGGTTACATTAAGATACAAAATTATTTTCTATTCATACCAAAATAGCCACCGAACGTTCAACATCCAACATCGAACACTCAACGTTCAAGTGCTCTGACGTGGGAATATATACCCGGCAACCATGAAACGTCATTCCGGCCGCAGCGGAGCGGAGAGCCGGGATCCAGGAAAGACTTTTGCAGTTCGCTATTACTTGTATGAAAATCAGCCGCGATAGCATAGTTTCCTTCTTCGTTCAAACCGGCACGGCCGGCGGCACCGCTGGATCCCGGCTCGCGTCCCACGATTTGTCAAAGCCCGTGCCAAATCGCGGGACTTGGCCGGGATGACAAGTTGTCGGACAGCCTCTAAAGATATAATGTTTGAATCCCCTTAGCATCTTTTAGGTCTGGTTTAGGGTAAAGCTCGAATCGCACTATCCCCGTGTCGTGCGATACATTTTGCTCATCACCATCCGGATGTGATCTCCCATCTCTTTTGCACTGGCATAGCGATTCGCCGGATTTTTCTCCAACGCTTTTCTCAGAATGTCCAATGTCACGTTATCAATATTGGGACTCAGTTTGGTGGGCGGCTCAGGATCCACAGATGTTATCTGATACATGATGGCAGCCATATTTTCTCCGTTAAACGGGAGCTTGCCGGTCAGTAATTGGTAAAACACAACCCCGAGTGAAAAAATATCGGAACTTCCCGCGAGTCTTTCTCCTTTGGTTTGTTCGGGCGACATATAATAAGGTGTTCCTTTGATAATGCCGGTTCGCGTTTTGGTACCGGTGGCCGCGCGTGCAATGCCGAAATCCATCACCTTTACCACTCCCTGTTTCAACATCATGATGTTTGCCGGTTTGATATCCCTGTGAATAATGCCGTTTCTATGCGCATATTCCAGCGCGTCGCATACCTGGCAGACAATATCCAAGGATTTGCGGACAGTCGGCAGATTTTCGGGCCGTGTAAATCTTTCAAGACTCTCTCCCTCAAGATATTCCATTGCCAAATATGTCAAATCCAGG
This sequence comes from uncultured Desulfobacterales bacterium, assembly GCA_964435695.1. GTDB lineage: Bacteria > Desulfobacterota > Desulfobacteria > Desulfobacterales > B30-G6 > CAYTAQ01. The sequence continues at coordinate 5,498 of CAYTAQ010000145.1, read as the reverse complement.
TCTTCTCCCACATCATAGATCGTCACAATATTCGTGTGAGACAATTTGGCGACGACTTCTGCCTCCCGATAAAAATGCTCTTTGATCAGCGCTACCCTCCGGTCGTCAAAGTCATCGGAGAACCGGATGGTCTTAATGGCCGTCAATCGATTCAGTTTAGGATCCCGCCCTAAATAGACAATGCCCATGGCACCGCGACCCAACTGCTTTAATATTTGATATCTCCCAAGCTGAGGAAGCGTTTTTTCATCACTTTCCAGCAAGCGCTTTTCATCAAAAGTTTGCCCGGCATCCGTGTCTTTTGTCGGTTGAACTATTTGCGCCTTATCAGAAGAATAAGCCGCATGCATAATCACACTCTCCCGTCGTTCTTTCCCGACAAAAAACCGCAGTCCGCCAAAGAAAAGCACGCAGATGGCAACAAGCCTCAAAAGGATTTTAATAATGAGAATGGTGTCCCTGTTAAGGGGCAGGAACGCGTTGAAAAAATAATCGACAACATCGGAGAGGAACAGCACCAAGAGAAAAACCATTATTAAATTGATGGCTGCCCCTATTTTACCTCCGGTATATTCATTTCTCGCCCGGTTGTATATCAGGAGCGTCATGATATAAAAAACAAGAATCAGTAACTGTGCCAACCAGTAATCAAATATTTTATCCATTAAATCATCCGCCCATCAATTCAAATCACCCTGTGACGCTATCGTTAGCATGAGATGTTCGGTCAGGTACCTGAATTCTTTCTGTTTAAACGTGGAGGCTATCGATTCGAGTTTCATAATACTCGCACGGGTGGGTTTATCGCCCAACAGGTGTTTCTCTTCACGCAGCAACTCGATTAAAACCTGCTGAAACCCGTTGACAAAACTTATCTTGCCCAGGCGGTAGCCTTTTTCTGAAATATATTGCCGGATGCGTTCAACATTTGTTTTAACATCGTCCTTCACATTGAACTGTGAAAGAAATTTTTCATGATAGGCTGAGGATCCCAGTATTTTTTGAATCAGCTCGTTGGATTTCGATCCGATGGCTCTCTCGAGATCATTCATAATGATCTGCATGATACGGCTGTAAAAAGCAATAACCGCTGCGCCTCCTATTTGACTGAGCCTGGGAAATGGGATGGCGTCGTGGTCGCCTTTTGTTTCACCGTTTGTGCTTAAAGCACCTAATGATCCTTCTGTTCCAACTGGTAACTTTTCATCGTCTAATACAGTGTTCAGAAACGTTATCACTGAATGCGCCATCTGTTTTTCTTCCTGAGGCATGGCATCCGATATTTCGACAATCCGCTGTATCGTATATTTAAAAGACTTAAAACCCAGCAAATTGCATTCTTCTATGAGCAAAAATGCTATGATATTTTTAAATTCATTATAGAGCTCTCTGGATGAGATTTCCTTCTGTTGTCCGGTAATCCACGCATTCATGCGTTGGATATTGGTTTCCGTTGATTCTCCAAGCACGATTGTCTGAAGAAAAAATTCGTAATGATTTGACGCACGGATGCTTTTATCCAATATGGAATCGGATTTTTTCTTGCCCAACTCCATGGAGAGGTCCGCCATAATCTCTCCCACAATCTTTAAGAAAAATTGCATGGTGGCTTGCTTGCTGAAAAGCATTTCAGCCTCCGCCACGATGCCGCTCTCTTCTCTTTCGATGGCGTCTTGCACAAATAAGGCTTGAAGCGCTTTATACACACCGACGCGGGATAAGCCTGTTTCTTTGATAATATCGGCGACACTGCGCGTACCATCTATCATCAACATAACACGATGAACGCCCTCGGCAGGAAATGAACTGGAACGTAAGGTATCATCCTTTATCCGAAAGACAGCTCGATCGTTCGGTATCAGGATGCGGTATTCCTTCCACTTTTCGGCTTCCATTATAAGTCGAATGGGGTCCATTTCCAAATGGATGTCTTCAACAAATCCATCCAGGCCATCTTTGTATTCAAAAATCCCCTCTTCCCATGTCAATACTCTTGCGGCAGCTTCTTTAAACTGATACTGGCGTGTTCGGATAAGATCTTCCTCTGAGATAAAACCCTGTTCAAGCAAAATCATCCCCAGACGTTTATCTGACGTCTGCTCAATGCCTGTTGCTTTCTGAAATTCATTCTCATTGATCAAATTTTCGGCCAAGAGAAGCGTCCCTAAAGAAAGATCTTCGCCAAGATCTCCGTTGATAAAAACAATTGCGCCGTCCTTAAAATAGATTTGGCTAAAATGGGCGCCGCTGCTGACTTTCAGGATGCCTGTTTTTTTTTCGGAATGGATCATCCTGCCAACGGCAGCCAATGAAAATGTTTGTATGTCTGCGGTAAAGGGCATGGCTAAGCACCAGGGTCCAAGAGGTCAAGGATTCTAGGGTTCAAGTGAAAAACTAGGAAACAGTATCAATCTTGCAAACTCTGTCTTCTGACTTCTGTCTTCTGACTTCTGACTTCTGTATTCTGTCTCCTGCTTCATTCACACCCCTTGATCAAATACCACTTATCTTTCGCGACGTCATAAGAAACAATAATGGAACAAGAACCTTCATTCAATCCTTTAAACGCCCACACTTTCCATTTATAATCAACGCCGTATTCGGATGAAACGCCCGAATTCCTTTTCAAGGACAAATCGATAAATTTTACGTTTGTCGTGTGAACCCTTTCATCTTTGAATTTCTCAGACAAAAACGAATTAACAAGGGGCTGTGTTTTGCCTACAATAATCTCACTGAGGGTTTTGTAATTTTTAAACGCGTTCTTATATTTTACATACCCTTCGCTATACATCCTGTTTTCATATTCCTGAGGAGATAGCCATTGGTCCTTATATAAGACATATCCCTTTGCGCCATATACAATTTCTTCGTCTGACAAGGATTTCTCAATCTCTTGCTTCATGCGTGATAGACGTCGATCTCCCTTGAAACGACTCTCCTGAACGGCGCTCAATGCCGTTTCCAGCGCTGCCTTTGCCTCCATATATCTGCCGTTGTTTCGATATTCTTCGGCAATTGCAATTGCATCTTCAACTTTTTTAAGGTCGCTCGATATCAAGGCTTCTATTCTATTTCTTTCAAGACGTTCCGCCTCTTCCTTGGCTTTTTTTTGCTCTTCCGCAATCCTGGACAGACGATCCCGCTCTTTTTGTTTTTCAGCTTCAATGCGGGCAATTCTTTCTCTTTCTTTTTGTTTTTGCGCTTCTATTTCAGCAAGTCGTTGCTGCTCTTTTTTTCTTTCGTCCTCAATTTTCTGTTGAATGATTCGCTGCTGTTCTTTTTGCGTTTCCTCTGCCTTGCTTGATTTTTCTTCCGAAATTGTTTGAGCTTCTAGCTCCTGTTTTGCCAGGCGTTGTTTTTCAAGAAGCTTTTCCTTCATTATTTGTTGAACAAGCTGTTTCTGATTCTCGAGCATCATTTCATTCGTTTGGACTTTCGAACCAAAATATTTGTAGTATAAAAATTTCAGCGCTCTTCCATCGGCATTTGGGCTGAGCCAAAAATAATAGTAAGCGCCTGTCAGCACCATCAGCGTAACAACTAAATAGGCAATCTGAACCAAAATCCCGGACCGTTTGCGCTTCCCCTTCTCCGGACCGTAACCCGAAACGGGGACCCAGCCGCTTTCTTGCTGATCGCGGCCTTCTTCTGCATCGGTTTCTTCAAGGTCTTCCGGCGTTTGACCGTCAAGAAGCGCCAATCTTTTCTTTCGCGCTGCAAGGACTTCTCTCAGTTCGGATAAATCAAGTTTTGTATCTTTATCAGCCTTTACAACATCGATGTTTTTAGAATACGTGCTCCCTGCTTCAGGCAGACCCTCCTCCGTATCTTCAAAAAGCTTACCCGCCCCATCGCCTGAAACGGTGTCGCCCCTCAAGACCTGATCCAGATCTTCAAAATTAATGGGTTCCTCCCGGTCAAGCTTTTTGTCCGAAACCTGTTGAAGGCCGTGGATACTTTTAGCGGCGACATATGCATCGTCGACCTCAGGAATATCTCCTGGTTCGTCTGAATCAGCAGCAACCGGCCGGCTGACAAGTTTTCTTAATGCGTCCGCCATTTCCTTTGCCGATTTGAAACGATGTTCCGGATTCTTCCGAAGTGATTTATTGAGTATATCGAGCACTTCATGGCTGATATGTTCGTTATAGCTGTCGGCAGGAGCAGGATCCGTATTGGCGGTCTGATACATGATGGCTGCAAGATTATCTCCGGTAAAGGGCAGCTTGCCGGTCAGCAATTGATAAAATACAACGCCGAGTGCAAAGATGTCGGAAGCCCCTGTCAGGGTCATTCCTTTTGCCTGCTCCGGAGACATGTAAAACGGTGTCCCTTTAATGATACCGGTTCGCGTTTTGGTACCGCCGGCGGCTCTGGCGATACCAAAATCCATGACCTTTACCAATCCGTTTTCCAGCAACATGATATTTCCAGGCTTGACATCACGATGGATAATACCCTGCTGGTGCGCGTAATCCAAAGCGTCACAAGCCTGAATGATTATGTTGATGCACGCGTCGATGGGCAGCAGCTCGTTTTGCGTCGTATGCTGCTCCAGGCTCTCCCCTTCCAGATACTCCATCGCCAGGTATGAAACGTCCAAATCCTCTCCGACATCAAAGATAGTGACGATATTTTTATGGGACATCTTGGCGACGACTTCGGCTTCACGGTAAAAGTGTGCCTTAATCTCTTCGACTTTATCTTCATCGTACTCATCGATGAAACGGATGGTTTTTATTGCAGTCAGGCGATTGAGTTTTGGGTCGCGTCCTTTATAGACGATTCCCATGGCCCCTTTTCCGATCTGCCCAAGGATTTCATATCGGCCCAGGGTAGGCTTTTTTGTCTGTCTGGGTATTGCCAGGACAACGGTTCCATCCCTGCCCTGATCGATCGAAGCATCCGGTGCCTGGGCTTCCGTGTCCATGTCGTCAAAGAAATCCGTTTCTTGGCGAATGTCCGAAGCCCCCTGTTTGGCTACAAAAAACCTCAACCCGCCAAAAAAGAGCACACCGATTGCAATCAATTTCAGAAGGATTTTTATGATGGTGATAATGTCCGGTCCGATGGGGGCTATGGCAAACAGGAAATAATCGACAAAATCATTCACAAACTCTTTTCTTGCACGGTTGTATACAATAAGCGTCATTATGTAAAAAATGAGGCTCAGCAGCTGCCCCAACCAATAGTCCATTCCGCCCTTCATTTGTATTATTCCATCTCCTGCATGCTGTCTGCTGAATGATAATTGTACCTAACGTGAGCTTAGGAGGCTGTCCGACAACCGGCAAAAAGCCGTCATTCCGGACGAATCTCGCCTAATGGCGAGATGAGATCCGGGCACGAAGTGAAGCCTTAGCGCTATCCAGCGCAGGTAAATAATTTCAGTTTGAGTAATAATTTCAACTAGTTTATGGATCCCGGCTCGCGTCCCACGATTTGTCAAAGCCCATGACAAATCGCGGGACTTGGCCGGGATGACGAGTTACGAG
>CAYTAQ010000144.1:0-10143 GCA_964435695.1 uncultured Desulfobacterales bacterium | reverse complement strand
TACCGGGTGTTTTGGCGTCTGCCTATGAGAAAAGTGCCCGTATGGTAATTGACAGCTACTACAGTCATGTCGCTGAAGAAATCGTTGCCCATCTGCCTGATGGGAAAATATTGGATCTTGGTACCGGTCCGGAATATTTGCCGATTGAAATTGCCGGAAGATCTTCAAAGCTTCATATCATCGGTGTCGATTTAACCCGCAAGTTTATTGATATGGCACGCTCAAAGGCAGCCAAAGCAAGTCTGTCTGATCGGTTACAGTTTCAACTCGGAGACGCCGGCCGGATAATGTTTGATGATTCGGCCTTTGACATGGTTATCAGTACCGGCATGCTGCATTCGCTCAAAGACCCGGTGAAGGCCATACAGGAAATGTACCGCGTTTTGAAGGCGGGTGGAGAAGCCTGGATTTTTGATCCGGCCAGGGTGAGCTCTGCGGTGGACCGTAAAAAATGGAAAGCATCACTTAATCTGCGAGAACGATTTTTTTTCAAACTGTTTAAATTGTCGGGCCTACATAAACCCACTAAAACTTACTCTCGCGAAGAAGCAATTGCGTTGATCGAAAAAACGGATCTTGAGGATTACTGGATCGGCTCGAACGATAAGGAAATAAGATTAAAATTGAAAAAGACCTGAGGTTAAAGGCGTTTAGTTTCACTGATGCTTAAGTTTTGAATAGTTAATCTTTGACCGCTGGTTGGGAATAAAGAATAGGATAGTTACCATAAACGACAGGCATCACCAGTTGCCATAAAGCGGATGATAAAATTTGCCTCTTTCACCTTTTGAAAAATCATATTCTTTTCTCATCTGAGTTCACCATATGTGAGGTATAATTATGTGTCTTGCGTTATTGTTAAATTCTTCTGGGATCAAGAATAATATAACCATTGTGATTGGTATTTTCCTTTAATCTTCTGTTTGGCAGAAACTTGGTCATGTGTTAATCGCTGCTTTTTGAACACCAATAAATTCATTTGATAATAATATATAAAATCTTAAAAAATGGCAAGGCTTACGTAATTGTGACATTTTGTAACAACTATTGATTCTTTGGCTCATTTTCTTTATATGACTTCAGCTGGAGGGCTTAATGGAAATTGGATTGCGTATTGATAATAAAATAAAAGAACTGTATCCTGAAATCGATAGGAACCGGGTCCTGGTCCATTGCGATTACGATGACCGTCAGAAGTTGTGTCGGGTGCAATTTAAAAAAGGCACGTACGTATTCAAAACCCTGCTTGAAGAAATGGATGTGAACCTTCTCCTGTCCGGCAGAAGATGTCTCTCCCTGACGGTCGAGCTCGGACAGCTCTCAGACAGTATAAAAATTTTGGAGTCGCAATGACTGAATTCCTTTACTGGTGGCAGCACCTGCCTGGAAATCTCTCACCGGTTCTAATTGAAATCGGCCCGCTATCCCTGCGATATTACGGATTGATGTATGTGGTGGCTTTCATGATTGTCTATTTCCTGGCAGTGTATCGAATTAATCATGAGCCCCATATCCCGATTTCGAAAAAACAGGCCGGCGACCTGATGACCGCCATGATTCTCGGATTGATCATCGGCGCCCGAATCGGATATGTGGTGTTCTATAATTTTTCATATTATCTCAATCATCCCCTGGAAATTATGCTGCCTTTCGATTTTTCAAACGGCATAAAATTCATCGGCATTGCCGGCATGTCCTACCATGGAGGGCTTATCGGCGTCGTCCTGTCTGCCATGTGGTACTGCCGAAAGGCAAACGTTCGTTTTCCGGAGGCTGCAGACCTTGTTATTCCGGGAATCCCTTTGGGGTATACCTTTGGAAGACTCGGCAACTTCATCAACAACGAACTCTATGGACGGACCACCCACTCGGCTATCGGCATGTATTTTCCCAGCGCCCCGGGCAAGGATCTCAGACATCCCACACAGCTGTATGAGGCCTTTTTTGAAGGGGTGTTTCTATTTCTCATCCTCTGGTTTTTAAGACGCGCCAGGTTGCCCAAAGGGGCCATGATTCCAGTTTATCTCTTTGGTTATGGGTTTGTCCGATTTTTTATCGAATTCTTTCGGGAACCCGACGCGCAGCTGGGTTTTGTTTTTTTGTGGTTTACCATGGGCCAGGTGCTCTGCTTTGCCATGATCAGCTGCAGCATTATCCTGTTTATTTACCAACTTAAGCACTCTAATTCATGACCCCTTGTCGAGGAATGTCCAACACCCGCCGAAAATGTCAAATACTCGCCGAAAAGATAGGTTATCTTTTTAAAAAAGGACTGTTTATCGATCAGGATGTCATCCACTACATGGATTCAACCTTTTCAACCCATGACATTCATACCCTTGAGGCGGTGATTCAGGATCAATCCGATTGCGAACGCGAGCCCTTGATAGAACTGCTCTATTTCCCGGATGAATCGATTCAGGTTCAACTTGAAGCTTTTTTTGAAAGCGCGGTATTTGAAAGAGGCGATGAAAAGACGGTTCTTGCGCATTTATCGTTGTCTTTGGGTGAAACCCTTTTTTATTTTTCCGATAATAGATCCGGCTGGAAACTTCAAACTCCGATTTTCGGAGCAAGCGCATTTTTATCTCGTCTCAACATATCCAACAATCTGGACAAACGGCTCATCACTGCGATACACCTTGTCACCCGGAATGCGGATCGGAATCGCTATAAAGTCAAAATCAGAAATGCCGGATTTGATATGGACCAGAAGAAAATCGATTGTCTGGAAGCCTTTTTCTTGAAATCGGATCCGGGTTGCGAAGGTTTTCTTGAACGGTTCCATTTTGTTTTGCATTTTTTAGGTGAATGGAAAGGCGCCGGCGGCCTGTTGGATGCGCTTGCCGAGAAAAAGCGTCTGTACATCAAACAGCTTCAGCAAGCATCAAAATTTGAAGCATTGTGTGAAGACCGCAACATCGAGACCCTGATGATACTCGGCATCCGTTTGCCGCACATGGACAGACAGGACATCGTAAGAAAGATAGGGATGATCGACGATATCAGTCTTGCCATATTCGGCAGGACCGTGTATGTAAATAGCCTTTCCCTGCACTGAGTTGTGTGATGGGGAAATTGTCGAAAAGCAAGGGACAGGCATAATGAAAAAAATAAGATCCTTCATAGGCGTTATACTGCTTATCGTCGCGACGCTTTTTATGTCCTTCTCAGAAGAGACCATTGCCGGCGATGCATCAGGATTGTCGGATATGTCTGTGGATGACATTCTGAAAAAGGTCGAGGCGATTTATACCGCTTCCGATTTTTCAGCAGACTTTATACAAGTCTCAACCATCAAGGCCATGGAAATCTCGGACTCGGCGTCCGGAAAGTTGTTTGTAAAATACCCGGGGAAAATGCGTTGGGAATATCAGGAACCCGAACAGCAGGTAATCGTCTCCGATGGTATTCAATTATGGCTGTACAGACCGCAAGATCAACAGGTGATGGTGGGGAAGGCCGGCACGTTCTTCGGTGAAGGAAAAGGAGCGGGATTTCTTTCAGACATTCAATTGCTTCGAAAGGATTTTAACATCACACTCGAAGATATCCATTTCGGGGATTACTACAACCTGAAATTGATTCCTATAAAAAAAAATGGGGACCTGGCACGGATCCATCTGCTGGTATCAAAGGAAAACTTTAAAATTTTTCAGGTATACACCTATAACCTCTACGATGATGCAACCCGGATCGAATTCTTGAATTTGCATTTTGATAACCGATTCGATGATGGATTATTTAGGTTTGTCATACCGGAAGGTGTGGATGTGCTGCAACTGGACGAGTGAGGATTGGGATATTTATGATAGATAAGATCAAAAAGCTTTTAAAACAAAGAAATGCCATTATGCTGGCACATAATTATCAGCCGCCTGAAATTCAGGATTTAGCGGATCTATGCGGGGATTCGCTCGAGCTGAGCATCAAAGCATCCAAAACCGATGCAGATGTCATCCTGTTTTGCGGTGTTCATTTTATGGCGGAAACAGCTTCTATCCTGTCTCCTGAGAAAACGGTTCTCCTGCCTCGAAAAGATGCGGGCTGCCCCATGGCGGACATGATCACTCCCGAAGCCTTGCAGCAAATGCTCGATAAACTTCCCCCCATACCGGTGGTAACCTATGTGAACTCCCCGGCCTCCGTCAAGGCTTTGTCAACCATCTGCTGTACATCGGCCAATGCGATTCAGGTCGCCAACAGCCTGGACAGCGACGTCATCCTGATGGCACCGGATAGAAATCTGGCGCAATACACTGCTGCCAACACTTCAAAAAAAATACATATATGGAACGGATACTGCCCGATCCACGACCGGCTGACGCCTCAGGACGTCATGGCGGCAAAATCGGCCCACCCGGATGCAACGTTTATGGCGCATCCGGAATGCCGGCAGGATGTGCTTGAACTGGCGGATGCCGTTGTCAGCACTTCCGGCATGATCAGATATGCAGCAGCGTCGAGCAGCAGAACCTTCATCGTTGGTACGGAGGTCGGCCTGCTCCACCCGCTGAAAAAAGCAAACCCGGGAAAGGCATTCTTCCCGGCCTCGGAGAAAATGATTTGCGGCGATATGAAAAGAATTACACTGGAGGATATTGTCAGAAGTCTCGATTATATGGAAGGTGAAGTCAACGTGCCGGAAGATATTCGGAATCAGGCTTTCAGGGCGGTCGAAAGGATGATCTCCCTATAAAATCCGCTCCAAAGACTTCGCCCACAGGGGCGACGGATCTTTGGAGCGGATTTTATATCATTAGATGAGTTCCTCGGGGATGTCCGCATTGGTATACACCCTCTGAACATCTTCACAATCCTCAAGCATATCCATTAAACGGATCATCTGTTCCGCCTCTTTACCCTGCAGGCTGGTTGTTGACTGGGGCAGCATGGTGACCTCGGCTTCAATATAGGCAATCGATTTTTCATCAATCGCGGCTTTTACCGACTCAAAGTCTTCTACTGCGCAGATGACCTCGAAATTGCTTCCGTCTTCCCGGACATCTTCCGCTCCCGCTTCGAGTGCAACCTCCATTAATGCATCTTCATCGGTCACAGAACCCTCAATCACGATATAACCTTTCTTATCGAACATCCAGGCGACACATCCGTTTTCTCCCAAATTCCCGCCGCACTTGTTAAAAATATGCCGAATATCCGCCACCGCGCGATTTTTATTGTCTGTAAGTGATTCCACCAGAACCGCTGCGCCGCCCGGTCCATACCCCTCATAGTTGTTTTCCTCGTAACTCACGCCTTCAAGTTCGCCGGTTCCTTTTTTAATAGCCCTTTCAATATTATCCTTGGGCATATTTTCGCTTTTTGCAGCAATGATTGCGCTTCTGAGTCTCGGATTCGCATCCGTGTCCCCGCTGCCGCCCATGCGAGCCGCTACTGTAATTTCTTTGATCAGTTTTGTGAAAATTTTGCCTCTTTTGGCATCCACGGCACCTTTTTTATGCTTGATGGATGACCATTTGCTGTGTCCTGACATATATGCCTCCCGATAAGAGCGTCACGCAATTTTATGTATCGCGTTTATAGCGCCATTGTTGTTGAAACTCATAGCTTATTAATTATATTTGAATTTGTCGAATCCTGCAAGCTATTGCTTCCCGATGCCGATGATGTAAATTTCTTTGCTCGCTTTTCTGCTGCTTTGCGGCTTGAAAATCCGCTGCTGCTTAAATCGGCTTTTTACCATTTCGGAAAAGGTTGTAAATGCTTCCCCTTGAAAAATTTTGCAGACAAAGGATCCATTGGGAAAAAGGACCCGGTCGGCAATTCCCAGCGCAGCTTCACAGAGGTTGAAGGATCTTGCAGCATCCACGTCTTTATTGCCGGTGGTATCCGGTGCCATATCGCTCATCACCACATGAAAACGCTTTTCCAGGCAATGCAATATCGTTTCATCAGGGTTGAGGATATCTCCTTTGAAAACCGCCACCTGCTTTGGAAGACCGATGGAAACCGGTTTGAGATCGATGCCGACGACCTCGCTTTTTTCACCTGCGATTTCAGCCGCATAAAGGAGCCATGATCCTGGGGCGCAGCCCAGATCAAGCACCCGGTTTCCCTTTTGGATCAAGCGGACCTTTTTTTGAATCTCTTTTAACTTGTAAACAGATCGGGCCGGATATCGTTCTTTTTTGGCCTGCCGGGTATAGTGATCCGCCCATTGCTTGGGTTTTGATTTTTTAAATTTCATACCTTAAAGTAATTTCTAACAAAAAATCTATTTTTTTAAATCTTATAAGTTTCAATATGATATGTTTCCTTCTACAAATGAGGGCTTTTGGTCCAAGACAAGGCCGCAGCCACTTTGTGACCGGAGGCGTAGCTCTGCTACATTGAGGATCGCAAAGGTAGCGAGAACGCCGTATTGGGGCAAAAGAACCATTTGTGGAACGAAATAGCTAGAATAATGCTTCAATAGCCTCCCCCACGGTTTTAACGCCGATCATTTCGAGCCCTTTTACATAAGACATTCTTTCCAGGTTGCTTTTGGGGATCACGCAGGTTGTAAATCCCATCTTTTTGATCTCCATGGCTCTGGTCTCCACCTGACTGATGGCCCTTACCTCACCGGTCAAACCGACCTCTCCCAAAACAACGGTTCCATCTGAAACCGGTTGATCAAGAAAGCTGGAAGCAATGGCGCCGATAATGCCCAGATCCACGGCAGGTTCATTGATTTTGACGCCCCCGGCAACATTCATAAATATATCATGCCCCATAAGGTGAAGTCCCAGTTTTTTTTCCATGACGGCAACCAGAAGTGAAACGCGGTTCTGATCCATGCCCAATATCGTTCGTCGCGGTGTTCCAAGATTGGTGCTGCTGGCTAGTGCCTGTATCTCCACCAGAACAGGCCGCGTTCCTTCCATGCTGGTGGTTACGACCGAGCCGGGGCTTGCTTTCGGCCGTTCGGAAAGAAATACGGCTGAAGGGTTGTCCACTTGGTCCAGCCCGTGATCCTTCATCTCGAAGACACCGATCTCATTGGTTGATCCGAATCGGTTCTTGACGGCTCTTAAAATCCGGAAGATATGGTTCCTGTCGCCTTCAAAATAAAGTACCGTGTCTACCATGTGCTCCAAAAGCCGCGGCCCTGCAATGGCACCGTCTTTGGTGACATGTCCCACCAAAAAGGTGGGGATTCCTTTTTGCTTGGCCATCAGCATCAACCGCATGGCCGACTCCCTGACCTGGCTGACGCTTCCGGGAGCGGATGTCAGATCGGCGCTGTACATGGTCTGAATGGAGTCAATCACCATAACATCCGGTTTTGTCGTTTCGACCATGGAAAGAATCGATGCAATATCGATTTCTGAAACTACCAGCATACCGGAAGATATGGCTGAAAGCCTCCGGCTCCGGATGCTGAGCTGCTTGACTGATTCCTCACCTGACACATAAAGAACTCTGTGGCCGTTTCTTGCCAAACTGTAAAGCGCCTGGAGCATCAGCGTGGATTTGCCGATACCCGGATCGCCGCCGATCAACACCAGGGTTCCGGGCACAAGCCCTCCGCCCAGCACACGATCGAACTCTTTAATCCCCGTCAAAATGCGGTTTTCATCATCTGAATCAATGGCATCGATAGGTACGGGTGAGGCTCCTGCAATCGCAGTTTTCAGTGCATAGCCGGAAGCAGCTTTGGCCGGCACGGTTTCTTCGACAAAGGTCTGCCATTCGCTGCAATCCGGGCATCTGCCCATCCACTTCGGTGTTTGATACCCGCACGCCTGGCAGGTGTAAATCGTTTTGCGTCCCTTATTCACTATATTCAATCTCTATTAAATATGGTATGAGTATTGGGTCGGTGCACGGCCTGAATCAGTGTTCGTTTCAACCGACGAATAAAATAACACGATTTATATACGCCATCAACAACATATTTAAATTACAGATAATATGCTTATGCGGATTCTTAAGAACCAACCATCAACATTTTTAGCAACGTTTTTGTTTGCTTTTATTCTCCTGCTGCCACCTGCTTCGGCGGTCTTTGCGGACAACCACGAGAAAAACTGGTATTTTAACGCACTGGCAACCCGCTTAATTGAAGATGGCTATACGCCGGAAATGATAAAAAAGCTCTATCAAAGTCCGAAAACGTCGTTTGAAACACGCGGCGTTTCACTCTATTTTATACACAGCGAAGCCAAGTTGAATTATGACCAGTTTACAAACAAATGGTCGATCAATCAGGCGATAAAATATTTGAAAAAGCACCACAGCACCCTGGGAAAGATTGAACAGACCTACGGCGTGGACAAATATGTCATCACAGCCATCATCCTGGTTGAAACCGGTCTCGGAAACACCATGGGGAGTCGATCGATTTTCAATACGCTGTCGTCCCTTGCTTCCCTGAAAGATCCGGATGTCCGGGACGATTTCTGGAAAAATTTTAAAAACAAAGACGAGATCAGCAAAAAGGAATATGAGGAAACAGTCGCCAGGAAATCCAGGTGGGCGTACAAGGAGTTGAAGGCTTTTTTGGAATATACGAACAGGGAACAATTCGACCCGTTAAGCCTGGTGGGATCTTATGCCGGTGCTCTCGGCATCGCCCAATTTATGCCAACCACGGCGATTGCCTATGCAAAAGACGGGGATCAGGACGGCAGAATCGATCTGTATAATCATGCCGATGCCATGGCAAGCATTGCCGGTTTTCTAAAACGGTTCGGCTGGCGACCCGGCATCCAGACGGACAAAGCGAAAAAGGTCATTTACCGGTACAATCACAGCGACTACTATGTCGATACCATTATTAAAATACAGAACCTCTTAAAAGGGTAGCATGGATTTAAAAACCATCGGCAATTTTATTCTAATAACCGTGCCGTTCTTTTTTCTGACGATTTGGGCGATTGTCGACTGCCTGCAAAAGGACTTCGGCACCATCGGCAAAAAAGCCATCTGGGGGATTATTGCCGCCATTCCCTTTATCGGCGCCCCACTTTATTTTTTATTCGGCTTTAGAAAAGGTAAAAAGATGGATCTGTAGACCCGTTTTTATCTATTGAAACGACAATAAAAACAAAATATATTTGACAAACCAGGTTCCGTTATATATTGAAGATTCCTCGCAGCAAGCCTCGGGGAATGCGCTCGCTGTTGCGGTTCAGGCTTCGGCATACCCAAATGGTCCCATCGTCTAGTGGTTAGGACGTCGGCCTCTCACGCCGGTAACACGGGTTCGAATCCCGTTGGGATCACCATTAATAATATCAGGGGCTTAGAAGCAATTCTGAGTCCCTGTTTCATTTTGAAAAAGATTCATTCCCCACAGTATTCCCCACAAATAATTTAGAAATCAGGGTAAATCAGAGTAAATAGAAATACGCAGGAACTGCGTTTTTCCCCAAAGCAAGCCAATACCACGTTATCAAACCATCCTCTTAATCACCCAATACACAGCGTACGGATACTTTGCCGGAGATAAGATCGCGATCAAATTCTCTGTAGACATGACCCGATCTCAGATACGGAAGTTCAAACGCCACAAAATTATCCCGATCAATTTTCTTCGCTATCTTGAGAATATCGAGGCAATCGAACGAAAAAGTTTCGTCCCTGAAAGACAAAGAACTGTCTTTTGGCTCTTAGATATCCTCTGGGAGACACCCGTTAGAAATCAGAAAGACCGCTCCGATGGCGAATGCATATCGATTAAGTGTTTTAACCATATTCCATCGACACCGTGGGTTAAAGATTCATGCCAGTAATCTTCAGCTTTTCATGATATTGAGCAAACACAATATATTGTATCAGGGACTTACATTGTAAATGTGGACTTTTGCTGTCAGTCCTCAGTCTTTAATCCATAGAGCGTCCTGAACACTAACGGTCGTATTCTTCGGTCACGGGATCGTTTTTTGAAACTGAGTGACGATATCATGGTTTCCTTGCATAAGAACAAGATTATCTATTTGCACTTTAGATAAGGCCGCCATTTTTTCGCATTTTATTCGCAGTAAAAAGAAAAGCCTCTTATCGGCCAATGGCAATAATGTCTCGAAATTTCCTTGGCCTTTAACAAGTATCACATCTGCCGAACTAAATAATTTTTGAAACTCTTCTGTTGTTTCAGGATAAATTGTTCCAGGATAAATACTGCCGCTGGAG
>CAYTAQ010000143.1:0-10215 GCA_964435695.1 uncultured Desulfobacterales bacterium | reverse complement strand
CGAATTTTTCCTTGTATTGACGCAGTCCCTGGAAATTGTAAAAATGTTCTCCGTGACGGAAAACAAATGCACCGAGACGATTCCACAGGGGGGCCAATGCCCGGTTCTCAAGACCTGAAAACGGTGCCAGGCCCAGGTTGAACCAGCTGTATCCCTGCTCTTTTCCCCATAGCATCAGGTTGATAAACAGATACTCCATCACGCCCTCGGAAGCCTCGGGCAGATAGCGCATCAGATCAAGGGACAACTCTTCCAGCTGCGCGCCTGTCCACAAATTGGCAAATGCCTCGATGCGTTCATTCCGGGTTACCAACGCCATCGGGCATTGCCTGATATAGTCTTTTTGGAAAAATCCCAGTGAGAAGCCTTTTTCCCTGGTATTTTTTTCCATCAGCCAGGCATCGGAAATGTTTTTCAATGCGTCAAGATGGGTTGCCGTTGCTTCCGGTTGAATCACCTCGAAGCGACAACCTTCTTTCTCTAGTTTTCGTTTGGTGTAGCGCAGGCCTTTGCGGGCGCTGCCCTCCATTGAAAAGGCTTTCAGCGGCACACGGGCTTCTTCCCCGAGTTTCAATAAGGAAAGCCCCATATCCAGATACAGATGCAGCTGATCCTGTCCGACTTCATAAAATACGGTTCGGCCGCCATGGCGATCGGACAGTTCCCGAAACTTCCAAAGGAGTTCAGGCCAACGCAGATCCGGACCGACCGGGTCTCCCATCGCAATCCAGCTACGGCCTTCCACGGCATACATGATAAACGCATCATTATCAGGACTGAACAAAAGACGCTTGTCACCGAGCAGGGCCAGATTGGCGGATGCTACAGCCGAAGTGTGTACGATGGTATAGGCTGTTTCAAGTTCCTGTCTGCCGGATTCTGTTGGCTGAGGGGGGGCCGGCCGTAAGAGCCGCGCTGCTGAAAAAAACAATCCGAAAACGACAACACCAACCGAGGCTCTGAGAAATCGAGAAGCATCGGCGTTAAAGGAAAAACGCCACCACAGGCTGTCGGCATATTCCAGGTGGCGGTAGGAATAAAAACCGAGCCAGACCGAGCAGCCTATAACAATCAAGATAGCCGCGATCCATCCGGCGTTGAACCGCTGACTGAACAAAGATGCCTGGCGATAGAAATGCCGGCGCGACGGCCAGATGGCAACCAATAGCAGGAACAGAACAATAGCCTCTTCGTAATCGAACCCTTTGGCCAGTGAAGCGACAATACCGGCGATCAGCAGTCCGATGGCCAAATGATAAGCGGCGTCGAGCCGCCGCTGTAATCCTCGACCCAGCAATAGCAAGCCCATACCGGCAAGGCTGGCGATAAAGTGCGAAAGTTCCAAAAAAGGCAGCGGGACGAGCTTTTTTAAAAAAACGACGCGCTGCTCAACCACCGGCGTGGTGCCGGAAAACAGTAAAATAGCGCCCCCTATAAAGGCCGCAAAAGCAAGCACCTGGGGAATCATTGGTGACACCCAGCGTTCGAAAAGGCCGACAAAGACGCCCAGCCGTTCTCTTTTGCGCAGGACCTCCTGCAAACCGAGCAACAGCGCGGAAGTGACAAGCGGAAGCCAGTAATACAACGCACGGTAGCCCAGCAAGGTGCCGAGGATTTGATTGGCCGGCAATCGGGAGGACAGCATCAGTACGAAAACCGTTTCGAACACCCCAAGCCCTCCGGGAACTTGACTGACAAGTCCGGCCAGCTGGGCCAGCAGGAAGACTCCCAAAAATTTCGGGTAGGATATCGCGGTGCCTGGCGCCAGCAACACAAACAAAACAAGGCTTGCCAGCATCCAGTCCAGTGCCGCAATGATAAGCTGAAAAAAGAACAGCCGCATGGACGGAAGCTGAATTTCCCATGCGTGAATCGTGATGGCAGTTTTCCTGACAGCCGTTACAATCCCATACGCCGATACAACGGCCAACATTACAATGCCGACTAGGCGCAGGGAAGCCAGCGGCAGATGGATTGCCGCTGGAATCGCCAGGGGTTCAATCAGAAATACCGCGCCCCCCAGGGTGAAAAATCCGAGCCACACTGTCAGAGTACAAAACGCGATTACCTGGGCAATTTGCAGGGTCGAAAGTCCCCAGGCCGAATACAGACGATACCGCACGGAAGCACCGGCAATCATGGACATGCCGATATTGTTGCTGAAAGCATAACCAATAAAGGATGCCAGGCCGATTTTAGAATAAGGCAGTGGATACTGAATATAGTGCATGGCCAGCGTATCGTAGCCGGTCATCACGGCGTAGCTTAATAGGGTCACCCCTGCAGCCGCCCACAGATATACCCCGGGAATGGCATTTAAAGCGTGCAGGATATCTCTGAGATGGTATGTTCTCAATTCACTGTGCAGCACCCAGAGGGCCACCGCAAAAAGAATCAGGCTGAGGCCGGGTCCTATTGTTTTACGCAACATAGAATTCATTCCGAATATTTCCCGTTTTTTATTCAACTTTGTAAGTCACCGTAATCATCCAGGGCGCATAATCCCCATAGGACTTTTTGAGCACCTGGACCACTCTTTCTTTGAATGTTGCTTCAATGATATTTGTTTGTCCCGGCCAAAGCTTGACCTTTATACGCAGATAGCGCCACTGACCTTCCTTGGCATCCTTGATCCCGAAGATATCCGGCGTGGCCAGAATGATGGATTTGTGTTGGTGATACATGCCCTTGGCAATTGCCTGAATCGCCTGGGACATCTCCTTTTCATCGATTCCCTCGGGCAGTTGAATGTCGACGTAGGCACGGATGCAGCCGCCGCGAAACTGGCTGATGACGGCAATATTTCTGTTGGGGATTAAAATCCGCTGGCCGTGCAAGTTAATCAGTGTGGTAAATCTAAGTCCGATGTTATCGACCCTGCCGATTTCATCGCCCAGCTTAACCACTTCCCCGATATTTAGTGCATCCGAAAAAATCAGCGTGAGGCCGATTACCAGATCCTGCACAAATCCCTGCAGACCAAACCCGACAGCTAATCCGATGACCGTCGCACTGGCAAAATAGGTCGTCAGTGAAATTCTAAATTCGCGCAGTATCATACCGACAGCCACAAAATAGATGGTAAAGGTCCCGGCACTGACCAGGAGTGTAATAATAGTGGCAAGCTTGGGATATTTCCGGGTCAGGCTCGCTTCTGATGTTGCCTTGCCGTCTACCTTCATCATCAACAGATATTGGCTGAACCGGCGGATAATTTTGACGGTGAAATGTGCGGCCACCGTTAAAACGATAATGAGAACAATTCTTAAAATCGGGCTAAGGCCTGCTAAGATAGCTACTATCTTCATTTTCTCCCAATATGAAAGTGGTAATATAAACGGTGTGGCGCGCATTCTGAGTAAGGTCTATATATGTTTAGGCCTCACGATCCAGGCGATACAAGACGGCAATTAAAAGCAGACCGCCGGTTAGCAGCCAGATCGGACCAAACAACCACAGGGCCAGCGGTACCGAAAGGTAGAATCCCCGCATACCGATGGTGTAATGCAGTGCACCGTGATTGATAACCTGGGTAACGGCTTTTTCGGAAACAGTGGCATCGTCTTTTTCAAAGGTGTTGATCATGAATCCGGCGTGATTGTAATAACGGATAGATAGCGTAAAGTTAAAAAAAGTAAAAAAGAATAATAGGCCCAGCAGCATCAGTTTGAACATCCACAATGTTTCGGTTTTGGTTCCGAGCAGGTTGAGCGCATGATTCGTAATGCCGATAGCCGTCGTCAAGGGGTTTTGCCGAACCTTTATATAGAGATGCACGTGATAGACTATTATAAAGACAGCAGTTGACGCAACGAGCAGGGTTTCCGGCAAAAAAATAATGGACATGTTTAACTCCGACCTAACACCTAAAATATCTCTCAAAACATTGCCTGAGTGTACATCAGATTTTGTTGCGGGACAACCCATTTTCAGTTTTATCGCGAACGCGCAGCACAGGAGATAGCGCCGTGCGAACAAGAAAGGACGAGGGCAAGTTAACAAATTCTTTTGACACCTGACGGGAAACGAAGTTATTAGGAATGGGTTTTATTGCCTTCCTGCTCTTGCTTGCTGTCTTGAAAACAGCAACAGTTAAAAAAAGCGCATCAATCAAGGAGGAAAAAAACTTTATGAAAACAAGAGCCGCGGTGCTATACCATTATCAAGCGCCATTGAAAATTGATGAGGTCGACTTGGAGGAGCCAAAGGAGAAAGAAGTCCTGGTTCAGTTTAAAAGTGCGGGACTTTGCCATAGTGATCTGTCGGTTGTAAAGGGCGTCCTCCAGCCGCCAACGCCTATAGTTCCGGGGCATGAAGGCGCCGGAATTGTGAAAAAAATCGGTACGGGTGTCAGCAGGGTTCAACCTGGAGATCATGTAATTCTTCTCTGGGTCCCTGTCTGCGGGAAATGTTACTACTGCCGGAGAGGTGAAACCGTCCTTTGTGTGTTGAAAGATCAAATACGAGGCGGCAGAATGATAGACAATACCTATCGAATGAAAAATAATAAAGGACAGGGTATTGGTAAAATGGGAGGAGTCGGTTCTTTTAGCGAGTACAATGTCGTAAACGAAGAAAGCCTTCTTGGTATCGATGAGGATATACCTTTTGATATTGCCGCGATTGCAGGTTGCGCATTGATTACCGGTGTCGGCGCTGTTTTGAATAAAGCCAAGGTAAAGCAGGGAAGCACGGTGGCTGTTGTGGGTGCCGGAGGGGTCGGTTTGAATATTATACAAGGGGCCGTTCTGGCCAATGCAGACAAAATTATCGCCGTGGACATATTAGATCATAAACTCAATTTGGCAAAACAGTTCGGCGCCACGCATGTGATCAATGCCGCCATCCAGGATCCGATATCAAAAGTGATGGAAATTACAAATACTATCGGTGTTGATTATGCATTTGAGGCCCTTGGCAAGGTTGCAACCGCAAAAACGGCATTTAGTCTGATCCGCCGCGGCGGCTACATGATCATGGTGGGAATACCGTCACCGAATGAAGAATTCAGTTTTCAGTTATCTCAATTACCGCTCATGGACAAAAGCATTTCAGGCAGCTATTACGGTTCAGGTGATATGATCTCCGACATAAAAACCCTTCTGGGATTATACAGAACCGGGCGCATCAAGCTGGATGAACTGATAACCAACAGGTACAGCCTCGAAAATATAAATCAAGGCATGAAAGATCTGGAAACAGGCAAAAATGCAAGAGGTGTGATCATATACGCATAACATCGGAATAAAGGAGTCGATTCATGCACCAGCCCTTCTGGAAAACAAAATCGCTGCACGACTTGAGCCGTGAAGAGTGGGAATCGCTGTGTGACAGATGCGGCAGGTGCTGCCTGCAGAAACTGGAGAATAAAAAAACCGGTAAAATATATTATACAACCGTATCGTGCTATCTGATGGACATACAGCATTGCCGGTGTGTTGCATATGAAGACCGTACCCGCCGGGTCAAAGATTGCACGGAGTTGACGGCGGACAAAATCAAGGGCATGCGATGGCTGCCCAGGACGTGCGCTTACAGACTGCTGGCGGAAAAAAAAGATCTTTTCTGGTGGCATCCGCTGGTTTCAGGGGACCCGGAATCCGTTCATGCGGCCGGGATTTCCGTAAAAAACCGCGTGATTTCCGAAGAATATGTGCATCCGGATGATATGGAGCATTATATATGCAGAATGATATTCAACCCATAAAACCTGACGGCAGCTTTCAGACAGGTCGGGTACTCATGATGTCCACCTGCCATTTCATTCATGATGTCTATTCCAGCTTTCTGTCACCGCTGTTGCCGTTGTTGATCGAAAAGCTTTCCATGACCCTGACCCAGGCTGGGTTTTTATCCACCGTTATGCAGCTCCCTGCACTGTTGAATCCTTATGTCGGCGCAATGGCGGACCGGATCAGCGTGCGGTATTTTATCATCCTGGCGCCTGCCGTGACGGCTATTCCCATGAGTCTGATAGGTGTCGCGCCCAATTACGGCGTCCTGTTGCTCTTGCTGTTTGTTTCCGGCATCAGTGCTGCCGTTTTCCATGTGCCGGCCCCGGTCATGGTGTCCCGTCTTTCCGGAGCAAAAGTCGGAAAGGGCATGAGCTTCTACATGACCGGCGGTGAGTTCGCCCGGACCGTGGGACCCATGGTGGCGGTGGGAGCGGTGTCGCTTTTGGGCCTGGAAGGGTTTTTTCCGGTGATGGTTGTGGGTATCGCGGCATCATTCTGGCTCTATTTAAGGTTCAAGGACGTTTCCATCACCACGCAAAGCGTGAAAAAAACCCGTGTGAGTGACACCTGGTTGGAAATGCGGCATGTGCTGTGGCCGCTGACCGCCATATTGCTGGCGCGGGGATTTATGCACGCTTGCATGGCCACTTTTTTGCCGACGTTTCTTAAAGCTGAAACCGGCAATCTTTGGATAGCGGGCTTTGGTTTGACAATTTATGAAGCCAGCGGTGTCGCCGGGGTAATGACCTCCGGATCAATCAGCGATTATCTGGGCCGGCGTAAAGTGTTGCTGATTTCGCTGGTGGGGGCGCCCATGAGTCTTTTCGTTTTTACGTGGTTTGGTGGATGGTTTCGATTTATCGCCTTGTTATTTGCCGGATTTACTATTTTGTCCACCACTCCGGTGATGCTGGCTCTGGTGCAGGAGAACGCCCAAAAAAGCCCTGCCGCCGCCAATGGCTTTTTTATGATGGTTTCATTTTTAGCCCGTTCCGCCATTGTTGTGCTTGTCGGATTTGTCGCCGATCACATTGGATTGCAGGCAACCTATTTTTTCAGCGCAGCTATGGGGCTGGCCGGCATCCCGTTCATTTTCATGCTGCCGGAGAAGAGATCTTAAAGACTAACTTCCGATCTAATTTTTCCCTCCTTGATGGAGATCCCGGAGAAGGTCTATCGATGCGGGATGAATAAGAAAATGAATATCGAACAAACAATATCCGATGATGAATCATGACTGTTGACTATTTTGTCCATATGATCAAAAAGAATGATACGCTTCAGGCATCAAAATCTAATTGGAAGGAGGTATAAAATGGAAGACTGCATTTTTTGCAAGATCATTAAGGGAGACATTCCCTGCTTCAAGGTGTATGAAGATGATCGGGTTCTGGGATTTGCGGATGTCAATCCGATTAGCGATGGGCATACACTCATTATACCGAAAACCCATGCGGAAAATCTATGGGAGATATCCGAGGAGGATATCACCGCCATTCATCTGGCTTCTAAAAAAATTGCAGATGCCATGAAAGATGCGCTGAATCCAGTGGGAATTGCGGTCCTTCAACTTAACGGACGAGGTGTCAACCAGGTCGTCATGCACTATCATCTTCATTTGATCCCCCGGAAGGGCGACGCGGCTGAATTGAAAATGACCGCGTGGGATCTGATTCCAGGTGATATGGCCGCCATCAAGGGGATGAGCGAGAGAATAGCGGCCGCCATTGGCTGATGCCCATCCGCAGATGGTCTTTTTGCGCAATATCTGCGTTATGCTCAAAAAATAAGACAGTTACCTGAAAAGCTCAAGCCCGTCTGCGGATGTTTTTTTGAAGCCTGCCAAAACTCGCGTCTAAGATTCCGTAACGGCCGCCGCTGCAAACGATATTGAAATAAATTTAATGGAAAGGAGAAAAAATGAAAGAGATTAAAACGGTAGGAATCATCGGATTTAATGTCATGGGAGCCGCCATCGGGTTGAATATTGCCGCTTCCGGGTATCGCGTTATCTATAAGGAACTGAACGACGAGCTCGTTCAGTCCATGTACGACAAATGGGTGGTCAAAGCGCTCAACAGCCGGGTTGCCAAAGGCAAGCTGACCCAGGAAAATATGGACCGGATTACCGATCTCATTCAAGGGACGAGTCGATATGACGACCTGGCCGTGTGTGATGTGGTCATCGAGGCGGCGGTTGAAAAAAAAGACTTAAAGATACAGATATTCAAAGACCTGTCGTCCGTATGCAGGAAAGACGCCATTCTAGTCAGTAACACATCGACGTTCCTCATTGAATCCTTAATGGAAAAAGTGACGAATCAGGGGAGAACCGCCGGCCTTCATTATTTCTTTCCCGCCAACGTCAACCGGCTGGTGGAAGTGATACGCCAGAAAAAAACAAGCGACGATACCTATCAAGCCCTGATGGATTTCACCCGAAAATGCGGCAAAGTCGCCATATCCGTCAAGGATTTCCCCGGGTTTGCCATTAATCCCGTGTTTATTTCCAATTACATGGTGCTGAATTCATTTTTGAGTGATCAATACAATGTCGCCACCCTGGAGAGTGTTTCCCAGGAAGCGCTGAACGTAAAATACGGCATCATGTGGGTGCAGAACGGTTCCGGACTGGGAACAGCCTATCATGCTGCAGTTTCCATGTATGAGTACCTGCATGATTCGGACATTGGTTATCCGGCGGTGCCTCCGCAGCTGAAAGAGCATCTGGACAAAGGTGGGACCTTCAACCTGGAGGACGGACCGGTTTTGGAAGATCCGGATCTTAGGAAGACGGTTAAAGACCGCCTCTTGGGAAATGTATTTACCATCGTCACTCATCTGATTGAGAAAGAGGTTGTGTCGGTCAAGGATCTGGAACTTGGTATCTGCACGTCCCTTGCCTGGCCCAAAGGCCCTTTCAGCATGATGAACGAATTGGGTATGGCAGAGGCTGCACGATTGGTCAACCTCTCTGTGAAAGCCGGCGACTTTGCCCTGCCCAGGACATTTCAATCCGGTGTTCCAAGTCCCTGGGAGCTTTAGGTTCGATTACATGGACTCAAAGGATTACTACAATATATTGGGTATTGAAACCGATGCCGGACCCGACAGGATCAAGGCTGCATACCGGGAATTGGCATTTCAGTACCACCCCGATCGAAATGAAAAAAATCCGGACGCTTCAGAAAAAATGAAGCAGATCAACGAAGCCTATGCGGTGCTGTCGCATGCCGAGAAACGGCGCGAGTACGACAGAATGCGGCAGCAGTATGGGTCTGCAGCCTATCATCAGTTCAGGCAGGGCTATACGGAACAGGATATTTTCAGCGGCTCGGATATTCATCAGGTGTTTGAAGAAATGGCCAAGGCTTTCGGCTTCAGAGGATATCACGATATTTTCAGAGAGTTTTACGGCAACGGCTACCAAACATTTCAAATCAAACGGCCCGGTATTTTCATGGGCGGGTTTATTTTTTCGGGGTCGCTGGGCGGCAGGAAAAAGGGTCAGGAACAACTTTCTGCAGGCCGCAATCCGCTGGGCAGGCTGGTGCAGGGCATTTTTCAAAAAGCCATCGGTATCAAGCCTGTTGAAAAAGGAAAAGACACGCATGATGTGATCGCCCTTGACGAGGCTGCAGCCCGTCAGGGCGGTCCGTATGCGTATTTCCACAAAAAGCGGTCGAAGAAACTCATGGTCAAACTTCCCCGCAATGTCCGGACGGGCCAGAAAATAAGGCTGGCCGGTATGGGAGACCCCGGTAAAGGCGGCGGTGAACCCGGGGACCTGTATCTGCAGATTCATATCAAACGGCCGCTGCTGGAGCGGATAAGAAAGTATATATCGAAGAAGAGCGGTTAGTCCGATAGCCCGGGAAAAATATTTTAACACGAAAACACGGAAGAGCGAAAACACGAAAAAAGAGAGCTCTGTTTGCAGGCGCTGCAGTTAAAGAGCCTGAAAGGCTTCATGGATATACAGCCTGGGAATTTATCCCCGGGGATGGTCGATTACAATGATAACGCTCTGAAGGGACAGTGCTGTTCCGGCGTCCCTGTCAACTCGTAACCCGCAACGCGCACCCCGCAACCCGCCTCCCCGTTAGGCTTTGCCGGTAATTTTCAACAAAATGGCATTCTGAACGTGCATGCGGTTTTCCGCTTCATCAAAAACAACGGATGCGGTTGACTCCATGACCGATTCGGTCACCTCAAGCCCCCTTTCCGCCGGCAGGCAGTGAAAAAAAAGGGTCTTCTTTCCTGTTGAAGCCATGAGATCATCATTTACCTGGTATCCTTTGAAGTGTGCTTTCCGTTCTTCAAGCTCATGTTTTTTCCCCATGGAAGCCCAGACGTCGGTATAAATAACATCGGCATCTTTTACGGCAGCCTTGGCATCGTGAACGATTTCAACAATAGACATGCCACTGTCTCGCGTGGCGTTAAAGGTCGATTAATCCGGTTTATATTTTTCAGGGCA
>CAYTAQ010000142.1:7721-10457 GCA_964435695.1 uncultured Desulfobacterales bacterium | reverse complement strand
CATGGCCCACAGCATTCGGAATCCTTTCACTTCTGTCCAGATGAGGCTCTTTTCATTGAAACGTTCTTTGGACTTGACGGATGTTCAAAAAGAGGACCTCGATGTCATTGCAGAAGAAATCAAGCACATCGACACCATCGTGCAAAACTTTCTCGAATTTTCAAGGGCGCCCAAATTAAAATTTCAAACCATCAGCCCGTCGACGGTGGTTGATATGACCATCCAATTGCTGCAACATCGGCTCAAATCCTATGATGTCGAGGTCAATGTCATACGAAACGGTGAACTCCCGATGATTCAGGCGGATCCGGAGCAGCTCAAAGAGGTCCTGGTAAATATCATTATCAACGCGTGTGAAGCGATGCATACCGGTGGCACAATAAACATTGTTGAAGCATTCAAGACGCATCCGGACATGGGTCCCGTGGTCGAGATGCGTCTGAAGGATAATGGACCGGGGATCATCGAAGACGCTCAGGAACAAATCTTTGACCCGTTTTTCACCAGCAAAGAGGACGGTACGGGTTTGGGGTTGAGCATTGTTAAAAGAATCATCGAAGAACATCAGGGCCGGATCGATGTTTCTTCAGAAAACGGCCATGGTGCGACCTTTATTATTACCTTACCGATAAAGGAGTAAACGGGTGAGCACAATCCTCATTATTGATGATGATGATCAGTTGCGCAAAAGCTTTAACAAGCTGCTGATCGAAGAAGAATATCAGGTAAAGGACGCGGCATCCGGCGAGGCAGGGCTAAAAATGGTAAAAGAATCGACTCCCGATCTGGTGATTCTCGATGTCCGTCTTCCAGGCATGAACGGCCTTGAAACCTTCAAAGCGATTCATGAACTTGAACCCAAGCTGCCGGTGATCATCATGACCGCATATGGTACTACCGACACGGCAATCGAGGCAACCAAGCTCGGCGCTTTTGACTATATTCTGAAACCCTTTGATATTCCTGATATTCTTCGCGTCATCAAACAAGCCCTTGATGCAGGCCGTTTCATGCGGTTTACGGTGGACATGAATGCAACCCCGGGAAAAACCGACAAAGAGGCCATTATCGGCCGCAGCGATGCCATGCAGGAGGTCTATAAATCCATTGGACGGGTTGCATCGACGGACGCGACGGTCCTGATCCGGGGAGAATCGGGTACCGGCAAAGAGCTGGTCGCCAGAGCAATCTACCAATACAGCCAGCGGTCTGAAAAACCCTTTCTGGTAATCAATTGCGTCGCCATCCCCGAGAGTCTGCTTGAAAGCGAGCTTTTTGGTTATGAAAAAGGATCATTTACCGGCGCCACCCACCGCCGAATCGGAAAAATCGAGCAGGCAAACGGCGGCACCATATTTCTGGATGAAATCGGCGATATGCCCATGAACCTGCAAGCCAAAATACTGCGACTTCTACAGGAAAAAAGTATTGAGCGTTTGGGCGGACGTCAGACCATTCCAGTGGATGTACGCATCATTGCGGCCACCAACAGAAACTTGGAAACCTCCATTTCACAATCCAAATTCCGAGAAGATCTTTATTACCGGCTGAAAGTCATCACCATATGGCTGCCGCCGCTCCGTGAAAGAGCCGGCGATATCCCTCTTTTGACCGAGTATTTTTTGTCCCGCTTTTCAGAGAATCTCAGAATCCAAAATCCCGGCTTATCGGATGACGCGCTTTTGCTTCTAAAAAGCAACGCCTGGCCCGGTAATATCCGTGAATTCTCAAATACAATTCAAAAAATGCTGATATTCAATCGCGGCGCTCCCATCAATACGGAAGACATCGCCTTTGCTTTTGGGGAAAAAAACCAGGTGGTTGATACGGAAGTTGAAACCATGGAAAGCGAGATTCGCAAGTGGGTCCGTGAAGCCGTGAAGGTCGAACGCGGCAACAATCTGTTTGAATCCTGTATGGACAGATTTGCAAGCATCGTCATCAATGAAGTGCTCAATTTAACCGGCGGAAATCGATCCCGCGCAGCAAAGCTGCTCGGTCTATCGCGACCCACCCTGCACTCTAAAATAGACAAATACAACCTTACCATAGAAACCTCCGTGAAAAAAGGCATCCTCTGAAAGCCGGCATCCTTTACAATAATATTTTAACACGCTGTAAAATTTATTGACATAACGGATAACCGCCGGATTTTATTTCCAGGGCTTTGTTAAATTTTTATTTTTAATTCAATGAGATATAAAGTGATAGGGCCCCACACAATATGGCATAAATGTTGCTTTTCTATTTTTCGGCAACAGACCTGGAGTGATGAATTCAAAAAAAAATCGAATTCATCCTGTTATAGGTTTTAGCTTAAAAATTATAATCGCTTGCAAATACTTAAAACTTAAAACGATCGTAAGAATGGAGCCCGTGAAAAAGAATCATTGCATATTGATTGCCGATCGGAATCCGCATGTCAGAAAATTTCTCAAACGCGAGATGATGACTGAAGGATACCATATCAAGGTTGCCGGAAGTTATGCGGATGTAATCCGATCAGCCTATGCAAATAATTTTATTGACGTCATTATACTTGACCCGGACTTACCCGGAGATATGAATTCAAACCTGATAAAAACGCTCAGGTCACGCATTCCCTCGATACCGGTCATTATTCACGCATTCGGCCGGGACATGAAGAACGATACCATATCCGCTGGTGATGAAATATTTGTTGAAAAACAAGCCAACAGTATTGAACAATTGAAAAAAATTGTTCACGGCATCATT
>CAYTAQ010000142.1:0-7711 GCA_964435695.1 uncultured Desulfobacterales bacterium | reverse complement strand
TTATAAGTATTGCCATAACATACGAAAAATTACCGCTAAGTTTCTAATTTTTAACCAAGCATCCGCAATTTGTAAAAATAGATGACATCCTCCCTGTAAAATTTATCGACACCATCTTGAATCAAAAATCCCAACCACTGCCAAACACATTATTTTTACGCTTTTATTCAAGTAGTTATTATAATATTTTTTCTCACTGTCATTTGGTACGGACATTGCTTTATCAATCCTAAAAGTGCGCATGCGCTTATCCACCCTAACGTGAGTCTTTTTCATATGAATGGCAAAAAATTCAGCACCATAAAAAATTATGTTTTGACGAGCATGATCCTTGTGCCGGTCATTCCTTTCGTCCTGATACTCAGCATCGGCTTTTATCATTTTAAAACGTCCATAGAGACCGGTACCATCGCAAATATGAAACGAATTGTTGAAGATCACCGGCAATTGATCGAGTCGTTTCTGGATGAGCGGCGTGCAGACCTGGAATTTGTTTGCGACGCATACACGTTCCTGGAACTTAGCAACCCCACGACACTGCGGAATGTTTTTGACCATCTTCAAAAAGGGTCGCACGCATTTGTGGATATCGGTATTTTTAACAAGGCGGGCGTTCATGTGGCATACCACGGTCCGTACAGCCTTGAAGGAAAAATTTACAAAGATGCGGATTGGTTTCAGAAAGTTCTGACTCAGGGATATTATGTCAGCGACGTCTTTCTCGGATATCGCAATATTCCGCATTTTATTGTCGCGGTGGCGCGTAAAAACATGGATGACACATGGGTCGTTCGGGCCACCATCGATTCACAAACCTTTTGTACGCTTGTGGGGGAAGTCCGAATCGGAAAAACCGGGGAAGCCTATATCATCAACCATGAGGGTGTATTACAGACCCAAAGAAGATCCGGCGGCGAATTGATGGAAAAATCGATTGAAGAAATTGATTTTTCAGCAGCACAAACCCGGACGGATTCATTTCTTAAGCAAAATAAGGATGGAAAACAATATCTTTACACCACCACCAAACTCAAAGACAAACAATGGCTTCTCATCGTCAGGCAGGAAGAAGCCGATGCCTTTATTGCGCTTCGATCCACCATTTTGATGACTGCCATTATATGGGTGGCCGGCGGCCTGATCATTATTGTTGTGGCATTTTATCTGACCCATCAAATCGTATGGCGCATGGAAAAAATCGACCAGGAAAAGGAGCAACTGAATCAGCAGCTTATCGGCGCAAGCAGGTTGGCTGAACTTGGCGAGATGGCCGCGGGTTTCGCCCATGAGATCAACAATCCCCTCCAAATCATCAAGAATGAGCAGTCCCTGATTGAAATGACGCTGTCTGAATTAAAAGATGACGGTCGCTTGGCGGATTCGGAGGCGGTCAGAGAAATTGAAGATTCCATGTCGCAAATTCAAATCCAGATCTCGCGTTGCGCCAAAATAACCCAGGCTATCCTGAAATTCGGCAGACAGGGAGAACCTTCTTTCCAGGACATTGCGCTGAATGATTTTATTCGAGAAATTACCGGGATGGTTGAGAAGAAAGCCAGTGTCAGCGGCATATCCCTGCAAAAGAAATTAACGGACATGGAAGGTTTTGTCCATGGTGATCCTGCGCAGCTTCAACAGGTTTTCCTCAACCTTTTCAATAATGCAATCGATGCAATCATCGAAAAATACGGGAATACAGGGGGAGAACTTAGCATTGAAACCAGCCCGGGCCATAATGGAACCGTAGAAATAATGGTCCGGGACAATGGATGTGGTATCAGCGCTGAAAACATGAAGAAGATTTTTTCACCATTTTTCACCACAAAGCCTGTCGGTCAAGGAACCGGTCTGGGATTAGCGGTATGTTACGGCATCATCAATAGCATGAATGGATCCATGGCAGTGGACAGCACGTACGGCATGGGAACAACATTTACAATCCATCTGCCGGTAACGTCGGATCTTAAGGGGCCGGATTTTTAGGCATCAAAATGATAATGTTTCAAATACTGAACTAAAGAAAAAAACGGGGGGATAAAATGGAAAGTCTCAAAATGATGCTCGTGGATGATGAAGAGCGATTTCTTGCAACCACACAGAAACTGCTTCAGAAAAAAGGATACGACGTTCTGATTGCATCCAGCGGCGCCGAAGCGCTGGAAAAATTAAGAACACATCCGGTTCAGGTGGTGATCCTCGATGTGAAAATGCCGGGAATGGATGGAAATGCCACCTTGAAAGAGATCAAACGGCAATTCCCCCTGATAGAGGTCATTATGTTAACCGGCCACGCAACCGTTGAGTCGGCCATCGACGGCCTGAAATCCGGGGCATCCGATTATTTGATGAAACCCGCCGATATCGGTGAAGTCATCCAGAAAGCTGAAGATGCCTATGCCAGAAGACAAACGCTGGAATCCAAAATCCGCGTTGCTCAAATGAGAAAGCTGATGGGATCGCCTAGGGAAATCATCCAGGACTTAGAAGAATAATGAAATCCGTATCGGATGTTGTTTGGTTCACAAGGAGTGAAAAATGACTGACGGAAAAAAGAAGAAAGCAGTGGGATATGACAAGTATGTGAACTGGAAGACCTTCAGTATTCCTGTCATACTGCTTTTCGCAATCCTGCTGGCACCCACACCTTATGGCATGAAGGATGTGGGTACCGAATATCAACTTGGTAAAAAAGCGGTAATCAATTTCATCACCCAGACCCTCTTTGACAAATCGAGTCCCGCAGCCGAGCAATGGCATCTTGTGGTCGCACGTATCATGGAAGAAAACCTGCGTATGGGCGCCCTTTCCAGAGACCGCTATCTCAAAAGAAATTTGAAGTGGGCCCAGAAATACGACATTTCCGCCGACAAGCTAAACTTTGATAAAGCCCATACCCATGTTTTGGAAAACATGACCGATGACCAATTTATCGATGTTATGCAACAAGCTGTCTCGCTTCGAAAAGAAGGGCTCTTGTATGAAAACCTGTCTGATAAGGATCGGCAGGCTGCCGATAAGGGCGCCTGGCATATCAAGGTGGCCGTGGCCATGGGCGCCTTTGTGGTTCTATGCTTTTTAACCGAATGCATTCCTCTGCCGGGTGTGGCGTTCTGCATCGGTCTGATTCTCGTTTCCACGGGCGTTCTGGACAGAGAAGAGGTGGCCATGCTCTACTGGAGCGATGCCTGCTGGTTTATCATGGGAAGCCTTATGTTTGCGGCTGCATTTGTCAAAACAGGCGTGGACAAACGCGTCTGTCTCATCATGTTCAGAAAACTGGCCGTACCGAACATACGCTGGATCACGCTCATATTTTTTATCATCATTACACCTCTGGCGGCATTTATTTCCGACCATGCGCTGGCGGCCATGTTCCTGCCCATCGGTATGCTGCTGTATCAAAACAGCTTGTCCCTGGAGGTCCAGGAAGATCCGGAACTCGGGAAAATGCTGATGATCACCATCGCCATGGCCTGCAATCTCGGCGGTCCCGGCGCCCCCTCCGGCGGTGCCAGAAATGTCATCATGATGACCTATTTGAATGACATGTTCGGTTTTGACATCGGATACTTCCAGTGGATAACCTATTGCTTTCCCTTCATCGTGCTGATGATTCCGCTGGGCTGGTTTTTCGTCAACTGGCGTTTCAGACCTAAAATAACGTCTCTGGCGCCGGCCATGGAACATTTGAAAAGCGAAATCAATAAAATGGGCCCCTGGAACCGAAAACAGATCATTTCGCTTATCATTTTTTTGGTCATGGTCTTTGGATGGTTTACTGAAAAAGCCTTTTATCAAATGGGCATTTACCCGGTCAGGTTCGGTATCGGCGTCATCGCCGTTGGCGGTGCCGTGGCCTATCTATTGGCGGGGGTCGTCAACTGGCGGGATTACCAGGAAAAAGTGGATTGGGGTGTGGTGTGGCTGTATGCGGGCGCCATTATTTTCGGCAGAACCCTCGACAGCACCGGCGCTGCCTACTGGCTGGCACGTTCCGTCCTCGATTTGCTGACCCCGCTTGGCATAGACGCCGGTCTGCCGTTGATGGCCGTTTCCAATGGTCTCACCGCCATTATTACCAACCTGATGGCGGACGGCCCGGCTGCGGCCGCCGTGGGTCCCATTGCACTGAACCTGGCAGGCCTAGCCCATCCGGGCACCACGTATTTACCGTTTATGGCCATGTCCACCGCCATTGCGTCTTCTTTTGCTTACTGTTTGATTATCGGGACACCCCCCAATGCCATTGTATACGCCAGCGGTTACCTGGAACCCAAAGATTATCTCAGGGTCGGCATCCCTATCTGGATTTTGGTTAATATTATTTTGCTCATTTTAACGACCTTTTACTGGAACTTCCGGGGGTTCAGCGGACTCCCCGGTTTCTGACAGGAAATCGCTTTAGAATAAACGGAAACGTTGCGGCGTTTCTTGAAAAAATGAGACATAAGGAAATCAGCCATGCAAGAGAAAAAAGCGCCTGTTTATTACCGTGACGGCAAACTGTACATTACAAAGGTATTTGAACGAAAACTGTTCTTTGTTTTGACCCTGGTGATGATGATCTGGGGTGTCTTTATAAAAATCGGTCTGTTCTAATGTTTAAAACGTTTGCAAAACGGAGAAAAAACATGCTTCGTTTTTACTTTACCACACTTACAAAATCACTGTCCGGTCCGCGGCATTTCTTCAGCCGATTACCGCTGGACATGGGGCTCAAGAAACCATGCGCATATCTCTTGATCTCCAGCATTTTTTTCTCGGCGGCATCTGCAATGACGCTTATGACGGACAATCCCTTATTATGCGCCGGCCTTTATTTAATGAATGCCGTCGGCATGACCTGTATTTCTGCGGGATTGGGCTATGTGCTGATCTTCGCACTCAAGGGTGGCGGACATGTGGACTTTCACCGGATATTCAGTATCTATGCAATCTCATCAGGCACCACGCTGCTGGCTGCCTGGATCCCCTATTTTATAATTTTGACAGAGCCGTGGAAATGGTGGCTGATCGGAACCGGCATGATAAAAACCTGCCGCCTTTCATTCACCCAAGCGGTATTGGTCATCGGCCTATCCATCGGTATTATTGTTTGTGCCTTTCGCTTCTTTCTGCCGTTGACCCTGCCCAAACCGCTATAAGGTGGTATCTATTTAAAAAAGTGCACCTAAGAAATGAGCAAAACAAAGGAGGCTCATCGCATGCGTGATAAAATAAAAGTATTAATGGTGGATGATGAAGCACAGTTCAGGGAAACAACCAAAAAGATTTTAAACAAAAAAGGATTCGAAACCATACTGGCCGAGAACGGAGAAGAAGCCCTCAAAAAACTTGACGAGAAACCGGACGTCATCATCCTGGATATCAAGATGCCGGGAATGGACGGGCATGCGGTATTAAAGAAAATCAACCAAACGCATCCTGCGACACCGGTTATCATGTTAACCGGGCACGGCGCACTTCCCTCTGCCAAGGAAGCCCTTGAAGAAGGTGCTTACGATTACCTTTCAAAGCCGTGTGATGCGGACCTGCTGTCTTTAAAAATCAGAGAAGCTTTTCAATATAAACAAAAACCGGACGCCCATGAAGAAAAAAGGGTTCTGGGGGTCATGGTTCCGCTGCAGGAATATACCGTTATCGAAAGAAACAAAACGATTGCGGACGCCATCAACGTACTTAAAGCGTCCTTTACTTCCCAGGCAGCCACCAGCCGGATCATGGAAACCGGCCACCGCTCTATCCTGGTAAAAGACGCCGCTGAAAACATCATCGGTGTTCTTGCGATCATTGATCTCCTTGAGTTGATCATGCCGGCCTATCTTTCCGCCCCGAAACCGTCAACGGCGGACAGCATTCAATACTCTCCCTTGTTTTGGAGAGGCATGTTCACCAAGGCCGTAAAAGAAATCGGGACCACAATCATTGAGGACGTCATGTCACCGGTTCCGCTTACCATTGAAGGAACGGCATCACTCATGGAAGCCGCCTATTTGATGCGCACCAACAAAGTTAGGAGACTATTGGTGACCCTGTCCGGAAATCCCTGTGGCATCATCAGGGAGCAGGATTTGTTTTTTGAGATGGAGAAGATCTTAAGGACTTGAAAGAGGAGGATGCATGTCTCATCATACGATTACAATTGAAAAGGCGGATAATCGCTGGACCTGGCAAAGCCGTCCTGGATACAAACCCGTATTGTTTATCATCGCTGCCATCCTGTTCGCTGCGATCGTGCTGGCACCCCCTCCCCAGAACATGCTGCAAATGGTCGGGGAGAAAAATCCCGCGGGATATCAAGTCGAAAAAGGGTGTAACACCATAACCGATACGGTCAATAAAAAGCTCCGCCCCAAAGCTTTTGCGGAACATACAAGCGGAACACCCCAAAAAAATTACGGGAAAGAGGTTTTGCTCACGGAAAGGAATGTGGCCAACCTGGCCAAGTTGACGGTGGCCATCCTCTTTCTGGCTGCATTCTTATGGGGCACCGAAGCATTGCCGCTGGGGGCTACCGATATTATGGTCGGTGTTCTGCTTTACCTTTTTGCTATTCTGCCCATGAATGATATTTCAAAAGCCTACATGACCGATGCCGTCTTCTTTATTTTCGGCATCCTAACGGTGGCGGTGGGCGTTGCCAAAACCGGATTGGACAAACGGATCGGACTGATTCTGCTAAGCCGTATTAAAAGCACCAAGGCCTTTGCTTTTATTTTTCTACCGATGCTGTCAGTATCCGCCGGTTTTCTTTCGGAACACGCGCTGGTGGCGCTGCTCATACCGGTATTGATGGGTATTTACAAGGTTACCTGTAAGATGTACGGCGTTAAAAAAGACCGGGCGCTGGCGGTCTTCCTTCTTTTGGGAGTATGTTTTGCAGCCAACCACGGCGGACCGGGATCCCCTGCCGCAGGTGGTCGTAATGCCATTATGCTCGGCTATCTCATGGAATATGGTATGCCGATCAGCTTCCTGGAATGGATGAAATATGGTTTGCCGTTTGTACCGTTGATGTCTGTCATTATCGGCGCCTTCATGTACATCCGGCTCAAGCCAAAATTCATGGTCAAAGAGGTCAATCCCAGCGAAATTGTCAGGGCGGAAGTTGCACGGATGCCCAAATTCGGCGGCCAAGAAGCGCTGATGGCGGTAATCCTGGTACTCCTGGTTGTCGCCTGGATTGTGATCGGTGAACACGCCGGCCTGGGGGGGCCCACCCTTTATGCGGTATTTGCCATGTTCGTTTTTCGCATTCTTCGCTGGGAAGACATTCAGGAAGGTGTGGCCTTCGACGTCGTCGGTCTGTATGCCGCTGCCTGTGCCATGGGTGTGGCCCTTAAATTTACGGGTGGTGCATTGTGGCTGGCGGAAACGTTCGTCGGTTTGCTGCCGGATTTTTTGACCAAGGGCGACGGATTGCTCATCGGCGTCAGCCTGCTGACCGGCACCATGACCAATTTCATGAGTGACGGTGCAACCGTCGCAGCCTTGGGCCCCATTGTCCTTCCCATGGCAACCCTTGCGAATGTCAGCGTCATCAAAGTCGGCCTGATTACATCCTTTTCATCATCGTTCGCCAATTTCCTTGTGGTGGGCACACCCAACAATGCCATCTGTTTCGGCATGGGACGCGATCCGGAGACCGGTGAACGCCTGCTGGATGTCATGGATTTCGTCAAATACGGCATTCCCATCACAATATTGGCAT
>CAYTAQ010000141.1:0-10512 GCA_964435695.1 uncultured Desulfobacterales bacterium | reverse complement strand
CATGATCGGCCATACCAAAGCCGCAGCAGGGGCCGCCGGACTGATCAAAACTGCGTTGGCGTTGAAAAATAAAGTATTTCTTCCCACCTTGAAAGCGGAGATGCCGGACCCAAAACTCGAAATCCATGCATCGCCGTTCTACCTCAGTTCTGAAACACGTCCTTGGTTTTCCCATAAAAACCACCCAAGACGTTCGGGTGTCAGCTCCTTTGGTTTTGGCGGAAGCAATTTTCACGTCGTGCTTGAAGAGTATGCTAAGCAAAAACAAAGCATATCCTGGGATCAAACCGTAGAAATATTTGCTTTGTCGGCTGACCACCCAACCCGTTTGACCGAAAAGCTCTTGGATCTGGGAAAAAGTCTTCAAGTGGAACCGTCAAACGTCAACCGCTGTTACCTTGCCGCTGAAACACGCCGTGTGTTTGATGCCGGCCGTCCATTCCGGCTCATGCTTGTCCATGACCAAAGCACAGAGAAAGCTGACAAGGCTTCATCTTTGCAGCAGCTGTTGAACCATGCAATGGCGGGGCTCCGGAAAAACAGCGAAAAAACAAGCTGGCATCAAAAAAACATATATTACGGCTGCAATCCCGAGCCGGAAAAACTGGCCTTTCTTTTCCCCGGGCAGGGAAGTCAATATCTCGGAATGGGCAAAGATATCACCTGCACCTTCCCTGAAGTGATGAATTTACTGGCAAAAATCAATCGCCGACCCAGCGATAACGGCAGACTCACAGACTTTATTTTTCCCGCCCAAATGCCCCCTGAAGAAAAACAGGCCCAGGAAAAAGCCTTGAACCGGACAGAAATTGCCCAGCCCGCCATTGGCGGTATCAGTCTGGCCATGGTCAGAATTCTGGAAAGATTCGGCATAAAACCGGATGCAACCTGCGGTCATAGTTTCGGCGAATTAACCGCACTCTGTGCAGCAGGGTGGATGGATGAAGATACATTTATCGATCTTTCCATCGCCCGGGGACGGATCATGGCTGAAGCCGGTGACACGGGCGATAGGGGAGCGATGGTTGCGGTTAAAGCACCCATAAATGATTTGACTGAATTCTGTAAAAACAGACCCGGGCTAACCCTTGCGAATTTAAACAGCCCGGAGCAGGGCGTCCTGTCAGGGCCGAGTGATCAGGTCGAACGCGCGCAAAAAGAGTTAATAAAAAACGGCTTCCGCTGCATTCGCCTGCCGGTATCGGCCGGCTTTCACAGCGACCTGTTGAAAAACGCCGCACGCAACTTTCAACAGGCCATAGAACCATGCCGGTTCACCCCCTCCCCTATTCCGGTTCTTTCCAATTCGACGGGAACCGTCTATCCGGCTGAAGCGAATCGTGTTAAAACAATTTTGGGGAATCAGATGCTCAGCCCGGTTCAATTCATTTCGAATATTGAACATCTCCATGATCAAGGCATCGGGATGTTCGTGGAAATCGGTCCCAAATCCATATTGACCGGTCTGGTGGATGCCATACTCAAGACGCGAAAGTACCATGCGGTTTCAATGGATGCATCGGCCGGCAAACGCTTCGGTGTAGCCGATCTGGCAAGAGCCCTTGCCCTGCTGGCGTCACGCGGATACCCGGTACAGCTGAAACAGTGGGAAGATCCGGTCCCTGAAAGAAAGAAGCAGCGGATGCAGATCCCCATTTGTGGTGCAAACTACCGCTCGCCGAAGAAGGCACCCCCTTTTAAACCAGCGACACCGACAAACCCTGTTTTAGAACCATGCCCGTTTGATGAAACAGTTGACATGCCTTCTGAAAACCAGGTTGCCGATTCGAATACCGATTTCCGAGAAACGGTCGATCATCCTGCAGACAAAAAATCAAGCAAAACCACTCAATTGATCCAATCGAAAAAGCAAGCAAAGATGAAAAAGTATAACGATACAATCCATTCTAAAGCATTTATAGAAAATGCCATACGAACAATTCAAAAAGGTCTCACAGCCATGCAGGCCCTGCAAGCTCAGACAACCGAAGCACATAAAATATTTCTCGAAGCACAAACCGAAGCCGGCCGTACCCTCCAGCGCATGATGGAGAGCACGCAGCGACTGACCGAAGCATCGTTAGGTTTCGACGGCTCATTTTCATATTCTGAAAAAAAACCGGAAGTATCTGCAGAGCACGCCATTGAGGCCATTGAACTGCCTCCTGTTTCGTCTACTCAACAGACGATTCAAACCCAACGGCCGGCGGCAAACGCCTTTCCCCCCGGTGCCGGCAAAGGTCCAATGCATTCCATTGAGCCCGCCTCCCCGCTTTCCCTGCAAACGACTGAAAGCATTTCGCTTCAAACACCCGGTGAATCGCCGGATGCCTCCGGAATCGAAAAAACGCTTCTGGATGTGGTTGCTGAATTGACCGGCTATCCCGTGGAAATGCTCAACCTGGAGATGGACATTGAAGCCGACCTGGGTATCGACTCCATTAAGCGGGTTGAAATCCTGGCCTCACTGGAAGAAAGATTGCCGGACCTGCCATCGGTTTCTCCCGATATGATGGGAACCTTGAAGACCCTGGGACAAATCGTTGCCTATCTTGCGGACAAACCGGGAGCATCCGAATCGCCTGGAACCGATCCCGCAGTGACTGCTGTTGAACCCGGCCTCTCTTCAAAAGCGTTATGGATTGCCGAAAAAACAAACATTGAGAATAGCTTATTGGATGTGGTTGCTGAATTGACCGGCTACCCCGTGGAAATGCTCAACTTTGAGATGGACATTGAAGCCGACCTGGGTATCGACTCCATTAAGCGGGTTGAAATCCTGGCCTCACTGGAAGAAAGATTGCCGAACCTGCCATCGGTTTCTCCCGATATGATGGGGACCTTGAAGACCCTGGGACAAATCTCGACGTTTCTATCGCAAAAACCGAATATCAATACAGACATCTCTCTCCCTGGCGACGCAGAACCGATGTCTGACAACATGGAGCTCCCTGAAACCGAAAACCTATCGGTTGAGCCGCCCGCAGCGGAATATCACCCGCCCATAGAACGCTACGCAGTATCTCTCGAAGAAGCGCCTTTGATTCGTACGGAACCCCTAAAAATACCGGCCGGGAAACGTTTGGTTGTACTCGAAGATGCACTCGGCCTTTCAGCGTCAATCGTTCAGGCATTCACGAACAAAGACATTCAGGCCGAATTGCTCCCCATGGACCGGCTTCCGTCGCTGACCAAAAACCCGGGAGAACTGTCGGGTGCCGGGGGACTGGTGATTGTTTCGAATCCAGCACCCCACGACGACGGTTATGACGATACCTTTCTAAAAAATGCTTTTATGCTTGCCAAGCAGTGTGCGTCTTCTCTGACCCATGCAGCCAAATCAGGCGGTGCTGTTTTTGCCACGATAACGCGTCTTGACGGCGCCTTCGGCTTTAAAGGTCGCGCCATGGACCATCCAACCACGGGCGGCTTGGCAGGGCTATTAAAAACAGCGGCCGTTGAGTGGGAAGATGTCGCTTGCCGCGCCCTGGATATCGATCCGGACTGGGATGACATTCATGCGATTGCCGATACTGTCGCCGAAGAGATCATCTTTGCGAACCAACCAGGCTCGTTGGAAATTGGAATCGACGCGACACACCGCTATACGCTGGAGCTCCACCCATTGCCGCTCAAAATTCGTCAAGCGGTCAACGTGGACCTCAAAGCAACGGACGTGGTCATCATTTCCGGCGGGGCCAAGGGTGTCACGGCGGCTGCAGCAGTCGCATTGGCCCAAAACGTTCCAGCCAAATTGATCCTGATCGGACGTTCTTCTTCTCCAGCCAAAGAACCGTCATGGCTGAAAGGACTTTCAGAACCCGCTCAGGTAAAACGTGCGATTCTTGAAAACGAATTCAACAACAACGGTGCTTCGCCCAAGGATATCGAGAATTCGTATCAAAAATATATGACCAATCGAGAAATTCTTTATACCCTAGACAGCCTGAGGGATGTCGGCGCCACTGTGCATTATTATTCGGTGGACATCCGTGATTCGAAAAAGATCGAATCTTTATTCAATGACATCCGGTCGAAATTCGGTCCGATTCGCGCCGTGATTCATGGCGCAGGGGTCATTGATGATCGGCTGATCGTCGATAAAACCCTTGATCAGTTCAACCGGGTATATGATACCAAAGTGAAAGGTTTAAAAACCCTGCTGAAAGCTACGAAAACCGATCACCTCAAATACCTTGTAATCTTCTCCTCTGTGGCCGCACGGTTTGGGAACATGGGCCAGGTGGATTATGCCATGGCAAACGAAGCCCTCAACAAAATAGCCCGACAGGAATCCATGAATCGTGATAATTGCCGTGTCGTCTCCATTAACTGGGGACCATGGGACGGCGGCATGGTGTCCCCTTTCCTGAAGCGCGAATTCCTTAAGAACCATGTTGAACTTATCCCCATGGAAACAGGCGCCGGGTGTATGCTTGAGGAAATGGCGGATGGTCGGCAACATCCGGTTGAAATCGTTGTCGGCTCCGGCCTACGCCAAAAGAATAATTCAGAGATGTCGGTTGTCCGGCCTTCTCCTCAAAAATCGGCGCTTGAGAAAGACCGGTTGTCCCTGTTGTTTAAGCGTGAAATCGACACTACGGACTATCCGATTCTTGATGCACACAAGCTCGATGGAAAACCGGTGGTACCGTTTGCGCTCATGACGGAATGGTTCGGCCACGGTGCTTTGCACGAAAATCCGGGCCTGGTGCTTCACGGTATCGACGACATGAGAATTCTCAAGGGAATCAAGCTGGAAAATAACAAAAAGATTATTCGTCTTTTTGCCGGAAAGGCCAGCAAAAAGGGAATGTTTTATGAAGTACCCGTTGAATTAAGGGACGGCGTACTTGAAGGGGTGGATGTCATCCACTCGAGGGCGAAAGCCATATTGATCGATTCAATTCCGGATCCGCCACCGTTCAAATTTCCTAAAGATAAGCATACCGGGGCTTATCAACGAAGTATTGAAGAGGTTTATGATAAAATTCTTTTTCATGGCACAAAACTGCGGGGTATTCAGGAAATTACCGCCTGTTCCTCCTGGGGGATGTCAGCAAAAATTTTGTCTGCTCCCTTACCGTCCGAATGGATCAAAGAACATTTAAGGAGTTCCTGGATAAGCGATCCGCTGGCGCTGGATTGCGCGTTTCAAATGGCCACGCTCTGGTGTTATGAAGAAACCGGTTCTGTTTCACTGCCTAGTTACTGCAAACGGTATCGGCAATATTGCACGAAATTCCCTTCGGCGGGCATCACGGCTGTCCTTGAGGTCAATGAGGTGACCCCCCACAAGATGACAGGGGATATTACCCTGCTCTCCGACGACAAAAAGGTGGTTGCGCAGCTCACAGGATATGAAGCCATTATCGATCCGTCACTTTATAAGGCGTTCAAGCCCCATCTGGCTTAATCCGCAGCCCCTAAAAATACTGCTTCGATGCCATCGAATAATACCGGTTGTCATAAATTTTCATGACAACCGCTATATTTCTGATACCGAAGTTTGCAGTTTTTATCAAGCGCGCCGACTGAAGCTTGATCCTGTTGACTGAAACTGCTATAGCTGAAAAAAAAGGAGCATCAAATCAAATGAATAAAGCAGAAGATACCATTGCCGTAAACGTCGTGGTTGAAATGACACCGGCCTCCCTCCAAGCGATTGTCGAAAATGCCAAACGCCTGGTTGGCCGGAATGAAAAAGGTCATTACCAAGTGGACACCGCCGATAAGGTGAGTGAAATGATCTCCAGATTCCTTCTGGAAAAGGATTTTGAAGGGTATGTCATGAATTCCAGTAATTATGAAAGGAGTCACTCATGAATTTTGAATGCATCATCTATGAAAAGGTTAAAAATATTGCCTTTGTCAAGTTGAACCGCCCCAAAGTTCTCAATGCCATGAATAAGCAACTCTGGCTTGATTTTCAGACCGCCCTGTCCGATGCCCAAGAGGATCCGGAAATAAAGGTGCTGGTAATCACCGGAAACGGCCGTGCGTTTTCAACCGGTGCCGACCTGAAAGAATCCAAG
Source organism: uncultured Desulfobacterales bacterium (assembly GCA_964435695.1). Taxonomy (GTDB): domain Bacteria; phylum Desulfobacterota; class Desulfobacteria; order Desulfobacterales; family B30-G6; genus CAYTAQ01. The sequence continues at coordinate 4,477 of CAYTAQ010000141.1, read as the reverse complement.
ACCCGAAGTTTGGAAAAATACCGCGAATACCTTGAAGAACTGCAGGAGGCATCGAGAAAAATTATCCGTTTTGAAAAGCCGACCATTGCCGCCATCAACGGATATGCGTTGGGTTCTGGTTATGAGTTGGCACTCGCCTGCGATCTTCGCATTGCGGCGGATGAAGCCCAGATCGGATCTCCGGAAGCTAAAGTAACATCCTCGGTAACAGGCGGCGCCATGCGTCTGGTTCAGGATCTGGTGGGGCCCGCAAAAGCCAAAGAACTTCTTTTTACCGGAGAGTACATCAACGGAAAGGAAGCGGAAAGGATCGGCCTGATCAATAAATCAGTACCGTTGAGTCGCTTAATGGAGGAAGCCACCCAGCTTGCCGATAAAATCGCCGAGAATTCGTCTTTTTCCATAAAAATGATTAAGAAAGGCCTTCACATGGCCCAGGGCGAAGTCAGTATGGAGGCTTTGATGGATTTTGAGATTGAAGCCTGTCTAGCATGTGTGTCCACCAAAGAGCGTCAGGAATCGCTCAAGGCGTTTGAAGAAAGAAAGTAAAGGAGATCCCATGCTTGACAAAATATTAAACGCAACATCCGTTGCCATCGTCGGTGCATCCAAAAATGAAACCAAAAGGGGATTTCAAACCATTCGGACCCTGCTGGATGAAAAGTATGAAGGCAGGATCTATCCGGTCAACCCCAAAGAGAAAAGTATCCTGGGGTTTAAGTGTTATCAAAATATTTCCGATATCCAGGAACCCGTGGACATGGCGCTCATCGCCACCCCCGCTAAAACCATACCTGCAGTCCTGGAAGATTGCGGGAAAAAGGGTATCCAAGGGGCCGTGATTCTGGCCGGCGGATTCGGGGAGATGGGCCCGGCAGGAAAAAACCTGGAAGAAACCGTCGTTAAGACCGCCCGAAAATACGGCATTCGCCTCATCGGCCCCAATACATCCGGCATGATCAATCTGAATTCTGGATTAAATCTTGTGGGGTTGCGCCATCCGCCCAAAGGCCACATTGCACTGCTTACCCAGAGCGGGAATATGGCGTTGACGTTGCTGACAGAGGCGAAAATTAAAAGCAGGAAAGGATTTTCCTATTATATCGGCGTAGGAAATGAGGCCGACATCAAATTTCACGAGTACCTGGAATTTTTTCGCACGGACCCAAGTACCAAAGCCATCCTCATGTATGTAGAAGGCATGCGTATGGGGCGAGAGTTTCTCCAACAGGCCTACACGACCACCATCGAAAAACCGATTATCCTGTTGAAAAGCGGACGGTCTTCCACCGGCAAAAAGTCCGCCGGTTCGCACACCGGCGCCCTGGCCGGCATTTCCGAGGTCGCCAAAGGCGCCTTTAAACGCGCAGGGATCATCGTCATCGAGAACCCGGATGAACTGTTTCCGGCAGCGGAAACGCTTTCGAGCATGCCCCCGATTAAAAACAACGCTGTTGCCATTCTTGCGGACGGCGGCGGCCATGCCACCATAGCCGCCGATCTTCTCACGGATGCAGGCGTTACCATCCCTAATTTAAGCGATTCCACACAAAAAAAGTTACAAAAAATTCTTCCGGAAGCCGCCAATGTCGTCAATCCTGTGGATGTTGCCGGCGGTACCGATGCCGATCCATCCGTTTTTGCCGACTGTGCCCGCATCATGCTCAAGGACCCCAATATCGGAGGCCTGCTCATTGTGGGACTTTTTGGGGGATACGGCATTCGTTTTGCCGAAAGCCTGACACTGATGGAAGAAGATGCCGCCCACCAGATGGGCAAGATGGTCAGAAAATACGGCAAACCCATCATCGTACACAGCCTGTACGACTCTGAAAAACCCCATTCACTGGAACTGTTGCGGTACTACGACATACCGGTCTATGGTTCGCTGGACGTGGCCTGCAAATCGATTTCAGTCCTGTCGGAATATGGATCCTACATCAGAAGCTATCATGCCAAAAGCAACTTTGTGCTCAACTGGGAAGCCAAAGCGAAGAAAGAGGGTAAGGCTATCATTCAAAACGCCCTCGAGCAGGATCGCAAATGCCTGTTGGAGCCGGAAGCCAAGGCCCTTTTGAGCCTGCATGGTGCGTCTGTGGCTGAAGAATTTCTGGCAAAAACAGCCGGGGAAGCCGCAGTATTTGCCAAAAAGACAAAAGGAAAAAAAGCACTTAAAATTGTTTCACCCGATATTCTTCATAAAAGTGATGCCGGCGGTGTTATCCTCAACATCGGCAATGAAAAAGAGGTTCGCAACGCCTTTAAACAACTCATGGCCAATGCCAAGCAATATAACCCGTACGCCGATATTCGCGGCATCCTCGTATCGCCCATGGCTGAAGAGGGTGTAGAGGTGATCATCGGCACCCAGCTGGATGACCAGTTCGGACCGGTCATCATGTATGGTCTGGGCGGTATCATGGTGGAAGTGCTGAAGGACGTCGCTTTTCGTGTTCTTCCCATCACACGCTTATCCGCCAAACACCTCATAGAGGAAACTAAATCCTCTCCTATATTGAACGGCATCAGGGGGAACCCGCCTTCCGACAAACAAGCATTGCTAAAGCTGCTGCTGCTCTGTTCCGAGATCATTGAATCCTATCCGCAGATCAAAGAGATGGATCTGAATCCGGTGGTGGTGCATGAGAAGGGATTGAGTATCGTGGATGCACGCATCATCCTCAAATAAATAAAAACCGCTTTGGCAAAAACGCTTTATTCATATAATGACGATGGAAGGTTCATATCGCTCAATCTGAAAATTTATCTCTTACGATTTTTTTGATATTGACAGGATAGAGAATCAAATATAAGAAACGTTAAAAATTTGCTTGAAGTACTGTAGAAAAGGTTATGTCAGGCTTTTAAAAAGCCATCCCGGCCTGGGGTCGGGGTGGCTTTTTTTGTTTCGGAAGGGAGTACAAAATGACTATTAAAATAATGGTACTCATCACCTACTTTCTGTTGGTGCTGGTCATCGGTTTTATTGCCAGAACCAAACTGAAGTCCTCGCCGGAAACCTATTTTCTGGCGGACCGCAAACTGGGCACCCTGATTCTTCTCGGAACCATGGTGGCCACCAATTTTTCGGCGTTCACCGTGTTCGGCACCTCGGGCGCCGGCTACCGGGACGGCTACGCCTTTTTCCCCATCATGGGATTCGGAACCGGATTCATGGCGCTGACCTTCTGGATTCTTGGCAGAAAAATCTGGCAGGTAGGCAAAACCCACGGCGTGGTCACGCCACCGGAGCTGGTAAAGGTCATCTATCAGAGCCCGGTGTTGTCGTTCATCGTTGCCATGGTGATGATCATCTTCACCATCCCCTATCTGGCCCTGCAGCCCATGGCCGCGGGATATGCCCTGGAAGCATTGATAGGCCTGCCCTATTTTTACGGCTGCATCCTGGTGACGGCCATTATCGTCCTGTATACCCTGCGCGGAGGTTTGCGGGCCGTGGCATGGACCGACCTGTTCCAGGGTCTGCTCATGTTTCTCCTGCTCTTCGTGTCGCTGATCATAGTGGCGCAGCATCACGGCGGTTTTATGGAAGCCAACCAGAAACTGCTGACCTCCAACCCCGAGCTCTTTTCAAGACCCGGCGGCACCGGACGCTATACCTACGGCATCTGGTTCAGCTACATCATGTTATGGTTCTTCTGCGATCCCATGTTTCCCCAGCTTTTTCAGCGCTTTTTTTCCGCCAGAAACCCGCAGATCATTGCCAAAACCATGCTGTTTTATCCCCTGATCTGCACCGTGGTTTTTTTCATGCCCATTTCCGTGGGCGTCATGGGGCATCTGTCTTTTCCGGATCTGGCGGGCAAACAGGCGGACCGCATCCTGCCCATGACCCTGACCCTGATATCCGGCGACTTTATGGCGGCTCTGGTGCTGGCCGCGGGCTTGGCAGCCCTCATGTCCACCATGGATTCCCAGCTCCTCACCTTGAGCTCCATCTTCACCAGGGATCTGCTGCCCATGACCGGTACCTCAAAATACCAGACCAGCCTGAGCGGACGGATTTTCGTGATATTTTTAAGTCTGGCCGGACTGGCCCTGGCCTATAAACCGCCGGCCACCATCCTGGAAATCGCCACCCAGACATTTACGGGCCTGGCGGTGTTGTTCCCCACGGTCCTGTTCGGTCTCTACCTGAAACGCGTCCATGCCGTGGCCGCCATACTGTCCATACTGGCAGGAGAAGGAGCCGTGCTGCTATTCTATTTTAAAATTATGAGTCCCGGCCCGGTGCTGCCGGTGGTCTGGGTGATGGCTGTGGCGTTCGTCGTCTACCTGGTGGTACATGTTGTGCTTTCATGGCAGGCAGGACGAATTGCCATTTTTCTGCCGCCATTCCTGTACAACCGGTATGTGTATTGGATGGGCGTAGTCTTTATACTCGGTATGGATTTCTGGGCCTGGGGGCTTGCCACACCCATGGTTTTCGGCATGCCGGCCTGGATAGGATTTTTCA
>CAYTAQ010000140.1:0-10600 GCA_964435695.1 uncultured Desulfobacterales bacterium | reverse complement strand
AAATTAACCGTCTGGGAAACCCTGCAGCTCTTTGCCAGTTTTTATCAACTTGACAGCCGGCGGGTTGCCGAAATCATCGAAACCATCGGCCTGGAAGAAAAACGGAAAGCTTATGCGGGCAATCTTTCCGGCGGCCAGCGCCAGCGCCTGGCCCTGGGAATCGCGCTGCTCAACCATCCCAGAATTCTGCTTCTGGATGAGCCCACCACGGGCCTGGACCCCAACGCCCGGCGAGAAATCTGGTCGATTCTGCTCTCTTTAAAGGAACACCTGCAAACATCACTCATCCTGACCACCCATTACATGGAAGAGGCCGAGCACTTGTGCGACCATATTATTATCATCGATCATGGCCGTATTTTAAAAGAAGGAACCCTCAAAGAGCTGCTGGATGACAATGATCACGGCAAGAAAATCATTGAATTTACATTAGAACAGCCCACCCCTGCTTCGGATGAGTTGAATGCCGGCGCACCGTTTCCAATTCAGTGGGACCCCAAAAATGAGCAAGGTTTGATCGCGCTGACGCAGCTGGAGTCCGAATTGCCGGAATTTCTGAGTTTCCTTAAATTGAAAAATCTGCGCATTAAAAATTTGGAATGCAGAAGAAAAACACTGGACGACGTATTTACGTCCATGACAGGCAGGCGGCTGCATGAATAAACTGATTCGGCGGGAACAACTCGTTCACTTGATCTCTGCTCATTTTAAAGAAATTATCCGCGAACCGGGGGTTCTTTTCTGGGGCATTATCTTTCCGATGCTCATGTCGCTGGGTTTAGGAATCGCCTTTACCCAGAAGGTGGATGTTGTCCGCAATATCGCCCTGATCGAGCCCGGCAGGGTCAGCACGTCCACGCCGCAGCCGGTTTCAAACCTGGAAAAATTTTTGCAGCAACACGCTGAAAAAATAAAGCCCGATCCTGATGAATCGGCCCGGTACAAAATCACGATGAAAGACGACCAGCTGGGGAATACCACCTTTCTGTTTCGGAAAACCGGCTGGGAAAACGCGATGACCTTGATAAAACGCGGGAATTTAAGCGTGGCGATCACGGAAGATAATGGCCGGCTTGAATATCATTTTGACCCGTTAAACTCGGATGCCCAGCTCAATTATCTGAAACTTTCCAAAATATTCGGCAGCCAGCCGTCAACCCACAGGGAAACGACAGACAACATTAAAGCACTAACCGTCAAGGGGACCCGTTATATTGATTTTCTGGTGCCGGGTTTGATTTCCATGGGAATCATGATGTCCTGTATGTGGGGCCTGGGTTACGGGTTGATCGAAAAACGATCGCAGAAGCTGCTGCGCAGAATGGTAGCAACCCCCATGATGAAATCCCATCTGCTGATGGCCCTGATAATCGTTAGAATTGGAATGAATCTGATTGAATCCACCCTTCTATTTATTTTTGCCTATCTGGTTTTTGACATCACCATCCAGGGAAATCCGGCAGCCTTGCTTGCCATTTTCCTTGCGGGTAATATCGCTTTTGCCGGTATTGCCATTTTCGTCTCCTGTCATACGGAAAGAACTGAAACCGGCAACGGCCTCATTAATGTAGTGGTCATGCCCATGATGGTCCTTTCAGGAATCTTCTTCAGCTATCATAATTTTCCGGAATGGAGCCTTCCCTTCATCCGGAAGTTACCGCTGACCCTGCTGGCGGACGGGCTGAGGAGCATTTTCATCGAGGGTGCCGGTTTTGCTGAAATTTCTCTTTCCGCCGCCATCCTGACCGCCACCGGCATTTTTTTCTTTTCAATCGGTTTGAAAATCTTCAAATGGCACTAGCACAAACATGGGTACCAGGCAGGGTTTATCGTGGAAAATAATTGAATGTTATAGACCCATGAAAATATTTATTTCGATATCTTGACAAAGATAAAATTATTTTTATCATATTTTCATAGTAGCAAAAAAATAAATAACAACGATGGGTCACAAACAGAAGCCTATAATCTAACTGAAAATATACACAAAAGAAAAGGAGGGTTATGCTATGATTTACAGAAAAATGTATGGCGTTCCGTCTTGGCGTTTTGCAAGTCCGTTTCAAGAGTTGGATCGTGTAAAACATATGTTGGATAATCTCTACAGCAAGGAATCCGATCTTTCTTTTCCGAGTCTTCACGCAGGGGTTTTTCCATCCATCAATCTGACCGAAGACAAGGAAAACTACTATATTCGCGCAGAACTCCCCGGTATTACAAAAGAAAATCTGGATATTGAAACGACCGGCAACAACGTATCGATTTCAGGAGAACGGGAGATACCGGCAATCGGAAAAGATGCAAGATATCACCGCAGGGAGCGGGAAGCCGGTAAATTTTCCCGGGTCATAAGTCTTCCTGGGGATATTAATCCGGAATTGATCAATGCCAACCTTGCAAACGGCATCCTGAAACTCACCATACCCAAGGCAGAAAAGGCCAAGCCCAAACAAATAAAAATCAATTAGGCATGATAATTTTAGAATCATAAGGAGGGGATCATCATGACCGACGCTCAAGCCAAAGAACTCAAGGTGAAAGAAAAACAAGAATTGACTTCCAAAGGCGAACAGACCAAGCCCGGTCCTGTATACACACCGGATGTCGACATATTTGAAACGGAAAAAGAAATTACCCTGCTTGCAGACATGCCCGGCGTAAAAATAGGCGACTTGACAATCGATTTACGCGATGATGTTCTTACGCTGACGGGAGAGGCTGAATCGAATGGCGAATTCACCGAAGAACCCATTTTAATTGAATACGGTGTGGGGAAATACTATCGCCAGTTCACCCTTTCAGAAGTCATCAACCAAACGAAGATCAGTGCTGAACTGAAAAATGGGGTACTTCGACTGGTATTGCCTAAAGTCGAAAAAGCCACACCCAGGAAAATTCGGGTTACATCTGTTTAGAGCGTTTGCCAGAATAACATTCCGATATGGGTGTTTTCTGATAACCGCCTCATCGATAGACGCCCTCGATCGTCTAATTCACATTATCAGGAATGTCCCGCGAGAGCACGTTTTGAACCATCTTGTCGATGCTGCCGCGCCGGCTTTTGCGGGGGTATTTGATGCGGTATTTTTTTGCGGCACGAAGCGCCGCATACATCTCCGTGCGTACGTGTGCCTGCAATTTATGCCCTTCAGGCTCAAGGACGATGAGGTCATCGTCTAATCGAGACTCCAGAAATTCAATCGCTTCGGGCGTATTTCCTGTCTTCAGGTTCTGAAGTACTTCAATATGCCCCTGAATGTCGCCGGCCTGCTCCTTAACCCAGGCATTGAGCAGGTAAGGTGCCCCGAGATACCACCCGACGATTCCTGCTGCGGCAGCAATTCCAATAAGAAAACAGAACGCCAGGCCTATAGCGACCGCTTTTGAAATCGTCATCTCAATATCCTCCTTAATCTATTCTTGACCCGAATATGCCATGAAAATTTAGGAGACCTCACCTGATGATCCCTCTATAAACGTTGTCTTATGCACATACCCACATTTAGAGCATTCAAAACAGAGTCTTCCTTCGGCCGATGTTACTGCATAAGAACGGCCATCACACTTCGGGCAGACGACAGGGACATATTTTTTAATTAAATGAGGTGCCAGCATGCCTAAAAAAAAAGCAATCGATGCAATTATATAGCCCGGTGCCGGCTTATCCTCAACGATAACCAGTAAATAGATTATGACAAATACGGCTGTAATGAAAATTGTATAAGTGAAGATACGCAGCAAATGATGCAGCTTAATGGACATGGCTGTTTCCTTTTTCTTCTACTTATGGGTTTACCTTTTCTGCCATCTCTTTAATTCGATCTTTTGCGTAATCCCATGCTGAGAAAGCGCAATTATTTTCCCCTTCGGTTACGACGATGAATGGATCCTCCCCCCAGGTGGTATATTCCCGCCATAATTGATCTGCCGTTTTGTCTTTGCCATAAGCTTTTTTTAAAAAATCATCTATAATCTGTTTACATACATCCACAGCGGTTTCGCAATCGGCGTAATCTCCTTTCAAATATCGTTCGCTTTCGTCCTTATAGTGTGAATTTTCGTCTACATACACTTTAAATCTCTGCTTTTCTTTCAGTGATTCCATAGCTCTCATGCACCTCTCTCGCATCTGCTCTATCTTTTGGGTCTTTATGGATCCCTTAGGTCAACTCAACGGCCCTTTCGATTAGATCTGATGATGTTAAATATCTCCCAGGTTTTTTTAAAATAGTCGACAAATCCATCCGGATTTAGCTGTTCGTCAGGCTCGCTGTCTGCAAACAATATAAACTTATTGTCTATCCCTGCGGCTGCCCATTTTTTTTTGGAGCGGCTGATGGCGGAACGAAGCTCCGGAATGAAAAGCTCCCTGATGGATTCTTGATTTGGACCGCTGAGCGCATAGCGTTTGGAAAATTTAGAATCATCTTTAAAATCAATAACACCAATTTTGAAAAGCGTTTCGAGCATTCTATCTCCACGACCTTTTGAAATCATAACAAATTCGGGAATATGCAATTCAGTTGTATCAAAAACAGCCACAACCCGGCAATAATCAGTATCGCCTCTATCCGGAGATTGTCCTGGCTCGGAATAAGTGTGCTCGAACAACTGAACCCTCGCCTCCTCATGCTTTCCGGTCATGGCCGGACCAAATCTTTGCCTGTAGCCACGACAAAGCAGAGGTGACTGTAATAAAGACTCTTCGGGCTGAAACGTATCATCGTGAAAAACGAAACCCATATCGAAAGCGATCTTTTTTAAATCGCCCGTTCTCATTTTCGCTTCTCTGTAAAACGGCCAGCCAAAAACAACAAAAAATAGGATGTACCCAGTTATATTTAATAATATCCAGGTCATGGAACTGTTCGACAGCCATTTCACGGGAGGAAGATTGTTCATCTTATCGAGGTAAAAGTTATATATGTACAAAGAGGCTAAAGCTACAATGAGCCTCACGAAGATCATTCGTTACCTCCAAGTCAGGTTTCGGTAGTTCTCTTCTTCGGAAAATTAACCGCTGTTTTAATGTCCAGCAAAAGGATGCCGAATTCGCGCAAGTCCAATCGTGCCTCTTTCAGGATTCTGCGTAAAACTTCTGAATTGCATTCCAAATTTTCGGTGGTTGTACCATTGGATTTGAAAACAATATCCACAAGTTTTGTCCTGGTAATAATCTTTCTTTCTGCTTCCCGAATCCTGGATTGAATAAAATCTTTAGCATTATCATCAAAATAATGAAGCCGATCATAGAACTTGATCGGATCGTCGAGTTTCCATACGGCTTGGGTGTCAAGTCTTATTCGTTTTTTATCTAGCGTTGGAATCTCATGTTCATATTTACAGAGATGGTCATTTTTAGGATAGTAATAAGCTTTTTGAATGAATGGAATCTTAAAGTAAACTCCAGCCGTGGTTTTTGGCGGGGTGAGCACCTCATTGAACTGAATAATGATAACCTGATCGTCACTTTTCACCCTAAAAAGCGATTCCTGATACAGAACAAATGCCGACATTACAACAGCTAAGCCAATATAGATGTAATCCATTTTCTTCTTCGGCCTTGCTGAAGGATTCATTCTCATATATTTGATGCGGCTTGCTATCATTTTCCGCGCAGTATTAGTCGTCTCCGATGCTGACGCATTCGATTTCGTCAGGTGAGATATCTTCGGTAGGAACTTTTGGGATAACAAATGTTGCGTCAACATCTCCATCTGTTTTTAAGGTTGATAACCTGAAGCAATACCCCGCAGGAGGAATCATCACGTCGACCGTCATCGGGAAAGGGGAATCGTCCCGTATCCTTTGATAGACTATTGTTATGCGATTCTCACCAACATGCAAAATTCCAGGACTGGATGGTTCAAGACCTTCGCTTACACCGAAAAGACGCTGAGAAAAAGAACTGCCTCCCTGAAAGTCGAGCGGCACACCGTTTATGGTGATTGCCAGCTTGTGATCATATGCAGAACAGTTGAGCACCGCTGAGAGATCCGCATCAAAATCCTTCCCCATCGATTCGTCATCTATAGGGTCCCTAAGCTGAATGGCGGAATCACTTTCGATAAGCTCTGCAATCCTGGCGTCAATATCTTCGCTTTCTTCTGGTTCGAAACCACTTATGCCGCCTCCCATCAAAACCTTCCACCCACTGTCTGTTTTTTTAAAAGGAGTGAAAACGACATTCATTACCTTAGGATCATCGGGATGGGTATAGGTACAGTAGTAGCCGGCCAGATCATCACCAAGGGTCTTTAGCGTAATGAATTTCGTATCACTGAGTGCCGGAGTTGTTTGCAGCGTATACTCGGCAAATTCTGAAAAATCTTCTCGAAGCTCCTCTTGGCTGAAATCCTCAGGTAAACTCACCACAGTCATGAACGCCTCGACGTCCCCCTTTGCCAATGCATCTCTGTATACACCAAATACCTTCTCAAGCTCAGCTCTAATCACATCATTATCCATTTTGCACCTCCGTACCCGTTGCTAAAATATTTTATTTAGTACCCCAATGCTGCGGGGAAAAAATACCGGCTGGAAACTAGCGAAGCAGATCCGCGAGTTCAGGGAAAAGGGCGCGCAGGTCGTCGGCGAACCCTTGTATATTTCCACCCAGGTTACCGGAATCTTCACCCCCACAGTGATAGACCTGCCCGGAGAAAGTCAGCGTTTGCTGATTGAAGGTTGAAATCGTCTCGCTGGTACCGCCGGTACAGCCGTCGTTATCTCGCGGTGGAACATTCCGGATGGCATTTGACGCAAGCGAATCAAGAAGACCATCGAAATCGGATCGCATGATGCGGTAGCTTCTGTCGGCAAGGACTGACCCATAGCTGTCAACGGTGATTCTGGCCTCCATGGAGCTCACATCAATTCTGTAGCTTCTATGATACTGCGGTGGGACGGAGCTGTCGCCGTACAGGTACACGATTCGCGTTGTTCCGTCCCAGTCGATCTCACTGCCGGATAAGACAGCGCCTTCGCACACCGGCTGCAGCACCGCAGATAAAATAAAAGCCATAAGCGTGAGTACGGGCCAAAGCACGCTCATCTGTTCTAAATGAAACGTCGCTATATGCATGGCGCGCCTCTAGTGAATGATGATGTCAGGAACAATCACGGATCCCGGTTCGTCAGGCAAATACGATAATTCCTATTTCATATTTTCACGAATCATATGCTTTCCTATATATGAAAACCGACCGTCTGGCAATGCTTCTCCGCTTGGAAAACAATTCTCGCTATCGTATTTTTCCCTGAATCTCAACTTCCAACGAAATAAGCGGCAGGCCGTCGCTACTTCCCGGGTCCCACCAGCGGCAAGACCTCATCGATCTTAAAAAAAACCAGGTATTTTGATTCGTCCGACGCATGAACGTATTGCCTGCGGCGCAGTGTATTGATCAGGTCCGCATCTTCCGTCTCTCTCTCTTTGGTCAAAAAGAGCCGTTTGCCTTTGTAGCCAGTCGTATTTTCCTTGAAAAGATAATTCGCATGGGGATTCGACTGCAAATTATGATGCGTGAGCCGGTCCCGCATGATAAATGCAATGGTTCCGTCCTCCATAAAATGAGGCCTTGCATAAACGGCGGCATCCACCTTGCCCTCGCTGTCCGCAGTAGCCAAAATACCGATACCTTCTTTAGTTTCAAAATATTCTTTCAAATCGCTCATGATTTCCCCCCTTTCTATATGGTTAAAATATAATATTCATCGATACATTTTCGGGCCTCGGACTCTGAAGAAATCCTTTTAATGGATTCGCGAAACCTGCCCGCATGGGGCAAGCCCTTGACAAACCATCCAAGGCGGCTGCGCATCATATAGCAGGCATGCGTTTCACCGTAATACGCGATACTTGCCTCCAAATACCGGAGGATGGTCTCAAAGCGCGTGGCCATATCCACCGACTGTGGCGTATTGCCTGCCGCCATCGCATTTATCTGTGAAAAGATCCAGGGATTGCCGATGGCCGCGCGCCCGATCATGACTGCGTCACAACCGGTTTCCGCTTTCATTCGGAAAGCGTCTTGTGCCGTAACAATATCGCCGTTGCCGATCACCGGTATGGAAACATGATCTTTTAATTTTGTAATAACGGACCAGCCTGCCTGCCCCCTGAACCCCTGAGAAGCGGTTCTAGGGTGGATGGCAATGGCCTCGATGCCGGAATTTTCCGCTATTTTTGCTATCGTCAGCGCTTCCTGGCCTGAATTTTCCCAGCCGGTTCTCATTTTAATGGTCAACGGAATATGGACGGCTTTACGAACTGAAAGCATAACCGCTTCAGCCTGTTTCGGCGACCCCATAAGGGCAGCACCGGCTCCGGACTTTAAAATCTTTTTAACCGAACATCCGAAATTGATGTCCACAATGTCCGCCCCGGATGCTTCTACAATCCGGGCCGCCTCCGCCATGATCCCGGGATCGGCGCCAAAAATCTGCACAGACAGGGGTTTTTCGGCAGGATCACTGTCCATGAGCTGCTTTGTTTTTTTGGATCCATGCACCAGCCCGTTTGAACTGACCATCTCCGAACACACCAATCCGCAACCCGCTTCTCTGGCCAATAAGCGCATGGGCAGGTTTGTGATCCCCGCAAGAGGGGCAAATACCGTAAAATTCTCAAGCGTTAATGAGCCAATGTGAATGGACGGATGCGACATGGTTAATTTTTATCATCCGATACAGGATTTGCATAACAGAAAAGGCAGTTGTGATAGCATGGGTGCAAATCATAAGAGCCGATATCGATGGATTCTTTGCAGCCGCAGCCGGCTTTTATGCGCTGCCCGGTGTCCTTCCTTGCAGATACAGCACCGCCATAAATATCCATGATAAGATCATTCGGAATGCAGGCGCTCGGTTTCACGGGGAAATCATCCGAAAGACCATCCAGGACTTCCTTTTCACAACACGTTTCCAGTTCTATATTCCTAACATCAAGCATCCGCTGCATCTGCTTCAATATTTCAATCTTTTCATCCATGGCGACATCAACGAAAGCGGCCTCAGACCTGACAGCCGTCCGGCGCTTTATCTTTGGGTATAAATCCATAAAACTGGTAATACATCGCTGAACACCCAACTCCAAGGCTTTATCTGCTATCCGTAAAAAGTCATCCAGGTTATTATGAATCTTTCCGTCGTTGGTTTTATAAAAACATATGGGGTCAAAGCGCCAATGAACAGCTCTTACATCAAAATGCTCACAAATATAGGCTAATTGAAACAGACGATCCGTCAATGGCGGTACGCGTCTCTCAAGGATGGAGGATTCTGAATTGATCGTAAAATTAAAAAACAGGTGATATCCTTTTTTCGCCAGCTGTTCACCATACCGGCCCTCAATGAACGTTTTGAAATTCTTTGACCAGAACACAATGGTGTGGACATTGTCGGGTGTGGCAGGGACATGCCTTGTCTTATGATTGTAAGGGTTTACCACGTCAAAGCTTCCCTGGTTGATACAATCCATAAACCATTCCATATAAAATGCCGGAATATCGGTCCGCCGGGAAGCTGAAATGACGATTTTCAAAGGGTTATTCACGTTGTTTAGGCCCAATCACCGTTCTCTAAGTTATTTCAACTCTGCCTTGTACGAGTTGGGGCTTTCATAGGCAAGGCATCTAAGGGTGAAGTCATGGTATTCTCATCAAATTTCATGCAAGGTTCTAATCTTTTTTGAAATCCCTGAGCGTAATCACCTTATGGGTGGACGTTTTTTTCAATTGTTTTTTGGATCCCGGTTTTTCCTCCGGTTGTTTCTTTTCAGGCTTTGGAGACTCAATACGTTCAAGGCGCATGGCCTTGCCGTTCATCATAAATGTTTCGCCATTGATGTAACTATCTCTCAAGATCCAGGTAACCACCTGAAGCGGTATCTGCAGCATCAACAGCTTCACATGGTACCAGTCCGGTTTCGAATCAGGAAGAATGCTTTCAATCCTTGCAAAAACAAGAGGCTTATGCTCCAAATGGATCAGCACGATGTCATTTTCAGTTGCCATGTCGAATACTATACACATTCACTCATAGGGAATCAATCATTTCGGTTCTTTGTTTTGGGTTTATTAATAATGCCAATTCTGTTAAGTTCGATGCTGCCGTATTGATAAAATTTCGAAAAGCATACCATTATGAAAAAAGCAGGACCGGTATGGCCGTCGGTCCCAAGGTGTGGGCATATGTCGTTAACGACAATGAAACCAATCGGGATTTGAAAGACTACAGGGGATACTTTGATCTGGCTGTAAAACTGGGGAATGAAGACGGCCTTATGCTCGCATCCGGCTTCAACTGGGCCAAAGAAGGGGGGTCCGATTAAGCTGGATTTAACCTATCCCTTGAATCGACTCTATTCCGGTATCCTCGGTATTTACTTAAACGTTCAATATGTCAGCTCCCTCGCGGAAAGCCTCCTGCACTATGATGAGCGTACGGAAGCTTTGCGCTTCGGTTTTGCCATTGTTCGATAAGAATATGAGTTTCCTGAGCATCAGATCTTTTCCAGCAAAACTGTCCGAACGCTGACCACTCCGCTTGAATTTTTCGGCCATACTTTTTTCAATGAAAAATCTTTTCCTTGATAACC
>CAYTAQ010000139.1:0-10626 GCA_964435695.1 uncultured Desulfobacterales bacterium | reverse complement strand
GCACCAGATGTTACTGCCGCGGAGTATCCGGGGCTAAAATCTGATAGACATAGATCCATGAATAACCCGATGTAGGGGCGAACCTGCGTGTTAGCCCGTGAACTCCGTTGCCATTTGGGCAGACACGTAGGTCTGCCCCTGCATGGTCCGTACATACATTTTGGACGATTACATGGAAATGATTGGGCATTATGAAACAGCCGTCCTGATTTTCTGCACCGCCAGGAGAGACACAAGAGCCATACCTGCGCCGGCGACAAAAGGTATCCGGTAATCCACCATCCACAGAAAACCGCCGAGCACCGGCAGAAAAACCGCAGCAATGTGATTGATGGTAAATCCAACCGCCATGGTGGAAGCGATATCCTTGGGGTCCCCGATTTTTTGAAAAAAGGTGCTGATGCCGATGGCAAAGTTAAAGAATACATGATCCAGAATGTAGAGCGAAGCCGCAACAGGTTTTGAGGCCACCACCGCATACCCCGAGAAAATAATGATCAGACCGGCATACTCAAAAGAGAGCACCTTTCTTTCACCGAAACGGATAATGCTTTTTCCGATCAAAGGCGCCAGAAAATAACCGATGATGTTGTTGAGCACAAAGAGAAGGGTTATTTCCTGAATGGTGAATTCAAACTTTTTCACCATGAGAAATGCGGCAAAGGCCATAAAGATCTGCCGTCTGGCTCCGGACATGAATGTGAGAAAGTAGTAGAGCCAGTACTTTTTTCGGAAAATCATTTTTTTATGCTGTATGACCGTGGTGGATGTGGTCGGATTTTGAAAAATACCCCACAGGGCAATCGCGCATACAAAACCGCCAATAATGACATAGATCTGGGAGTAAGAAAACGTGAAAGTAACAACGTAAATAAAAAGCCCGATAACGATATTCGACGCGGCCGACACACTGGTTTGCTTACCAAAAACCCAAGGCGCTGTTTTGGGGTCAAAATGTTGCAGTGTAAGTGATTTTTTCGTGGTTTCATAGTAATGAAAGCCGAAACTTGAAACCAGGGTAGTCAGCAGCAATCCCATGAAATTCGGAAGCAGACCTGTGGCACTGAGACCCAGTCCCAGAAAAAGAACGGACAGGGCGGAGAGACGGTGTTCCTTGATGATCAGCAGTACGTAGATCGCAAGTAATGCAAGAAACCCCGGGACCTCTCTGACGGATTGAATGATGCCGATATGGTAGCCTTCCAGACCTGACGCTTCCACGGCAAAATTGTTGAAAAGGGTCTGCCATGTCTGAAGTCCCACCGCAGCAGCTATGGAAAGAAGAATAAGAAAGCGGTACATGGGATTTTTTTTAATATGTTTCATTTTGATAGCTCTTCAGCGGCGAATTTTTTGTTTTTTCCAAAATCAAAAAAGGCACCGATGTCTTTTTTCTCATTCATAGTTGGGTCCATTATAGAAACACTTGCGCTAATCGTGCAAGATCGAGGTATTATGTCAATTGATCGTAAAAGGCAAACGATTTAGTCTTCTTGACAATGATGCTGGAAACGTGATTAATCAATGCTGTCGTTTCCGATAAGGTGGTTGTGTGACAATTCGTCATTCCTGTTAGAGCCGGAATCCAGTATCGTAGGCTTCAGCCCTGCATAATTGTTAATGAAGAAATATGACATGAGAAAGGCATTTCTCAAACACCGACCAGTCAAATTTGTTTTCCCCACGGCTTCCATCGCTGCTGCTTTCTTTTTCTGCAGCATTCTTTTTTCTCCGCAAATCTTATGGGCAGCGACAGTCATGACAAATGACGGCATCCCCATGGACATCACCTACGACCAGGTTCAGCGGCTAAAGGAGTATCCCAATGTTTATTATTTTATTTTTCCACCGGAAAAAATATTTCACAATCGCATCAGAGATTGGATGATAATTAAGTTGTCGGAAGAGATCGGTGGTGGATTCCTTGCAGGCAGAGCTGAGAACATGAGGAATGCCTTGATTGCGGAAGGGGTAATTAAAGCCATTGATGACCATAGCAGTTATACGCCCTTAACAAACGAAACGGTTTTGAAAGAGAAAAAAGATGTAAATGTCGAGATAATGATGGGCTACGGCTATAGACATGATGAATTCGACTGGAATATCGCCGGAACTACTGATGGGACGGATCCCAATATCCTTTCGGAATTGAGCTGGAAAGATTTAATCATACATCAGGTCAGCCTCGGCTTGCATGTGCATACCATGAGCGGTCTATATATGAGAAATTATTTCGCTTATGGCGTGATTGTCGATGGCGAGAACCAGGACTCGGATTACGATGAAGATGATCGCCAAATGGAGTTTTCACGATCAAACAACCAGGCCGATAAAGGCCATACACGGGATTTTTCTATCGGCATCGGCTACACGATTCCATTCAATTCCGATTTTTTTTCACTTGCTCCGCTTATCGGGTATTCATATCATCGGCAGGAACTTCGCATGACGGATGGATATCAAACCATTCCGTCCCTTGGATCCTTTCCGGATCTGGACAGCAAATACGATGCTACCTGGCAGGGACCATGGGTCGGCCTGGATTTCAACCTGGGACTCAATACAATCAGCAGGTACCTGCGTTTTATGGAATTTTGCATCGGGTTTGAGCACCATTGGGCGGCGTATGATGCAACGGCCGACTGGAACCTCAGAACGGATTTCAAGCATCCAAAAAGTTTTGAACATGAAGCAGATGGTCAGGGGGATAAATTTTCTATTGGATTGAAAAACCATTTGGGTAAAATGACAACCTTCGGTATTTTTTATGAACAACAGCAATGGACCACCCAGAGCGGCATCGACAGGGTATTTCTGACAACCGGTCAGGCCATCGAAACCCGCTTAAATGAGGTGAACTGGCAGTCCAATGTCGTTCGCTTCGAAATATCGATCCGGTTTTAGATGAAACGCTCAAGGCGAAAGGAAGTTCCATGCTATACGACTTTGATAGGGAAACAGACCGGCGGGGAACAGGATCGGTCAAATGGGAGGTCATCCAGCATCCTGAAGATCCAGGTCAATGGATGCGCACAGGTGCGTACTTTGGAGATAACCGCATTCTGCCCATGTGGGTTGCAGATATGGACTTCAGTTGTCCTGCGCCTGTTGTAAAGGCCCTGGAGAAAAGGGTCCGACACGGAATCTATGGTTATACCCAGGCGGATGATGAATATTTTCGTGCGGTGATCAGCTGGATGAAGCGCCGCCATCAATGGGATGTGGAAAAAGAGTGGATCGTTATCACCCATGGCGTGGTACCGGCGTTACATATGCTTGTGCGGTCGTTTGTCGAACCCGGGAAAAAGGTTCTCGTTCAACGGCCGGTTTATTACCCGTTTTTCAGCGCCATTGAAAGAAACGGCTGCAGAGTTGCAGCCAGCCCATTGGCATTGGATAACGGTCGATATAGGATGGACTTCGATGACCTGGAGAAAAAAGCGGCGGATCCCGATGTAAAGCTGGCCATCCTTTGCAGTCCCCATAATCCGGTGGGCCGGATATGGTTACCGGAAGAGCTTCGGCGGTTTGGTGAGATATGCCTTCAAAATCATGTGATGGTGGTCGCAGACGAGATTCATGGAGATCTGGTTTTTCCGGGAAGCACATTTACGCCTTACGCGGTGTTGGATGAAAAGCTTGCAGACAATGCCGTGATCTGCACGGCGCCAAGCAAGACTTTTAATTTAGCCGGCCTCCAGACTTCAAACATCATCATCCCCAATAAAAGAATACGGGAACAATTTCAGGGCGCTCTTCAGACAAACGGTATTTTTGGTATCAATCCCTTCGGTATGGTCGCTTGCCGTGCTGCTTATGATGAAGGTGAAGAATGGCTCGAACAACTGAAAATATTCCTTAATGGCAATCTAGTCGCCATGATGGATCTTTTCGGCCGGGAAATTCCCCGGATCCCCATCATTAAACCCGACGGCACATATCTGGTCTGGTTTGACTGTCGTGCCCTTGGCCTTGATGATGCTAAACTCCGCAATCTCATGTTGAATAAAGCCAGGGTTTTTCTTGACGAAGGATATATTTTCGGCACCGAAGGCAGCGGTTTTGAGCGCATTAACATTGCCTGCCCGCGCTCGGTGTTGATGGAAGCACTTGAAAGAATTGTGGCGGCCATTCAACCGCTGTTTTAAGAAAAGCTTCGAGTCTAATTAAACCTAAAACAAGGTGGCAGCGGCATCTTGCCGCTGGTTTCCAGAGGCTGGAAGCCTCTGCCGCATTGCTTAAACAAACGAGCAGGGGAACAAGAAATAAAAGGCCTTTGCGCCCTGAACGAAGCAATCAGTGAATGCTCCAATACTCAAATGATTTTTCTCGTTGTGAAACAATCTGTCTTCCCTACACTGTCTGAGAAGCAGCCGCTTTATCACTTGTAAATATATACAATATCGAGACAAATAAAAGACAGGCACTGCATATCCAAAACGCATATTGAAACGCTTTAGGGCTCCAGGCATTGTCCGGATAAGCGGCCTGCATGAACATTCCCAGTCCTTGCAGGAAGACGGCAGGGCCGATCATGGAAAAAAAATTTATCCCCGTCATAGCCATTCCGGATTTTTCCGATATCCAGCCAAACAAGGGGCCGCCGCAAACAAACCCCAGGTTCATGCCCAAGATAATGTTGCCGACGCTAAGCGAGGAAAGCCCCATAACGAACATTAAGTAAGGCCCGGCGTAGTCCCTGGATGGCGGCGTATATGCCGTATCGGCAAAAGGTACTGAGGGAAATGATCCAGTAGTCCCGGATGTTAAAGAGTTCCCATATTCCGGAAAACGTCTCCATCAAGCGCCGCGAAGTCGCTTGATTCGTGGGTAGGACCTCCGGTGTGTCACGAACAGTTTGAGAATATAATATGATTAAAAGAAAGTTGAACAACGCCACCAAGAGAAATGAAAAGCGCCATCCAATGGATTGAACCAGAAATACGAGGGGAGTTGTTGCAATAATGTTTCCGGCGGTTCCCATGGAGAAAACAACAGCAGCGAGTATCGCGAATTTCCTAGGACCGAACCATTCGGCCGTTAACTTGAGTGTACCCATCAAATTGCAGGCCATCCCGACACCCAGCAAGGCCCGGCCGATGGTCAGCAAATGTGATGATGATGCCGTACCAAAGGTTACGGCGCCGGCTACGGCGACGAGGTTGAGAATTATCATTATTTTTTTTGGGCCGATTTGATCCAGGTAAACGGCGATGGGTACTTGCATAAGGGCAAACGCATAAAAAAATGCGGCCGACATCAGACTGACTTCCCGGGTGTTCAAAGACAGGTCGGAAATAAGCTGTGGTGTGATAACGGCGATGGTTGCTCGGTAAAACTGGGACAGCACAAAAAGCGCGGAAGAAACAAAAAATATAATCCACCGGCGGGAAAGTCTATGCTCCATTCGCCACTCGTTTCGGTGTGTATGTTTTTTGAAGAAAAATAACGAGAATGAAAAGAAGCATCCCTATAATATTTGACCAATATGCAGGCCAAAACAGTCCTGTCGCCGCAAGAATAAAAATGATGGTTTCGACCCATGTGGCGTGACGGATAAAATAGCGTTCCAGTGCTGAAGCAAAAGCGACCAAACCGATGGTTGTAAAAACAAAGGTCAAAATTACGCTCCAGTGGAGCAATTCATAATGCTCCCCAACACCTAAAAGGGGGCGGTAGGCCATGACGATGGGTATGATGTACAGCCCTTTGGCCAGTTTCCACGAGGTTAATGCGGTTCGCATGGGGTTTGCATTTGCAATACCCGCACCGGCAAAACTTGCCAGGCTCACCGGCGGCGTTACATTGGCATCCTGTGAATACCAGAAAACAATCATGTGGGCCACAAGCAAAGGAACGCCCATGTCCAGCAGTGCCGGGCCTGCCAGCGTGGCAAGCACGATATAGCTGGCGGTAACAGGCAGCCCCATGCCCAATACCAATGAAGCCGCGCCGATCAGAAGAATTGCCAGTGCCTTGATGCCGAAGCTGAGATCCAAAACCAGGCTCGAGAATTTCAACCCCATGCCGGTCAGCGTTACCATTCCGACAATGATGCCGGCCGCAGCGCAGGCAACCGAAACCATGATGGCATTTTTTGCGCCTTTTTCAAGGGCATTGACCACCAGCCTCAATTCACTATAGGCAAACGAAGCCATCTTTTCGCGGTGCTTTGAAACGCCTTTCGATTTCTGTTTGCCAAGGCTCCAATAAACGGTGTTTGCAGTTAAACTGGCGGCAATGGTACTCATGACAGCGACGAATCCGGCCATCATCGGTGAGTAATTGGACACCAAAACGTATATCAAAATCACCACAGGTATGATAAAATGCAGTCCGTCTTTGAGAACGCTCCATACCTTCGGCAGGTTCTCCTTGGGTTGTCCTTTCAATCCATATTTTTGGGCTTCATAATGCACGAACATCAATACAGTGAGATAGTACATGATGGCAGGCGCCAGTGCGATCTTGATAATCGTCAAATAACTGGTATTGGTGAATTCAGCCATTAAAAATGCGCCGGCCCCCATAATGGGCGGCATCAATTGGCCGCCGGTGGATGCGGCAGCTTCAATGGCCCCGGCAACATGAGAACGATAACCCACTTTTTTCATCATGGGGATCGTGAAAGAACCGGTGGCCACAACATTCCCCACTGCCGATCCTGAAACAGAGCCCATGAATCCCGATGCCACGACAGCCGTCTTTGCAGGGCCGCCTGAAAAACGCCCGGTTAATGCATATGCAAGGTCAATAAAAAAGCTGCCCCCGCCGGTGACTTCAAGAATGGCCCCAAACAGAACAAAAACAAAGACAAACGTAGCAGCGACGCCGATGGGAAGACCGAAAATCCCTTCGGTGGTCAACCACAGTGTCGTGACGATGCGTTCGATACTGTATCCTTTGTGAATGATTAACTCTGGCATGTACGGTCCAAACATGGCGTACAGGATCGCAATGATGCAAATTCCTGTCATGATGAGACCGATCACTCTCCGGCAGGCCTCCAATACCAGCAAGGTGCCGATGATGCTGACAATCAGGTCGGGGCGGAGCCAGTCTCCCTGGCGTTCAAAGATTTCTGTGAGATTTATGCAGATATAGCCGGTGCAGAATACGGCGGCCAGGACCAGTATCCAGTCAATGACGAACCATATATTCAGTTTATCCTTGCGAATGCCTCGAAACGGTGGTTTCAGCAGAAATGTCAATGACAGGATGGCCCCAAGGTGGATGGATCGCTGGACCAGGGCGGTAAGTGCGGCGATGCCCGCCGTATAGAGTTGATAGAGGCTCAAACCGACGGCGACGATCATCACAATCCAGGAAGTAAAAGCGATCAGCCCCTGAATTTGATTGCTGTCATTTTGCGTATTATCGTCGGTTTTCATAGGGTTCAATTTTATCAGAGCATTCACCGCCCGCTTCGCTCAAGACGCAAAGAACGCCAAGATTTCTATTATTTTGATTTTCAGCAAGACCCCCCTGAAAATCACAAAATTCTATTTTGTGGAAGCAAATGCCGTAATTCTTCAAATATATCGGATGTGGCCAGAAGGGTATTGTGGTTTTTCCTGGTCAGCGGTCTCTTAGACCAGGAAAAAGAAACACATCCTTTGCGTACTTCGCGCCTTGGCGGTTAAATTTTTTTCTATTCACCGTAACCCGCTTACGGTGTCGCTTTATGCGGGAAGCCGGTGCGCCACAGTTTGTACAGCAGATTCACGGGTCTTGCTGAAAAGCGGACTGCTTCGTGCGGCGCTATGTCTGAGAGGTTGGTTTTCGTGCCCCGCCAGATGACGGTATGCCTTACCTCCCGGCTGCCGATCCGGAGGATAAAATCCCCGGTCTTCATATGCATGTTTTCGATGGCCTCGTAGGGGCCTTTTTTGACCAGTTTGCCGATGCCGGGCATTCGACCCATGCCGGCTCCGAATTTTAGATACCGTTCTTCCTCAATGTAAATCGTACCGTATTCATCCAGACTGTGTTCTTCCCATATGGGTGCATTTTCTACGGAATGATAATAGTGAATGGTAAAGCGTTCTCCTGGTTTAAGCGGCAGCACCAGCATGGGGTCGCCTGTTTTTACGGATGATACCCGGAGTTCGAGGTCACCGGGTAAAACCCAGAAAGTGAATACCAGCAAACAGACCAGACCGGCTGTAAGACAGACCGGCTGTATAACCGGCCTGTTCAACTTGCTCCCTTTGAACCGGATCAGGGAATCAACCGCTGGGGCACATCAATACCTTTTTCTTTCAAGTATTTGATGGTGCCCGGATGCAGAGGAATCGGCGAATATTTTACCGCGTTTTCAGGTGTCGTGTATGACGCGGAAGGATGTATTTTAAGCAGATAGTCATTGTGCTCATAAAGCGCTTTTACCAAACTGTAGACCAGATCGGTACTCAGCGATTTTTGGCAGATCATGACGTTCCAGACACCGATGGTCGGGACAGGTGCATCCACCCCTCTGTAGACGCCACCGGCCAATTCCACGGATGAATAGGTTTCATTGGCCTTTAGTATCTTTGCAATTTGGCCCTGGGTGAAACCGATCATGTGTATATCGTGGGTGGTGGCTAAATCCAGGATGGAGCTCGTGCCTGGCCCCACGGACCAGGTTCCGATTTCGATGGTGCCGTCTCTCAGGGCATTTGCGCTTTCAGTAAAGGACAACCGGCTGTCTTTGTACGAATCAAGCGGAACATCCAGGGCTTTCAAAACCGCTTCAGCCATGAAGTTGGTACCGCTGCCGGGGCTGCCGGTGCTGATATTTTTACCTCTGGCCTGTTCGAAATTGGTGATCCCGCTCTTCTTGAGGGCCACCACCTGCAGCAGATTGGGGTACATGATGGCCATGGAAAGGATATCATGCTTCTTGCCTTTAAATTTGGACGTTCCCTGAAAACCGGCTACAGCCACATCCCCCATGACCTCTCCCACGACGGTTTCGCCCTTGTGAGCCAGTTTGACATTTTCGACACTGGCCCCGGTGACTTCTGCGACCGCTTTGACACCGGGTACGTGCTTGGACCAGATTTCCGCTACACCACCACCATAGGGATAGTAAATACCGCCTGTCCCGCCGGTACCGATGCTGATAAACGTCGTTTTTGCAAGGGCAGTTCCGGCGAACACAATAAATAAACACAGAGAAAGAAGGATAATTGTCCGTTTCATATTGAACCTCCTAATTGGTTTAACATAATTCGCGTTGTCATTCATTTCACCATTTCCATTCATCCGACATTCTAGGGTTCCGAGGTGGTGATACGCAAGAGAACTTCTTTGGGTTTTTCTGTCATTTGCAGGAAAGGGTATTCAAATGAGGCTGATTGACCGGGCGCAACCAGGCCTTTTGTGAGCGATGTCGGAATCAACCCGCCCGCGGCTTTACCGTTATCCAGAAAGATGTTTACCCGAAATCGCTGCGGTTTGGCGCTTATGTTTTTAACCGCCACCTTCATGTGCAACGTTTCGACGCCCTCATATGTTTTAAAAGAACACGTGAGTGCCTCGAGCTGTGCTTCCGGGGCAATGTCCTGATCCAGGTTTTTGGGGCTGACGCACTGATCGGGAACTAGGGCGGCATCAGGTTTTGACCCTGGACGGGCACAGCCGGACATTAACATGCCCGCTGCAGCCAGCACAAACACAACTATGACTAATAATGATTTGAATTGATTCATTTTTTAACCTCCTGTCATTTGTTTGCAATAAAACGTGTTATTAAAAAGTCGACTGTCTATACAGCGATTGAATATCTTTAAGCACGGTCTGAATGTCCGCGATGACTAGTTTTTGTTTGGAACGGTGTCTTTTGCTTTTAGGGTGTGGAGCGGGTGGAGCTGTTGTGTCAGTATGCGTCAGTTTTTGAATTTCCTGCAACTCTTGGATGATATGACGCAATAATTGCGATCTGTCAATGTCTGTTGACGTTTCAGCGTAGTTTTCTGCTGCAACGCTTTGACGATATTCCAGATAGGGTTTACAACGGCTGTTGGATTTACAGCGTTTGCATACCGCTTCATGCTTT
The DNA here is from genome assembly GCA_964435695.1 of uncultured Desulfobacterales bacterium. Lineage (GTDB taxonomy): Bacteria > Desulfobacterota > Desulfobacteria > Desulfobacterales > B30-G6 > CAYTAQ01. The sequence goes on along the minus strand of CAYTAQ010000139.1, from coordinate 584 downwards.
CGCTGAAGGCTTTTGTTTTTGGCGCAGATTAGATAAACCGCGGTCTGTGGATTTCCTTTCATCGGGCAACTGATATCTGAGCTTGGTTCGATTCGTTAACAATTGGAAAAATTACATGCTGTTATAAAAGCGGTTAGTAAATTTATTATTACTAATAAATTGAACATGATGCAAGAATATTTTTTCTCGTTCCCGCGCTTGTACGGGAACGAGAAAAAATCTTGACTATGATTTTGATAGTGGTTAAGTTGCACTTTGCTCAAGCCGGAACAGGATAGATTTTTATAACTTATCGGTAGGATGGGCACTAAATAGGGAGAAACTAAATGAGCTGGATAGGTAAAGCCATCGGCGGCACCATCGGATTTGCAATGGGCGGCCCTTTAGGCGCGATCGCCGGTGCTGTGTTCGGCCATGCATTTGATAGAAATGAGGATAGGCTATTACGGTCGGACGGCCGAAACCATCTGTCGCATAATGAAGAATCTCAGTTTGCTTTTTTTATCGGTGCATTTTCAATGCTGGCAAAATTATCGCAGGCGGACGGGCGTGTTTCCAGGGAAGAGATCGAATCCGTCGAGCAG
>CAYTAQ010000138.1:0-10638 GCA_964435695.1 uncultured Desulfobacterales bacterium | reverse complement strand
TGTAGTTTTACCGAATGCGGTCGCCGCCGATAAAACACCCGTATCATGCGCTAGAATTGCTTCTGCGGCGTCTTTTTGCTCAGGATGTAACACACCGCTAAATTTAATAGCCAGTTTTTTTCCTTTAAACCGTTTATCGCTTATATGGACCTTGATATTTAAAGAGGTCAACAAGTCGACTGTATCTTCAAGGCATCCCCTTGGAAGACCGATATGTTCTTTAAAATCCTCGCAACAGTGAACGACCCGCGGCTTATCATAAGTAGAAAAACGCATTGCCTGTGATTTATAGAAATCCGGGTTTTGAAAAGCCGCCAAACGAATCAGTTTGTTTTTTAAGGCAGGAGGAAGTCCCTCTTTGGCGATAAATATTTGGTTGCTGAGAACCAATTCGATTTCTTCAGGTAATGGGCCGACTATTTTTGTTGCAGGCCTTTTTCCTGATGGGCTAAACGACCACGGTGCACTCTCATCTTCTTCATTGCTGACAAATTTAACACCGAGCACACCACCTCTTTTAAAAGACAGGTCGACCACAGATTGAACTTCAGTGAGGCTCATTCGATGGACATTAGATAAAAATGCCCACTGGTCAGGATAAGGGCTAAAAGTTTCATCAACAAAAAGGGTGTTACCCTTGTCCCGCGGCTTTTTCTGCAATGGCAGTGCTATCAAATTTCCGAAACCACCTTTTGGCAAAGCATCCTGGCTGGGGAAAAATCTATCATAGGATTCGAATCCCATTTCTGGCCGTTTTTCCATCGCCTGAGTCAGCATAAATGCACCCAGTTGACGCGCGAGTTTGGCCCCATTAGGTTCAGAAAAAAAGATCCAGACATGTCCGCCTTTCCCGGACCTTGAGATTTCAACGCTGGCAGGAACCATAAAGGATCGGCATGTTTCTATGTATGCACTAACATCCTTCATCCACATCTCTTTGTCGAAATCGACAGTTAAAAACCAACACGTTTCGTCCGTAAGCATGGGATAGACACCGATCACGTATTCCCGCTGATAGCGATCATTCGGATCGAAACCAAGCAGGTGATTGCGCACAACATCATTGGTAACCGGCTCAAAATCACGATTATCGCATTCACCACATTTTATTTTGGGTTTCTGACAAAGCGGCCGGATCCATTCCGTTCCTGCAAACAGGCTGATAGCCGCTTTTCCCCGTTCGCTTGCTCTCAAATCTTTTTGGAAAAACATCTTCACGGCCGCGGAACAAAGAACGGAAGAGTGCTATTTTCTGATCCTCTGGCGATTCGCTGGTTATGCCAGCTTTTGCTTTTTGATTGTAGGAAAGATTTTCCTCAGTGATGGAATATTGAAGATCTTTAAGGTGTTCAATTTTGTATTCAAGCTGGGTCTTTTTTTTATTTAGACTCGCCAGTTCTTTTTCAACAGTCTTAATCTGGCTCTCAATTGATCCATTGTTTTTCAAAAATTCGGTTCCTGGCAATCTATTTCATATTTTTTATCATTTCCAATACAAACCCATATGCCAATAACGCGTACACAAAACAGGAATAAGTGAACCCGATTTTTCTCAAAGATTTCATAAAACTCAATATCAGGATAAATGTTAAATTCTAAAGCTATCGAGACATGCGCTCTCGGCCTTCACGAATCAAATCTACGATTTCCTGGGTTGAAATATCGGCCTTAATTGATGGGACATTCAACGGTGATGATACATTTTTTTCAGGTATCAATGCAAATGTACGGCCATCTTTTCGGCGAATTAACACCTTTCCACTGGTTTCGGCCTGCTCAAGAACTTTAGAGAGTTTCTGCCGTGCCTCAGAGTAAGTATATACTTCCATTTTAAACCTCCAATGTTTTGACCATAAGATTTTGAGCCGCTATCTTCAGTTTTCGATCCAAGGTCAAAAACGGTGCCTTATTTCTTATGGCACATTCTATTAAGTAGGCATCATATGCATACAAATTAGCTTGTTTGGATATTTTAAGGGCATTTTCAAAATCGACTCTAATATACCGAAGAGGAATTTCTTCAAATATGGCAAGACCTTTTCGTGCTTCCTCAAGCGTTAGGCGGTTCTGTTTAAACATAGCCGAAAAAGCATTCCCAACCTCCCACGGAATCGAACCAGGTCCAATAAGCGAAAGTCCGGCAGTTAGTTTAATGATCCTACCCCGTTCAGGCTCATCAACGATCACCGCAATTAAAGCGGACGTATCGATCACAATATCCATGTTTCCTCCAAAGCCCGTTTTTAGACAATTGTACAACAGTATAATGTAATGTCAAGGATATTAAGACCCCACATCTTCTCACCCACATTTTTGTACCCATTTTGAACCAAATCGCCAGCCGGCAGAAAGACCAATACAAGCATCCTTCAGATCACGATCTACAAATTGTTTCTTACCACTCCATTTTTTCGAGTTTCTGTCTACCCTATGTCTACCCCACTGTGCTTCGGCATGGAATCCACGCCGATATAACCTCTTGATATTATTATCCTCTCATCTTCGATTTTTTGTCCAGAAGCGCCTTTTCTAAAAACTATTCAAGGGTGCGGTGGGACATTAAAGCATAGGGCCAATAACATCACGTATTATTTTCAAACATCTATATGGTTAAAAGCGTCAGTTTTATAGAGACAAGATTTATCAGATTATATAAACAATTTGGATTAGGCGCGGTATATCAAGCGGAAAAAAATCTGATCGCATCTTGCCGGGGTATGGCTGGTGGGTCCTTCAGGCAAATGCACGTACCTGCCGTTTGATCCTATCTGCGCTTTTCAAAGCTTGCCATAGATCATACTGCGCCTGCTGCGTAACCCAACTTTCAGCGCTGCCGCCAAACGCCGTCGACAGGCGTATTGCCATTTCCGGCGATATGCCACGCCGTCCGTTTAACAACTCAGATAGCGACGTGCGAGAAACGCCCAAACCTTCAGCCGCTTTCGTAACAGACAACCCCAAGGGTTTTATACAAAATTCCCGAATTACTTCTCCGGGATGGGGTGGATTATACATGATCATTTTATTTACTCCTTAATGATAATCTAAATAATCGACATCCAACACATATCCGTCTTCAAAACGAAAAATTACCCGCCAATTACCCGATACAGAAACAGACCAAAAGTTTTTCAAAGATCCTTTAAGCGCGTGCAGGTTAAGACCGGGTAGGTTCATGTCTTCGGCAGTAGTGCTGGCATCGAGCCGAGCTAATATCAAGCGTAACCGGGCGGCATGCTCCGGTTTAACACCTTGTTTGCTTCCCGATTCATAAAGCTTTTTAATCCCTTTATGCTTAAAGCTTTTAATCATATCCTACTGTAATCCGTAACGCGACACATGTCAACAATTTTCCTTCAAATACGATGTGAAATCCAAAATATTTCATTTGCATATTACAGAGTGGCAAACCTCGCAATAGATAGGGATTTGCTCTATTCGGAGTCCGGAGATCCCAACCGCATAGTGACTATCTAACCTAAACTTCGTTTAGAAAAAATCCGGTCAAACGGCCAAGCCACCACCAAACACGCATCATAACTTTATGGAGCTATTGAATTGTCCCGTCTCCCGATCAGATCCCAGATAGTGGTTCGGCTTGTAATGACAAACTTCATTTGTGAATAGCAATCTATTAATCAAAAAAGACATTTCTGTCTACCCTATGTCTACCCTTTTGTACCGACAGCATGCACAAAATACTGTTATTATTGACACCATGCACACTATGACCACAGGCCCTCTGGTATCAGGCAATGAATGAATACGCTATAATATTATTAGGTTATAAGTATAAAGTGCGCGAGAACCCCCGAAAATGGGGTTCAAGGGGTCGGAAGTTCAAATCTTCTCGCCCCGACCAAATTAGTTATTTAAACAGCGGGTTAGCATGAGTGCTGGTCCGCTAATTTTGTGCTTTTTTGGCTCTGTCTACCCTATGTCTACCCCACTCACCTATTTTGACCGCTTTTTAATGCATTATTTGCTTATTTTTCGTGCTCATTCAAATTTAAATTTCTTTGATTAACAGTCAGTTAAATAAGAGCGTTCCACAGAGTGTTCCAAAGCGCACTTGATACCTTTTCAAGTGCGTTTTCAGCATAAACTTGTGATTATTCTTAGCGCCTTATCTCTATTGAAAGGCCCCATAGTACAAATCGCCGAGATCATCATGGTACCCCCAACCAATGCCGTCGGTGGATTTCATGATTCTTTCTAATCTGTTATGCATAGCTTTAAAGCAGCGTTATAAGCGATACCAAATCGCCAGTCAGCAGATAGATCAGTACAAGCATCCTTCAAATCACGATCTACAATTTGAAAAAGATTTTTTATCTCTTCTGGTGTTGTTTGATGAGGTCTTAGCCAACCATTATCAAGCCATTGTTTTAAGGTCATTTTCATCTCCTATGACAAAAAGCTTTGAGGAAACGAGAACCTGGGAAATGAAATGTTCATTTTTAGATTTTCGCCGGCTGAATTCTTTCGGCGATAAAACATATGGATTAATTTCGCGTTTAAATTTTTCTGCCAGTCCTTGCAGAAGGCGCGATAATGAACGTAAACCGATTTCTCCGATTACCATCAAATCGATATCGCTTCCTGCCTTTTCGGAACCTTCAGCGATGGATCCAAAAATAAAAGCTGAACGAATCGCCTTTTCTCCAGCGAGTGCATCTTCAAGCACATCTATTAATCCAACCGTTTTAACTACCAGCGAATGAATATCAGAAAAGATTGGGTGTTGTCGATTGGCACGATAATATAACCGGTTACCATCTCTGTTCTTTGTTACTAAATTTAGCTTGTACAACTTTTTCATCTCTGTCTGAATTGTACCAATTGCAAAACCTGATCTGCGCTCTATCTCACGGACGTGTAATGGCGTGTCATTCAGCCCGAACAATAATCGGAAAACTTCAGCACGAACTTTGGACGATAATATTTCAGATAATATGCTCATATGATCGCCCATACCATACATTTGAATGATTTGTCCATACATTTTTATTGCATCTTACCACTCCATTTTTTCGAGTTTTGTCTACCCTATGTCTACCCTTTTATACCGACAGCATGCACAACATGCTGTTATTATTGACCCCATGCACACGATGCACACAAACCATCGGCTATCAGGCAATGAATGAATACGCTTTAATATTAATGGGTTAAATATTTGAATTGCGCGAGAACCCCCGAAAATGGGGTTCAAGGGGTCGGAAGTTCAAATCTTCTCGCCCCGACCAAAATATATTAATAAAATTGATAGGTTATGCGAAAGCCGATTTCATCAGAAATCGGCTTTTTTGCGTTTTGTGTACAATATGTGTACAAATCTGGGAATTAGCGTTTATAGCATGTAATTTTTACGATCGTAACGAATTGTTATGATTACGATAATTCTGGCAACAAAATTCTATTCCTTTTTCCCAACACTGCCCTTCCCTTCCATTCTAATCATTTTATTTGCATTTACAGACAGTTGTATTTCAGTTGTACCTGCGCGCACTTGACACAATTTTCATGTGCGTTTTCAGACATTCAAGGATCTGAATAGTGGCGGGATAGTTTGTTTAAATGTATGGTTCACTGCGACAAAACTAATTGTCTTTACAGGGGAACGCCTGGTGATTTGAAGTGATAGTCTCTTGTATTTTGAAATGTGGATCGGCCCGAGGAAAGATAATTTGAACTTTGATTTTAAGTCATCGACTAAATAAAGGAGTCTCAAAATTCCATTGAGAATTGAATGGTTGTGATTTGCAAAGTTAGATGGGCATAATATGAGACATCAAAACAGAAGGCTTTATAAAAAACCATTTAATGGAGCTATCATTAAACGTTGCCTGAAAGATTTCAAATCAAAGTTTAAGATGATTGATAACTTTTTTTAACTTTTCTTGTATTTCTTTAGCAATAACTCCGAGGTCAGGATTATCAATAGCCTTTGCATGTAACACTTTATCCTTATACAAAAGTAAGCGGGGCAGCCTGAACGGCCGCCCCCTCTGTGATTAACTACCTATACCAGGTTCTGCTTATTCCCAGCAGTGACCGCCCCTGGAAGGTCCGTAACCCATCATGGTTCCGCCGCCCATAAAGCCACGACCCAAATTAGGAGCAAGCTTTCTCATTTCGACCATATGATCGATGCGTTTCTGATCGAACTGGGACTGCAGCTCGGAAATTTCCTTTTGTATGTTGGATGCCTTGGCTGCATCTGGATTATCCTTGGCCAGCTCGTTCTGCAGTTCCTGCTCTTTTTCAATAAGCTTGCTTCGGATGTCCTGGGTCTCCTTGAAAAAAGCCTCTCGCTGCTGTTCTAATTGGCGGTATTCATCACGGCTTAATTGATTTTCATTGTCATAATCACATCCATCTCGATAGTGCATACCCATATGGCCGTCATACCCGTAACCATCCTGATAGTGCATCCCCCTGCCATAGTGATCCCAACCGCCACCCCAGCCCATGCCGCCACGGGCAAAAGCGCTAACGCCAATGCCTGCAACCGCGAAGACAGCAATTGTGAGAATAATGTTTCTTAATGTACGCATAGTTGATTCCTCCTTATATTGATTGAATTTAATGTTACACGCTCGTTGATCTGTGGAAATATATGAGCAAGCCGTGTGCCAGGTGTAGAAAAAGGCGCATAATAATTTCTATCATTTTGTTTTTGTTATTAAATTAAACGATATTTCGGTTTGTCACCCCGAGGTGATGAAAATGAACCCGATCAGCAAACGTATATTTTTTACCCGTTTTTACATGTCGCGGTTTAAATGAGTATAATTATTATACTCTGTGCTTTGACTGGATAGAATCATGTCGGCAGTTTCAATGGCCACATCCGTGCCGGTACCGATTGCCATACCAACGTCAGCCTGTGCCAGTGCCGGTGCATCGTTGATGTCGTCACCGACCATACCCACGCGGTGTCCTTTATCCTCGATCTCAAGCTTAATGACAGCAAGAAGGCGGTTTGCCGCCCGTTGCCTTGTTGAGCCGATCCAGATACCGTGCCCACAACCCTTTTTTCTTGGTTGCTTTCGCTCCTAAATACTTGTCCGGATCGGCCATAAAAGCCTCCCGGCATCCTTCAGCACAAAAATAGTATGTGTCGTCGTGAAAATTTAACGACGGCACAGTACTGCCCTTGGTAACTTTCATGTGACATACCGGATCGATAAACTGATGTTTATTGGTTTGGATTGTCATGTTACACCCCCACTATGGTTTAATAAAAGTTTTCTTAATTTAACAGGACCCGCCGCTTTTCTTCATACTCAGCCTTGTCTATTTCGCCATTGGCATAACGCTTCTTGAGTATTTCAATTGAATTCGGTTGATCCCCTTGATGTAGTTTGGTGCCGCGAATTCCGTTGGCTGCACCTGAAACTATCAGCACAAAAGCGCCGACAATAAGAATCCAAAAAATAATCATGATAATTCCCATACCCCCTCCCATGATACCATGGTGGCCCATTTGCCATCGGTCGTTTTCCGGCCAGAACCCGATATTATGGCTGTAAAGAAACCACACTCCGAGTGCTATAAGGACGGCAGAGACGCCAAGGCTAAGAAGTGTTGAAGTTGTTCGGTTCATTTTTTTTCCTTTATATTATTATTGACAGGTTTTTCTACAATCACCGCCTGCCGGATAATTTATCATCGAGCTGTTGTTTCAATTTACGTACCGGCTTCATATTTATTTTCTTCTGAGCACGATGCGTTATATACTTTCAAGAATTCATAGAGCAATTGCTATGCCAAGGTCGGCAGCACTGTTAGCGAAGAGTATTATATCCTGAAGATATTATTGGATATTTTATTTATTAAAACTTGTCTTAAGACAACCGAGTGAATTTTCAGATATGTTTGAAATGCAATGACCGGGTAATAAGTATACGCTCTGGGGTAAATAAAGATTTTCTGTAAAAACAGATCCGTTATGATCTATGCCGGGAATAAGGCAGATGTGATTTTGTATTTGAAATGAACCAACTATTTCAGGCTAAACCGTAGTGTTTCAGCTTATTGTGAAGGGTTTTTCTAGTGATTCCCAAACGACGGGACGCTTCGGCTTTATTCCCTCCACTGGCCTTTAAGGTTGCCAGAATTGCCTCTTTCTCAATATCTTCCAACGAACGTGTACCATCCATCATAGGTTCTGCAGGTGTTGGTGTGGTCTCCAGTTCGGAATATTTTTCAGTGACGTTTAAAGGCAACTGCTTCTCGGTAATATATTCACCCGTCAACAGAATCACCGCACGTTCTACGGCGTTCTCCAGTTCCCTCACGTTTCCGGGCCAATCGTAATTGACCAACATGTCCATGGCTAACGGAACAAAACCCTTCACGGTTTTACGGTTTTTTTCAGCGAATTGTTTAAGAAAATGCTGGGCCAGCAGGGGGATATCCTCCTGCCGATCTCTCAGCGGCGGCACACTTAACGGCATCACGTTCAAGCGATAGAAAAGATCTTCACGAAATCGCCCTTGGGTGACTTCGGATTCCAGCTCGCGGTTGGTGGCCGCAATAACCCTCACATCCACCTGAATTGTTTCTTCTCCGCCGACACGCTGAATTTCTCTTTCCTGAAGCACCCTCAGCAGCTTGGCCTGCATGGACGACGACATTTCACCGATTTCATCCAGAAAAATCGTACCCTGATCAGCGTGCTCAAAGCGGCCTTTACGGCGTTTGTCTGCACCGGTAAATGCGCCTCTTTCATGTCCGAAAAGCTCCGACTCCAGCAGCGTTTCCGTAATGGCCGCACAATTGACCACCACCAGTGGTTTTTCTCTGCGCGGACTGTTGAAGTGCAGCGAGCGGGCAATCAGTTCTTTGCCGGTACCGCTTTCGCCGGTGATCAACACGGTGGCTTCGGACGGTGCAACCATGGACATCATGTCCAGCAGCTTTGTCATGGATTGACTTCTGCCAATAATGTTGGCCAAGTCATAATCTGCTCTCAGATGCGCTTTTAATGCTCTGTTTTCTTCTTTCAACCCGACATGCTCACTGGCCCTTTCCATGGTAAGCTTCAGGACTTCGAAATCCAGGGGCTTGATCAGATAATCGTAGGCGCCCGACTTCAGTGCCTCAACGGCTGATCCTACCGATGAATAGGCGGTCATAATAATCACCGGAATTGCCGGATTGTACGCCTTGATTTGCTTCAAGGCCTCAATACCGCTCATGTTTGTCATGCGCACGTCCATGAGGATAAGATCAATGGGCTCGGATTTAACCATGCCGACAGCAGCATCCCCATCATCGGCAGTTTCTACATAATAGCCCCAGCTCCGTATAATCATCTTTACCGAGGCCAGATGACCGGGGTCGTCATCTACGATTAAAATTTTGCTTGTGTTGGGTGATGTCATCATTACCTCGCTTGGTATCTTCAGAATAGCAGGGAATTGTTATAGTAAACACAGTGCCTTGCCCCATCGTGCTTTCAACCTCTATTCTTCCCTTGTGGGTATCGATAATTTTATAGACAATCGCCAATCCCAGGCCGGTTCCCTTTTTCTTGGTCGTAAAGTAAGGATCGAAAATTTTATTGAGATCCTCCGGCGCAATTCCACGACCTGTATCCCTCACGACAATTTTGACATGCCCCGCCTCACCTGAAGAACATTGCACCGTCAGAGATCCGCCGTTTTCCATGGCCTGAATGGCATTGATATAAAGGTTAAGCAAACATTGGGCAAGCCGGTCGGAGTCTATCCATACAGGGCATAGATCATCGGCCGTGTCGATTTTAATCTCGATGTTTTTATTGCTTGCATCTTGCTGGATCAGTTTTATTGAACGGGCAATCAGTCCACCGATATCGCTCGGCTCTCTGCTCAGATCACTGGGTCGGGAAAAATCCAACAGTTCGGTTATTACCCGATTGAGGCGATCCACTTCCTGCACCATGACACCAGCCGCCTCTTTGCCATCGCTGCCGTCGGCAAATTGTCCTGAAAAAAAAGTGGCCAGGGCCTTGATGGAACTCAATGGATTTCTGACTTCGTGCGCTACGCCGGCGGCCAATCCGCCCATAGCAGCTAATTTCTCCTGCCGCCGAATTTCATCCTGAAGTCGGCGGATTTCACTCAAGTCCCTCAAAATCACCACCTGTCCTACAAACTCCCCCGCGTCATTGGTGATACGGGTGGCACTGACACTCACCGGCACCCTCCTGTTTCCTGCGAACAGGCATTCCATTTCTTGCTCTGAAACCGCTACGCCATGATTAAGGCTTCTCTGCACACCACACAGCCCTTCGGGCAGGATTGTATCCGGTGTTTGATTTTGGGCTGTTGATTTTTTCAAATCGGTTATTTTTTCAGCAGCTTCGTTGAAAAATGTGATTTTTCCCGAGCGGTCGGTGGCTATCAGACCCACCGGCAGATGGCTGACCACTTCATCGGCAAACGCACTGGTATCCTGCAACGACTTCTTGGCAGTGCGGTAGCTGTGCATCCAGAATAACGATACGAACCCACCGAACCCCAGCAGGAGCATAACGACCGACAAGACGACTGTGGTTTGAATATCGCCTCTGATTGCCTCTTCAAATGGGGTTATAACCAAACCTACTATAATCAGCAGTTGTTTTCGTCTTTCCGGCGAAAA
>CAYTAQ010000137.1:8653-10796 GCA_964435695.1 uncultured Desulfobacterales bacterium | reverse complement strand
CCTTTTTCCACTTCCACCATCATCTCCGGTGATAGTTTTTGACCCGCTTCTTCATAACGGCGCCGGATTGACGCCATGATATCGGACTTGATAGCCAGTTTCATAGAAGGCGAGAGAGGTTGCAGATCGATGGCGCTTTTGTAATTTACCAGATCGACATATGCCCTGCAGTTTGCATCCGCGATCAGCCGGAATGAAATGGCTTGACCTGCGGTAAACGGGTTTTCGGCGTTCATGACGGCAAACAGGTCGATGGTGGTTTTCGATTTGCGTGATACCGTCATGGGTGAAGGCACTTCAATGGTGGAAACGATTTCCCGAAACAGTTCGTCCGTCTGGCTGAGCAGTTCCGTATCACGCAGATTCCAGACAGAAGCCATAGCAGACAACAGCAATCCGATGGGGTTGAGTGAAATACCGCCTGCATGTGCCCGGCTGACGTGTTTGGCGCGCCACAGCAGACGTCCGGTTTCGAGATCCCACATTTTTACTTCACACCCGACGGCAACTTGTGAATAAACACCCACATAGATTTTGTCGAAATGGGTGACATCACCTGTGACCACAGCGTCTACACCCAACAGGCTCTTTAATTTCCTGGGGTTTTCAGCAATAAGTTTATAAAGTGTCTCAGTATCCCGGATACCGGCATTCTGTAATTGCGTATCGACATTGAATATCTCCAGGTCCTTGAAGGGGAGGGAGCTGATATGGTTGTACAACCCTCTTCGTACAATTTCCTCGGGGCGGTCAAATTTGCTCTCCATCGCAAAAAGCTTTTCATCAGGGAAAGAAAATGGTAGGACGGCAATAGATTCAGGTTTGTGATTTTTAAAATAAGGGGTGTTTTCGTATTCGCCGTCAAAGGCTTTAAAGGCTTCAGAGGTGGCGATGATCATATTGATCGATCCGTCACCCTGGTAATGGACACACCCCGTAAATTCGATGATAAAAAGCAACACGACCAGCGTATGGCAGATAAAATATAAGCGATATTTTCTCATAGCAATCCCCATAAATCATAAATGGGTTGGGTTAGGGGATTAAAAAATATGGTTAAAGAGAAGCGTTGTCAATAGAAATTGATCACAGGCGGTTTCAGATATCAGGTTTCAGGAAAACAATCTGACACCCGAAACACCAAACCCGAAACCCGTAACCCGAAACCCGAAACACAACATATGTCCACCCAAGGCCAATACAATTCATTGACGGATGTTGCCGGGCTCATCGTCGGGCACTATACGGACAAGGAAGCTGCCAGCGGCGTGACCGTTATGATCTGCGCGGAGGGCGCTGTTGCCGGTGTGGATGTTCGCGGAGCAGCACCCGGAACCCGGGAAACCGATTTGCTGGAGCCGCTGAACCTGGTTGATAAGGTCCAGGCGATTGTTTTATCAGGAGGGTCCGTATATGGTCTTGCGGCTGCGGATGGCGTGGTTCGGTGGCTGTCAAAAAGGGGTATTGGGTATCCTCTGGATGAAACCCATGTTGCACCGATTGTGCCGGCGGCCGTTCTCTTTGATCTGGGCCGTGGAAGCGATTTTATCCCCCCCATCGGATATGACTGGGGGTGGCAGGCTTGCGAAGCCGCGCATGACGGACCGGTTCCCATGGGGTGTTTTGGAGCAGGAACCGGCGCTGTGTGCGGAATGCTTAAAGGGGGCGTGGGAACGGCGAGCCTGGTCATGGATACGGGAATTACGGTGGCGGCGATGATTGCCGTTAATTCTCTCGGCTCCGTCGTAAATCCTGAAACCGGCGAACTATGGGAATCGAGACTGGAAGTCGGCAGAGAGTTCGGTGGACAGGGAAAAAGAAAGGTTCGCTTGCCGTCTTCCCTTGAGCAAGCACCTGCGAAGAATACAACCATCGGTATTGTGGCAACCGATGCAATTCTCACCAAGGTACAGGCTCAAAAACTGGCGCAAATGGCGCATGATGGTCTTGCAAGAGCGATAAGACCGTCCCATACCATGTTTGATGGGGATACAATTTTCTGTATTGGGACCGGGAAAGCAGAAATGCCTGTTACGCCGGGTGTTTTTGCAGGCGCATATGCCCAAGCCATCAATGAAATCGGACATGCAGCCTCAAACTGCGTGGCAAGGGCGATTATCCGAGGTATTTTAGCTGCCGAAAC
>CAYTAQ010000137.1:0-8553 GCA_964435695.1 uncultured Desulfobacterales bacterium | reverse complement strand
GGCGGCACCCTTATTGTGTGCCAGCCGGCGGAGCCCCCCGGACTGGACCCAACGGGCAATACCGCCGCTGCCATTGACAGGGTCGTATACGCCAATATCTTTGAAGGTCTGATAAAAGTTGACCGCGATGGAAGCTTCATACCCGGACTTGCCAGGCAATGGTCGGTATCGCCCGACGGCCTCACATACACGTTTTACCTCCACCGCAATGTTCAATTTCACAATAATGAAGTTTTCAATGCAGCGGTTGCCAAGTGGAACCTTGAACGGGCCATGTCTGAAAAGACCGTCAACCCGCATCCTGAATATTTCAGGGGAATTCTAAGCATCAACGCCTTGGATGACCATACGCTGGAAATTGTCCTCAAGGAAGTGGATGCGCTGTTCATTGCGCATTTGGCTGAAGGGGATGCCGTCATGCTGCCCATGAAGGGGTTTGAAAATACCAAATCGGATCCCATCGGCACCGGACCGTTTCAATTCGTCCGGTGGGTACGGGGGGATCGGGTCGAAATGGAGCGATTCAAGGCCTATCGAAACTCTGAATTGCCGTATCTGGATAAGGTGACGTTTAAGTTTATCAGTGACGCAAGTGCCCAGATTGCGGCCCTCAAAGCAGGCGACATCGATGTAATCGGTTATATCGCTGCGCCGGAGTCGGCCATGACCTTGTCAAGGGATGAACGGTTCAAGGTGTATGCCGGCACCACCACCGGCGAAGTCATCATGTCTACCAACAACAAGGCCGAACCGTTTAACAACAGGAAAGTACGCCAGGCCATGGCATACGCCATCGATCGAAAAGCCGTTGTTGAGCTGGTTATGTTCGGCTATGGAACGCCCATCGGATCCCACTGGTCTCCATCGACGCCGTATTACGAGGATTTGACAGGCTTGTTTCCCTATAATGTGGAAAAAGCAAAGGCACTGCTTGCCGAGGCGGGATATCCAGATGGCTTCGATGCAACCATTAAGCTGCCGGCTATTTACAGTTATTCAAAACGGGCCGGTGAGGTCATTGCCGACATGCTCAGGAAAGTGAATATCCGCCTCAAGATTGAAATCATCGAGTGGGGGCAGTGGATCGACAGGGTTTTCAAAAAAAAGGAATATCAGCTCACCATGATCGGGCATGTTGAAGCATGGGATATCGGCATCTACGCCAACCCGGATTACTACTTCCAGTACGACTCTCAGGAATTCAGAGATGCCTATTCGCGGGCGCTCAAAGCACGGAACGAGAAAGAAAAGGCAGAATGGTTCGGCAGATGTCAGAAGATCATTGCGGAAGATGCCGTGAACGGCTTTCTTTTTTCGGCTTCCGGCCTGCCTGCCATGAAGGCGGATGTCATGGGGTGGTGGCAGAATTATCCTACGGTTGCGCTGGATTGCACCGAGGTCTGGCGGCAAAAGTAGAGGCTTTCGTTTCGATTTAGATCCTCCGTTCTGGTGGAGGAACTGAGCAAGTTCTACCATCCGGTAAAAATAAAATACGAATGTTGAATAATGAATATACAATATTCAATGATGAAGTATGGAAATCCCCCCTGACCCCCCTTTTTCAAAGGGGGAAACGCGACCGGCCCTAAGCTGGTGGAGGGTTTTTTCACAGGTGCAGTCTGATTATGGTGTAACGATTGAAATATCAACTCAAGTCCCCCTTTGAAAAAGGGGGATTTAGGGGGATTTGTAAAAAGATAGAATTCCTTACTTGCATAATTCTGAAAAGATGAACGTCCAACATCCAACATTCAAGGAGGAATCCTATCGTTTTTAAAGTCTCTGAGTTCCAAGCTGATTGCCTGTTTAGGGAATGGAGGAGCGCAGCGACATCAATCTTCGACGTTGGACGTTGAATGTTGAACGTTCAATTTCGCGTTTTCATCCTTTTGTGTTTTCGTGATTAAAAATTCTTTTCCTAACCGCTCCATATGATGATGTTATGCTTCGCTATCTCGTAAAAAAATCGATTACGCTCCTGATCCTCTTATTCCTGGTCTCGATTACGGTATTCACAGTTTTGTTCGTGCTCCCCGGGGATCCGGCTCAAATCATTCTGGGTATTCATGCGACACCGGAAACACTTGCCAATTTAAGAGCGGAACTGGGAATCGATCAACCCTTCTCGGTTCAGTATGTGAGCTGGATCGGGGGGCTGATGACCGGGCATGGCAGCCGCTCCATTAATTACGATATCCCTGTCTATGAGCTGATCATTTCAAGACTGGCGGTCACCGGCCCGCTGGCGCTGATGGCCATGATTTTTGCAACAGCCGTTTCCATCCCTCTCGGTATCTATGCGGCGCGTCACCGGAATCAACCCGGCGACATGGCGGTTATGGCCTTTTCACAGGCCGGACTGGCAACGCCGGAATTTTGGCTGGGTATTCTGCTGATCCTTGTGTTTTCCGTTCAATGGCAAATTTTTCCTGCAGGCGGTTTTCCGGGATGGTCTGAGGACGTTTGGAAATCTTTCAAGTCGTTGATTCTGCCTGCGTTTGCATTGGGGATCATTCGTGCCGCCATTCTGGCCCGGGTTACCCGCTCATCCATGCTCGAAGTGCTCAAAGAAGATTATGTGCGTACCGCCCGGGCAAAAGGGTTGTCTGAACGAATGGTGATATATGTGCATGCATTCAGAAACGCGCTGATTCCCGTGCTCACGATTCTCGGCCTTCAGATAGGACAGCTTCTGGCAGGTGCGATTATCATCGAGAATGTCTACTCCCTGCCGGGTCTCGGGAGGCTGGTATTTCAGGCCATCGGGCAGCGTGATTTGCCCGTTGTCCGGGAGGTCGTTCTGTTTATGGCTGCAGCCGTGGTCATTGTTAATTTCATCGTAGACATTTCCTATGCAGCCATCGATCCCAGGGTCAGACTGGCGTGATGAAAAAATATTTCAAAAATCTTAATTTTGCCTTAGGGTTTCTGCTCTCAATCATCATTGTTGTAATGGCGGTTGTGAGTATGGTCTGGACACCCTATGACGCCAATGTCATGGATCCCCGCAATCGATTGACGCCGCCTTCAATTCATCATCCGCTGGGGACGGATCAGTATGGCCGTGATATGCTGTCGCGGGTGATGGTCGGGGCTGTCAATTCGATCATTGTCGGTCTTGTAACGGTGGCCATCGGCATGGGTCTGGGGGTCTGTTTGGGATTGTTGGCTGCGTATTTCGGGAGGTGGATCGATGAATCCATCATGCGATTTTCAGACCTGTTGTTCGGCTTCCCGGCGGTGCTGACCGCCATTCTCATCACTTCCGTTCTGGGACCGTCCATTGTCAATGTGATGCTGGCTATCGGTATTTTTTATATTCCTGTTTTTTCCCGGCTTACCAGGGCAATTGCCATGACCCTGTGGGAAAGAGACTTTGTTATCGCCGCCCGGTCCGGCGGTGTAGATGAATGGCGCATCACGTGGCGGCATATACTGCCGAATCTTTTGTCCCCTTTAATCATCCAGGGAACCATCCAATTTGCCGTCGCCATTTTGGCGGAAGCGGGTTTGAGTTATCTCGGAATGGGCACGCAGCCCCCTTATCCGTCATGGGGGCGCATGCTGTATGAAGCGCAGACATTTATGGAGCTGTCCCCGTGGATGTCGATTTTTCCGGGGCTTGCCATTGGTTGGGCCGTACTCGGATTCAATTTGCTGGGAGACGGTCTCAGGGACATACTGGATCCAAGGATGGCATGAACTAAAATGCTTAGGAATGATGGAGCGTTGGAGTATTGGAGTGATGGAGTGTATGCCTGAAAAATATAATTTATATGCGGAGGAGATAGAACGTGATACCTGATGATATTGTCCGCAAAGTTCTCAACGTAGTGGATTACGATTCGTTGATCAAACTGACAGCGGAACTGGTTCAGATTAATTCTGTGTGGGATCCTGCATCCGGCACCGGTGAGCAGCCGGTTGCCGATTATGTGGCTTCGTGGGCTGCGCGTCGGGGTTTTAAGGCCCATATGGATCAAGTGGTACCGGGCAGGTCGAATGTCATCATTACATGGAACCCAGGCGCTGGTGACCGGACGCTCATGTTCGAAGGCCATACGGATGTTGTGACAGCGGGGGATACGCTCGCCTGGAAATACGATCCATTTGGCGCTGAAATTGTGGACGGGCGTATGTATGGCCGCGGCACCAATGATACCAAGGGGAACCTTGCCGCCATGCTTATCGCCATGCAAGCGTTGAAGCAGTCTGCTGTCGAACTGTCCGGGAGTATCATTGGTGGCGTTTTGTGTGATGAAGAAGGGCAGATGGCAGGCGTCCTTGATTTTATAAAAAAAGGATATGCCGACACAGTCAGCGCCGCGGTGATCTGCGAACCTCAAGACGGCAAAATCTGTACTTCCCAGAAAGGGGCCATACGGGCCCGCTATTCCATTTCCGGGCACATGAGTCACGGGGCGATGCCTTTAACGGGTATGAATACCGCACCGGCCATCGCTCAATTAATAAACGGCTTGCATCGTTTGGAACTGGATGCTGTGAGAGATTTCGGCCGAGATGAATATTTAGGATGGCCCAGTTTTACCCCTACCGTGATTCAGGCGCCGTCAGCCGGTCCGTCTCAGTTGAACGTCATGCCGGGGGAAGCCCAATTACTGGTGGATATTCGTACCATTCCAGGGCAAGCACACGACAAGATCCGAAATGATTTACAAAAGCTCAACACGGATGTTGAAGAACAGGTGCGGGATTTCTCTCAGGCGTACGACCGGACGCTTCAGATAAGCAGGGAGCGCGATATCAAGATGCGCGTGGAGTTTCTTACGGATCGACCGTGTACTGAAACAGATAAAAATGATCCCATCGTCAAATCCGCTGATTGGGCGACACGCAGAAGATGTGGGGCGGAACCGCATTATGCCGGCGTTCCCGGCGCAACGGACGGCACATTTTTATGGGCTTTCAAGCAGATTCCAATTGTTACGATGGGAGCGGGCGACCGCGATGTTCCCCATCAGACAGATGAATGGGTTGATATTGAGCAGCTCAAAGCCATTGCCGACATATACGCCTTAACCGCCCTGCATTATCTCTTTCCCGGAGCTTGATCGTGAGAAGACCCCTTTTGAAAATCGAGGATCTATCCGTTAATTTCCATACAGCGCTCGGTGTCGGCACGGCGGTGGACCATGTCGATTTCTCACTGGATGCAGGGGACAGCCTGGGCATCGTGGGAGAATCCGGTTGCGGGAAGAGCGTCACGGCCATGAGTATTCTTGGTTTGATTGATATTCCCCCCGGAAAAATCGAATCCGGCAGCATATTTTTCAAAAACCGGGATTTATTGAAGCTGGACCCGGACGCACTGCGGAACATTCGGGGAAAAGAAATTTCAATGATATTTCAGGAGCCCATGACCTCGTTGAATCCGGTCTTGACGATTGGCAGACAGGTGGCTGAGCCCCTTGTGAATCACCGGAAGCTGGCCTGGTCGGCGGCGTATACGATTGCAGCGGAATGGCTGGATCGTGTGAAAATTCCGGACGTTGGAAAACGATTGAAAGATTATCCGCATCAATTGTCCGGGGGTATGCGTCAGCGTGTCATGATTGCCATGGCCATGATATGCCAACCTGACCTTTTGATTGCAGATGAGCCGACGACCGCACTGGATGTGAGCATTCAATCCCAGATCCTTTGCCTGATGGCACAGCTCAAGGAGGATTTGGGCATGTCCTTGCTCCTCATTACCCATGATATGGGTGTGATTGCACAGATGGTAAGGCGCGTGGTGGTCATGTATGCGGGACAGATTATGGAGATTGCAGCTGTTCAGGACATATTTGACCGGCCGTTTCACCCGTATACAAAGGGTTTGCTGAAATCGATACCGAAGCTGGGCAGTCGGGTAAAAGGATGCAGACGTCGATTGTACGAGATAAAGGGAACGGTTCCCTCATTTCTACAGAAAACCAGGGGGTGCAAATTTTCGGATCGATGCCCGGAAGCATTCGATAGGTGCAGAAAACGGCAGCCAACGCTTGAGGCGATCGATGAAAACAGGCTGGTTCGCTGCTGGCGGAACAGATAAAGAGCTGGAGTACTGATGGAGTGTTGGATTATGGGAAGAACCGTTTTGACGAACCATTATACCAATGTCCAATCTCCCCTTGCTCTTCTTTCATCATTCCATTATTCCAGTACTCCAATACTCCAATTTAAACATATTATTATGACACATTGACTGTCAGATTTAAAATATCATTGCTATTGGTTTGAGATTTGAACAGAGATGAGCATCTTATGCCGGAAGATAACCTGCTTGAAGTCCATAACCTTGTAAAACACTTTCCACAGGGGGGTGGACTATTTTCTAAGCCCAAAGCCTGGATAAAAGCGCTGGATGGCGTAAGCTTCCAGGTCCGGAAAGGTGAGAGTTTTGGAGTCGTTGGTGAATCCGGATGCGGGAAAACCACCATGGGAATGCTCATCCTTCGATTGCTGGAACCCTCGTCCGGGCAAATAAGATTCAATGGCGAGGATATCACACAGCTGAACCGGACACAGATGCGACCTTTGAGAAAACAGATTCAAATTATTTTTCAGGATCCGTATTCCAGCCTTGATCCGCGAATGAAGGTGTCCTCCATTGTGACGGAACCGTTATGTGCGTTTCAAAAGCTCACCAAACAAAAAAAACAGGATGCAGCCGTACAACTGATTGAAAAAGTCGGTTTACAGGCAGCGGATCTCGGCAGATACCCTCATGAGTTTTCCGGCGGGCAACGGCAGCGTATCGGAATCGCCAGAGCATTGAGTGTTCAGCCAAGGCTGATTGTTGCGGACGAGCCTGTCAGTGCACTCGATGTATCCATACAAGCTCAGATCATCAATCTCCTGGATGATCTTAAGCGTGAATTTCATCTCGCTTATATTTTTATTTCTCATGACCTGAATGTTGTGGAATACATGTGCGACCGCATTGCCGTCATGTACCTGGGCGTCATTATCGAGACGGCCCCGGCAACAGCATTCAGCAAGGATTCCCGTCACCCTTATACGAGAGCACTTTTATCGGCTGTTCCACTGCCGGATCCATATAAATCCAGGCCGCCTGTTTTTCTGGAGGGCGATGTTCCCAGCCCCACGGATCCGCCGGTGGGGTGTGTATTTCATGCGCGATGCAATTCCTGTTTTGACCGGTGCAGGATCGAACGCCCCCGGCTGGTTGAAGTGAGTCCCGGGCATTATGTAGCGTGTTGGTTGTACAAGGAGGGTTCAAGGGTTCCAGGGGTCGAGGATTCAAGTGAAGGATGTTTCGCAGGGTAGATGGGATGGGGGAACTTTACAATTGATAATTGCCAATTGAGAGGCTGTCTCGTAACTCGTCATCCCGGTCAAGTCCCGCGATTTGGCATGGGCCTTGATAAATCGTGGGACGCGAGCCGGGATCCAGAAACTGGATGGAATAATTACTCAAACTGAAATTATTGACTTGCCC
This sequence comes from uncultured Desulfobacterales bacterium, assembly GCA_964435695.1. Lineage (GTDB taxonomy): Bacteria > Desulfobacterota > Desulfobacteria > Desulfobacterales > B30-G6 > CAYTAQ01. The sequence continues at coordinate 1,088 of CAYTAQ010000137.1, read as the reverse complement.
TGGATGCCGGGTATCATCTCGCCATTGGGCGAGATTCGTCCGGGATGACGACTTTTTACCGGTTGTCGGGCAGTCTGTTGAAAAATTAGATAAAACGATATTTAGCAAAATTCTGGAACTTGACACTGATCAATCCATTGAATCTTTCTGGAGGAACTATGAAAATAACCGTTGTTGGTGCAGGGGCCATGGGGAGTCTTTTCGGAGGTTTACTGGCGGAATCGGGTTCTGAAGTGTGCCTGCTGGATGTTTGGCAGGAACATGTTCATGCCATGAATGCGGAGGGGCTGCATATCGAACGGAATGGCCGTGAGCGAAAGATTCGTGTCAAGGCGGTCACAACGACCGACGATATTCAGGAAACAGCACTTGTGATTTTATTCGTAAAATCAATGCATACATTAAAAGCCGCCCAGACCGCCCAAAGACTCATCGGCGAAACCGGGTATGTATTAACACTTCAAAACGGGATGGGAAATGTCGACCAAATCGCGGAGGTGGTGTCGTCGTCAAAAATAATTGCCGGCACGACGTCCCACGGCGCGACGCTGCTTGGTCCGGGAAAAATTCGTCATGCAGGCAAAGGCCCGACAACCATCGGTTTCTGGTATAACAGTGATTCGGTTGTGACAGAAAAGATTGCCGATCTTTTTAACAGGGCGGGCATTGAAACGAAGGTTTCCGGAAACATAAGGGACGTGGTGTGGGACAAACTCCTGGTGAATGTCGGTATCAATGCCATCACGGCATTGACCGGAATCAAAAACGGCCAGTTGTTGGATTTGCCGGTTACGAAGACCCTTGCACGGGCGGCGGTGGAGGAGGCAGTTGTCCTTGCAAATGCAAAGGGGGTCGGCGTCCGGAACCATGTCGTTGCCCATGTATTTGACATTGCCGAAATGACAGCCGGCAATCGATCTTCCATGGGGCAGGACGTGGACCATCACCGGCGGACGGAGATTGACGCCATCAACGGATTTGTGGTACGCGAATCAGAAAGGCTGGGAATAGAAGCGCCGGTCAACCGTACCCTGACGGCACTGATTGAGACTATGCAGCATAACTTCCAGTAAGAAGCGGAAGATTAA